>JAYQBD010000256.1:0-1505 GCA_038137135.1 Oceanospirillaceae bacterium | reverse complement strand
CAGGAAGAGGTCCAGCACGTTTTGGTGCGCCATGAGCAGGCTGCTACACACATGGCTGATGCTTATGCGCGCGCGACCAACAAGGCCGGCGTGGCGCTCGTCACCTCAGGTCCTGGTGCGACCAACGCAGTGACAGGCATCGCAACTGCCTACATGGATTCAATCCCAATGGTTGTTATTACCGGTCAGGTAATGAGCTACCTCATTGGTGAAGATGCATTCCAGGAAACCGATATGCTCGGTATCTCCCGTCCGATCGTTAAACACAACTTCAGTGTTCAGCGTCCAGAAGATATCCCGGCGATCATCAAAAAAGCGTTCTACATTGCAGAGTCTGGCCGTCCAGGCCCAGTCGTTGTTGATATTCCCAAGGATATGACAACTCCAACCGAGCGCTACCCGTACGAGTTCCCAGCGTCTGTGAAGATGCGTTCGTACAACCCAATCAGTCGCGGTCACAGCGGTCAGATCAAGAAAGCAGTGGATATGCTGTTGGCTGCTAAGCGCCCAGTGATCTACACCGGTGGCGGTGTCATCATGGGTGGTGCAAGCGAGCAGCTGATCAAGCTGGCGCAGACACTGAACTACCCAGTGACCAACACCCTAATGGGCCTCGGTGGCTACCCCGGTACTGACCGTCAGTCGCTCGGTATGCTGGGCATGCACGGCAGCTACGAAGCCAATATGGCGATGCACCACGCGGATCTGATCCTGGCAGTGGGTGCACGTTTCGATGACCGTGTCACCAACGCAACAGACAAGTTCTGTCCGACAGCACGCATCGTGCATATCGATATCGATCCAGCGTCTATCTCGAAGACCGTTGAAGTCGACGTACCGATCGTTGGCCCAGCAGGTGCTGTACTGGAAGAGATGAGTGAGCTGGTCGCAGCGGCGGGTATTAAGCCTGATGCTGAAGCAATTGCTTCGTGGTGGACGCAGATCGACGAGTGGCGCGGACGCCATGGCGGTCGCTACCGTACCGATGACAGTGAGATGATGAAGCCACAGCAGGTGATCGAAACGTTGTCGAAAGTAACTAACGGCGACGCTTTTGTCTGTTCGGACGTAGGCCAGCACCAAATGTATGCTGCGCAGTACTACAAGTTCAACAAGCCAAACCGTTGGATCAACTCAGGTGGCCTTGGCACCATGGGCTTCGGTCTACCTGCAGCGATGGGGGTTAAAATGAACTTCCCTGATGCAGATGTGGCCTGTGTTACCGGTGAAGGCTCTATCCAGATGAACATCCAAGAACTCTCAACTTGTAAGCAGTATGAGATTCCTGTGAAGGTTATCAACCTGAATAACCAGTCTCTGGGTATGGTGCGTCAGTGGCAGGATATGAACTACGAGTCACGTCACTCGCAGTCCTACGTTAAAGCGCTGCCAGACTTCATCAAACTAGCCGAGGCCTACGGTCATGTCGGTATGAAGGTTGAGAAACTCTCTGACTTGGAAGGCGCTATGCGCGAAGCCTTCTCTCTGAAAGATCGTCTGGTCTT
>JAYQBD010000255.1:0-1568 GCA_038137135.1 Oceanospirillaceae bacterium | reverse complement strand
ACAAACTTCTGCTGGTCTGAACCTTTGAAGTTGAAGCGACCACAGTAAGCGCGTGAAGGCGTGGTGTAGTTGCCGACAGTGATCATATCCGAACCATCAGAGATCTCTTCAAAGACGGTTTTGGTACCGTCGAGCTCACGTGACTGGTTCACATAGGCAAGCTGTACGGTTGAACCTAGGTCAACGCTGCCGGAATCTGGCTGCTCTTCACCGGCGATCATGCGGAACAGTGTCGATTTACCGGCACCGTTCGGACCGATGATGCCGACAATTGCGCCCGGCGGAATTGAGAAGTTAAGGTTTTCGAACAGCAGTTTGTCGCCATAGGCTTTGGTCACGTTGTTCAGTTCGATCACCTTGTCGCCCAGGCGCGGGCCAGGTGGAATGTAGATCTCTTGAGTCTCGTTGCGCGTCTGGAACTCTTTCGAATTCATCTCTTCAAACTGTTTCAGACGAGCTTTGGATTTAGACTGACGTCCTTTAGCGCCCTGACGTACCCACTCCAGTTCTGCTTTAATTGCTTTCTGGTGTGCAGCTTCCTGTTTGGCTTCTTGTGCAAGACGAGCATCTTTCTGCTCCAGCCAAGAACTGTAGTTGCCCTCCCAAGGGATACCGTGGCCGCGGTCGAGTTCGAGAATCCAGCCAGCAGCATTGTCGAGGAAGTAGCGGTCGTGGGTAATAGCTACCACCGTACCCGGGTACTCCTGCAGGAAGCGCTCGATCCAAGCGATCGATTCGGCATCCAAGTGGTTGGTTGGCTCGTCGAGGAGCAGCATATCGGGCTTGTCGAGCAGTAGACGACAGAGCGCTACGCGGCGACGCTCACCACCAGAAAGGTGTTTGACCTCGGCATCCCAGGCGGGCAGACGCATGGCATCTGCAGCGCGCTCAAGTGCAGTATCTAGGTTGTGGCCATCTTTCGCTGTGATCAGGTTCTCCAGTTCAGCCTGGCGTTTAGCCAAAGCGTCAAAGTCTGCATCCTCTTCAGCGTAAGCGGCGTAAACCTGATCGAGTTCGGCCAGCGCGCCTTTGACGTCTGAAACAGCCTCTTCAATGACTTCACGAACGGTCTTGGTCTCATCCAGTTGTGGCTCCTGCGGTAGGTAACCCACATTGATGCCCGGCATCGGGCGCGCTTCGCCGATGTAGTCCTGATCGACGCCCGCCATAATGCGCAGCAGGGTTGATTTACCGGCGCCGTTGAGACCGAGTACACCGATCTTCGCACCTGGGAAGAAAGAGAGAGATATATCTTTAAGAATCTCACGTTTTGGCGGAACAACTTTGCCAACGCGATTCATTGAATAGACGAACTGAGCCATCAGACAACTCCTGAAACAAAATGTGCGCAGATATTAACACAGCATCGAGATTGCATGAGCAGATTTGGTATAACCGGTGATGCTAATTCAAGTGAATCAACTCTCTTTTTCGAATATAATGCGCCGCAAATTTCAGGACCTATCGGACATCTAGCGGTTTTGCCGCAGAAAACGTCCCCGGTCATACTTCATAGAGGACTGTCATGTTTACCAAAGATATGAACATCGCCAGCTACGACCCAGAAC
>JAYQBD010000254.1:0-1634 GCA_038137135.1 Oceanospirillaceae bacterium | reverse complement strand
TAGCACGGTGCAGCATAACTGGCGTTTCGCGCTCACCTTTTTCGTTCACAAACTGTGCATCTAGACGGCCTGGCATCGAGAAGTCGACCTGAATCGTGCCGCACTGCCAGACACGACCAAGGCAGTCACGTAGCGAGAACTCAATCTTCGGACCGTAGAACGCACCTTCCCCAGGTAACTCTTCCCAATCCAAACCGGCTGCATCCAGCGCGTCAGCCAGTGCTTTCTCAGCCTTATCCCAAACCTCATCTGAACCTACACGCTGTTCTGGGCGCGTAGAGAGTTTGTAGATAATGTCGCTGAAACCAAAATCAGCATAGACCTCATGCAGGAAGTCGATGAACTCAGCCACTTCTGGCTGGATCGAATCTTCAGCACAGAAGGTGTGGCCATCGTCCTGAACAAAGCCACGTACACGCATAATGCCGTGCAGTGCACCGCTCGGTTCATTACGGTGACACGAGCCAAACTCAGCCATGCGCAGCGGCAGGTCGCGGTATGAGCGCAGACCCTGGTTGAACACCTGAATGTGACACGGGCAGTTCATCGGCTTAACAGCAAAGTCACGGCTCTCAGAGTGAGTGGTAAACATCTGCTCTTGGAACTTGTCCCAGTGACCCGATTTTTCCCACAGGGTACGTTCAACAACCTGAGGTGTTTTGATCTCTTGGTAACCGCGCGCGCGCTGCTGGTTACGCATGTACTGCTCAACCGCCTGCCAGAGTGTCCAGCCATTTGGATGCCAGAACACCATACCTGGCGCCTCTTCCTGCAGGTGGAACAGATTCAACTGCTTGCCCAGTTTACGGTGGTCACGCTTCTCCGCCTCTTCGAGACGATGCAGGTAGGCTTTTAGCTCTTTCTTGTCACCCCAGGCAGTACCGTATACACGCGTCAGCTGCTCATTCTTAACGTCACCGCGCCAGTATGCACCAGCAACTTTCATCAGCTTGAACGCTTTAATGTGACCGGTAGAGGGTACGTGCGGACCACGACAGAGGTCGAGAAAGTCGCCCTGTTTGTAGAACGACAACGGCTCTTCACCCGGGATCGAGTCGATAATCTCGACCTTGTACTTCTCACCCATCTGCTCAAACAGCCTGATCGCATCTGGACGCTCCATCACCGAGCGCTCTACCGGAAGATTCTGTTTTGAGAGCTCATTCATGCGCTTCTCAATCTTCTCAAGATCTTCTGGCGTGAATGGACGTTCGTAAGCGAAATCGTAGTAGAAGCCGTCTTCAATAACCGGACCGATAGTTACCTGCGCGCCCGGGAACAGCTCCTGCACAGCCATCGCCATCAGGTGAGCACAGGAGTGGCGAATAACGTCAACGCCCTCTTCGTCGCGGGCTGTAATGAGCGCGAGGTTAGCGTCTTCGCTAATCAGAAACGAGGTATCAACCAGTTCGCCATCGACGCGGCCAGCCAATGCAGCTTTCGCCAAACCAGGACCGATATCCATAGCAACATCAAAAACAGTAACAGGATTGGCGAATTCGCGCTTGCTTGAATCAGGGAGGGTAATAACAGGCATTACAGAGTCCTAAATCTCAGTGGTGACCCCTACGACAGGCCACATAAGTTTTGCTACTGGTACCACCTGCGCAGGCAGATGCCAGAAGCCCTAAAAA
>JAYQBD010000253.1:0-1703 GCA_038137135.1 Oceanospirillaceae bacterium | reverse complement strand
GGGTAAAAAAATGGGTGCCAAAGCACCCACTTGATAATGACATTTTGACGTCTTTACATACAAACCGTCACCCAACTGGGATTGGGTCTAAAACAGCCCCTCTATCTCACCCGCTTCATTCAGATAAATACTCTCGGCAGCCGGCTTTCTAGGTAGACCCGGCATGGTCATGATGTCGCCACAGATCACTACGATAAATTCCGCACCAGCCGCTAAGCGCACTTCACGCACAGGCACTACGTGGTGACTGGGTGCTCCCATTAACTGAGGATCCGTTGAGAAGGAGTACTGTGTCTTAGCCATACAGACCGGGAAGTGACCAAAGCCCGCCTCTTGCAGAGACTTGAACTGCGCCCGCACCTTTTTATCGGCAATCAGGTCGTCGGCGTCGTAGAGAGTACGTGCGACGTGACGGGCTTTTTCCCATAGATCGACTCCTTCATCGTAGAGGGTACGAAACTGAGCTGCCCTTGACTCTGCAATGGCAACAACCTTCTCCGCTAGTTCAACGGCTCCGGCACCGCCGTCTCGCCAATGCGTAGCAAGAATACATTCGACATTAAACTGCTTGCAGTATTCCACTACAGCGGCCTGCTCGGGCTCAGTGTCGGTGTGGAAATGGTTCAGCGCGATAACGACGGGAACACCAAACTGCCCCATGTTACGGATATGGCGTCCCAGGTTTTCACAGCCTTTAGTGACCGCCTCTACGTTCTCTTCGCCCAGTGCATCCTTAGCAACGCCACCATGCATCTTCAGCGCTCGAACAGTGGCTACCATCACGGCAGCCTTGGGACTTAGGCCCGCTTTGCGACACTTGATATTGAAGAACTTCTCAGCGCCCAGATCAGCTCCAAAACCCGCCTCGGTAACGACGTAATCGGCAAGCTTAAGCGCCGTTTTGGTAGCAATTACCGAGTTACACCCATGCGCTATGTTGGCGAAGGGGCCACCGTGGATGAAAGCCGGATTGTTCTCCAGCGTCTGCACAAGGTTAGGCAGAAAAGCGTCTTTAAGTACCGCTGTCATTGCCCCCTCTGCTTTGATATCGCGAGCATGGACAGGCTCACCGGTACGGGTGTAACCGACGATAATATTACCTAGACGCTGTGTCAGATCCTCATAGGACTCCGCCAAACAGAGGATCGCCATCACCTCAGACGCAACCGTGATGTCGAAGCCACCCTCGCGCGGTATACCGTTGGGCGTGCCACCCAGGCCAATCAGGATATCGCGCAATGCACGATCGTTCATATCTACCACTCGGCGCCACGTGATGCGACGCGGGTCGATACCCGTCGGGTTATCCCACTGGAGCTGGTTGTCGATCATTGCCGATAGCAAATTGTTGGCGACCGAAATTGCGTGAAAATCGCCGGTAAAGTGAAGGTTGATATCCTCCATCGGGACGACTTGCGCCTGACCGCCGCCGGCCGCACCACCCTTCATACCGAAGCAGGGTCCAAGACTGGGTTCGCGCAGGCAGGTAATGGTCTTCTTTCCAATCAGATTGAGTGCATCACCCAAGCCCACAGAGGTCGTTGTTTTACCCTCGCCTGCTGGTGTCGGAGACATCGCTGTCACGAGTATGAGATTACCCTGCTCCTTATCCTCAAGCGAACGTATAAACTCGCTGCGGATCTTGGCTTTGTCATGGCCATAGGGCAGCAGTTGCTCTTGCGGTATGCCGAGGCCCGCGCCTA
>JAYQBD010000252.1:0-1728 GCA_038137135.1 Oceanospirillaceae bacterium | reverse complement strand
ATGCCGGTATTGGGAAACCTCTTTGGCACGCCAGAGCGCGTGGCACTGGGGATGGGTGAAGAGTCAGTCTCAGCGCTCAGAGAGGTCGGTAAGTTGCTGGCGCAGTTAAAAGAGCCTGAGCCGCCCAAGGGGTTTAAAGATGCCTGGGATAAACTCCCGATCTTTAAGCAGGTCCTCAATATGGGGCCTAAGCAGGTGCGTAATGCCCCCTGTCAGCAGGTGGTGCTAGAAGGTGATGAGGTTGACCTCAACCGCATTCCCATTCAGACCTGCTGGCCTGGTGACGCTGGCCCATTGGTGACCTGGCCTTTGGTGATTACTCGTGGCCCGAATAAGTCACGGCAGAACTTGGGTATCTATCGTCAGCAGCTAATTGGCAAAAACAAACTGATTATGCGCTGGCTAGCGCATCGCGGTGGAGCGCTGGATTTTCGTGAGTGGAAAAACGAGCGCCCAGGTGAGCCTTTTCCCGTAGCTGTTGCGCTGGGTGCGGACCCTGCAACCATCCTCGGTGCGGTCACCCCTGTCCCTGATACACTCTCTGAGTACGCCTTTGCGGGACTATTGCGCGGCGGTAAAACGGAGGTTACTCAATGTATTGGCAGCGATCTGCAGGTGCCTGCCAGTGCTGAGATCGTGCTCGAGGGCTACCTCTACCCCGATGAGATGGCGGACGAGGGGCCGTTTGGCGATCACACCGGTTACTACAACGAGGTGGATCAGTTTCCAGTATTCACGGTAGAGCGCATTACGATGCGTAAAGATCCGATTTACCATAGCACCTACACGGGTCGTCCACCCGATGAACCAGCCATCTTGGGTGTGGCGCTGAATGAGGTGTTCGTTCCCATTCTGCAGAAACAGTTCCCGGAGATTGTCGATTTCTATCTACCGCCCGAAGGCTGTAGTTATCGTATGGCCGTAGTCAGCATGAAGAAGGCCTATCCGGGTCATGCGAAGCGGATCATGCTGGGCGTTTGGTCATTTTTGCGACAGTTTATGTACACCAAGTTCGTTATCGTCTGTGACGACGACGTGAACGTACGTGACTGGAATGACGTGATCTGGGCGATTACAACGCGTATGGATCCGGCCCGCGACACCACGATGATTGAGAACACACCGATCGACTATCTCGACTTCGCCTCACCTGTTTCTGGCCTTGGCTCAAAAATGGGAATGGACGCCACCAACAAGTGGGAGGGCGAAACCACTCGCGAGTGGGGTGAGCCGATCACGATGGATGAGTCTATTAAGACGCGTGTTGATGAGATCTGGAAAGATCTTGGTATCGATGACTGAATCTTTCAGTCTCGCAATTGAAGGGGTCGACCAGATGTTTCAGGTCGATCCCGAACTTCCTCTGCTGGAGCAGCTCTACGGCTTCGGTATCAATCAGCGCAGGGCATGCCGTAATGGGGTGTGCCAGATCTGCGATGCTGAACTACTGGCAGGCTCAGTCTTTCAGCGCTATCCCCGAGCCGAGTTTAGTGCTCCAGCTACCCTTTATCTTTGTACTTCCTTCGCGCGTTCCGACCTAAGGCTCAAACTTATTCGAGCTGAGTTTTAGTCCAAGCTTATTCAGAAGCCTTTGTGTACGAGCGTTGTACGCGAAGCGTATTACGCGACAGCGATTTAGCTTTGTCGCGAAATAGCACTGCGTGCTACATCACTCCTACATTGGGTTGTCCCTTGCCTAGGTCGCTCTCGCACATCCCTGTGCTACGC
>JAYQBD010000251.1:0-1728 GCA_038137135.1 Oceanospirillaceae bacterium | reverse complement strand
TTGCATTTCCAGATAGTAAAGAGGAGCCACACATGGCTGAAAAAACAGCACGTCTAAGCGTCGATGGTATCGACAAGGATATCGAACTGCCGATCTACTCCGGCACCGAAGGTCCAGACGTTATCGACGTACGCCCACTGACGGGTGAAGGTCTGTTCACCTACGACCCAGGTTTTGTTTCAACCGCCTCTTGTGAATCTAAGATCACATATATCGATGGCGGCAAAGGCATCCTGCTCCACCGCGGATACCCCATTGAGCAACTGGCTGACCACGCTGACTACATGGATGTCTGCTTTCTTCTGTTGAATGGTGAACTGCCAAATGCAGAGGAGAAAGCAAAGTTCGTTCATACTGTGACTCACCATACTATGGTGCACGAGCAATTGAGCCAGTTCTTCCGCGGCTTCCGTCGCGATGCTCACCCCATGGCGATCATGTGTGGTGTTGTTGGTGCACTCTCTGCCTTCTACCACGACTCACTCGATATCAACGACCCGCACCACCGCGAAGTCTGTGCATACCGTCTGATCGCGAAAATGCCGACACTAGCGGCGATGTGTTACAAGTACTCAATCGGCCAGCCGTTTATGTACCCACGCAACGACTTGGGTTATGCCGAGAACTTCTTGCGCATGATGTTTGGCACACCTTGTGATGACTACAAAGCGAGCCCAACCCTAGCCAGAGCGATGGATAAGATCTTTATCCTTCACGCTGACCACGAGCAGAACGCATCAACTTCAACTGTTCGCCTGGCAGGCTCTTCAGGTGCTAACCCATTCGCCTGTATCGCTGCCGGTATTGCTGCCCTGTGGGGTCCTGCACACGGCGGTGCAAACGAAGCTGTACTGCACATGCTGAGCGAAATCGGTGATGTTGAGAACATTCCTGAGTTCATCCAGAAAGCGAAAGATCCTAACGATCCGTTCCGACTGATGGGCTTCGGCCACCGTGTTTACCGTAACTTTGACCCACGCGCCAAAGTTATGAAGAAGACCTGTGACGAAGTACTGGCTGAACTGGGTATCGAGAACGATCCACAGTTGGCTATCGCTAAAGAGCTGGAGCGCATCGCACTGGAAGATCCGTACTTCGTAGAGCGCAAACTCTACCCGAATGTCGACTTCTACTCAGGCATCATCCTGAAAGCGATCGGTATTCCAACCTCGATGTTCACAGTAATCTTTGCACTGTCTCGAACCATCGGTTGGATCTCTCACTGGAGCGAATTCCACTCTGGTCCAAACAAGATCGGTCGCCCACGTCAGCTCTACACTGGCGAGAAGATGCGCAACCATCCGGACGCGAATTAACCGACTTAGTGTTAAAAAATCCCCGCCTCGGCGGGGATTTTTGTTTTATGCTCCGCTTGGTACCGCAATCGTCACCTCTTCGAGGAGGCTCCAACAAAAAGTCGTGAGAAGTAGCTATGTACATTGTGATATTTACCGCGAAAATTGCTGAATTCGATGCGAAATACTCCGATTTGGCAGCAAAGTTACGTGATCGGGCGATAAACGACTATGGCTGTACTGAATTTGTCAGCGCCACCCAAGGCAAACAGGAGATCGCGCTCTCTTACTGGCCCGATCTGGATAGCATCAAACGTTGGAAGGCGGATGAGCTTCATATTGAGGCGCAGCAACTGGGTAGATCAACCTGGTATCAAGGCTACCGTGTGGAGATTTGTGAGATAACCCGAGGCTACGGCGAAGGGCTGTAGGA
>JAYQBD010000250.1:0-1740 GCA_038137135.1 Oceanospirillaceae bacterium | reverse complement strand
CGCAGACGCGTAAGCGTTTCGGGTGCAGAGTTGGTGTGCAGGGTTGATAGCACCATATGGCCGGTCTGTGCTGCCTTGATGCCGATTTCAGCGGTTTCCAAGTCGCGAATCTCACCCACCATGACGACGTCAGGGTCCTGACGTAGGAAGGCCCGTAGCGCCTCGGCAAAGGTGAGGCCAACTTTGGGGTTCACGTGAACCTGGTTGATCCCCTCCATATTGATCTCTACCGGATCCTCGGCCGTGGAGATATTGCGCTCAACTTCGTTAAGAATGTTCAGGCCTGTATAGAGGGTAACCGTCTTACCTGAGCCGGTAGGGCCCGTGACCAGAATCATCCCCTGCGGGCGGTGGAGGTTCGACATGTAGAGTTCGCGCTGCTCGGGTTCAAAGCCGAGCGCATCTACACCGATGGTTGCGCTGGTCGGGTCGAGGATACGCAGTACAATTTTCTCGCCCCACAGGGTAGGCAGGGTGTTCACACGGAAGTCGATTGAGCGTTTAGCCGAGACCTTAAGTTTTATGCGTCCATCTTGAGGCACGCGTCGCTCTGCGATGTCCATATTAGACATAACCTTCAAGCGAGCGCCCAAACGCGAGGCGAGGTTGATCGGTGGCTTACTGACTTCGGTTAGGATGCCGTCGATACGACAGCGCACGCGGTAGGTCTTCTCGTAGGGCTCGAAGTGGATATCCGAAGCACCGTTTTTGATCGCATCCAAGAGTATCTTGTTGATGAAGCGGACGATGGGGGCATCTGAAGCAGCGTCCTCGGCGCTCTCCTCTTCAGCAGCACGCTGAGTCTCGCCGATCTCTAGGTTATCAAGGTCACCATCTTCAAGATCGCCCAATGCACCAGAACCATCGTCGGCATCCAACAGCAGGTCGATACGGCGTTCTAGCTTATCCTCTTCAACAATAACCGCTTCGGTAGTGATGCCTGTGCTGAACTTGATCTCATCGAGGGCTTGGATATTTGTTGGATCAGCAATCCCGATGAACAGACGATTGTCGCGCTTCATCAATGGGAGTGCGCGGTGTTTGGTAATCAACGCATCAGCGATTAGGCCCTGCGGAATAGACTCGGAGTTGTAAGCGTCAAGGTCTAGCAGGGGGAGGCCAAACTCTTCTGCTGCGGCGCACGCAGCGCGATGAGCACTGACAAGGCGCTGCGCAATAATGAAGGTAACAAAGGATTGATTCGCGGTGCGTGATTTGCTCAGCGCATCCATCGCCGTCTCGGCGGTGAATACACCGTCGTTGACCAGCCGCTTGGCTAGACCGCTTAGGGGTTGAAAACCTTGTGCCAACGTCTTGGCTCCGATCGTTCTAATTTACTCTTCAGTTTAGCTCAAAAAATGGCAAAGACTAGCTACATAAGCAATTTGTGTCGCGATTGCCTAATTCTGTTCTAAAGGGGTTTTGAGGCATTCGTCGCGAAACGTCCGCATATTGGCTTTTTATCTAGATGCGTTTGTGACTTACGTACTTTTGGTGTGGAAAAAAGTTTTTGACTGCACTTTGCAAATCTCAGATTGCGTCTATATTTGAAATCAAGTGGGTCGTATTGAGCGCAAGCAAATCGGTCGACTGGGACTTAAACAATTAGGAAGCAGTCGCTGTGGTTCGGCAGGACGTCGTAGCTGCAGTGAGAGAAAATTACTCGCTGGAGAATATCATGAAGAAACAGATGCAGAAGGGCTTTACGCTCATTGAATTGATGATCGTTGTGGCGATTAT
>JAYQBD010000249.1:0-1779 GCA_038137135.1 Oceanospirillaceae bacterium | reverse complement strand
TTGCCCTCTTTTAGGGAGTCCAGAACGCTTGCTTTATCTGTGCCTAGGCAGGAAACAATACCCATGCCAGTAACTACAACTCGACGCATCGAATCTCTCTCTATATCTGTTGCGAAGTCCGCCTAAGCGGGCTTAGAAGTTTTCGGTACTTGTGAACAGGCCGACCTTCAGGTCAGTCGCGGTGTAGATTTCGCGGCCATCCACTGAAACGGAACCGTCAGCAATACCCATTACCAGTTTGCGCTCGATAACGCGCTTCATCTGGATGTTGTAGGTCACCTTTTTGCTGGTAGGCAGTATCTGACCGGTGAATTTAACCTCACCTGAACCTAGCGCGCGGCCGCGGCCTGGGTTGCCTTTCCAGCCCAGGTAAAAGCCAACAATCTGCCACATCGCATCGAGGCCCAAACAGCCCGGCATGACGGGGTCTTCAGGGAAGTGACACTCGAAGAACCAGAGGTCTGGGTGGATATCGAGTTCAGCGATGATTTCGCCTTTGCCGTGCTCGCCGCCCTCTGCGGAGATCTTGGTGATGCGGTCCATCATCAGCATGTTGCCAACGGGTAGGCGCGCATTGCCTGGTCCAAACATTTCGCCGTAGCCGCAGCTCAGCAGCTCGTCACGATTGAAAGAGGAAGGTCTAGTCATGGTCTCTCTTTTGTCTTGCGGATTTGTAAAAATTTGCCGAAGTATACCTTTTTAGGACTCGCTAAGCACGATATCGATCAGTTAAAGTGGCGGCAATGAGTATCCGCTGGGGAAAATAGGTAGATGGAACACGGATTTTGGCACAAACGCTGGGCTAATTCAGAGATCGGTTTTCACCAGAAGGAGACCAACAGCTGGCTGCAACAGCACTGGCCACTGCTGGCTGCAGAGGGTGAGTCCCAAGTGCTAGTACCGCTCTGTGGTAAGAGCAAAGATATGCTCTGGCTGCGCGAGCAGGGGCATGAGGTGTTGGGCGTAGAGCTCAGCGATATTGCGTGCCGCGACTTCTTCAACGAAATGGGTGCCGAGGTTGCGGCTACTCAAGGGTCGAAGTTTAATACTCGTGAGCTAGACGGTATCACTTTGCACTGCGGCGACTTCTTCAAACTAGATGCTGAGGATATCAGCCGCGTGGGGGCGGTGTATGATCGGGCCGCATTAATTGCGCTGCCTCACACTATGCGCAAAGAATACGCCGCGCACCTGAAATCGATTCTGCCCAGCGGTATGCGGTTGATGTTGATCTGCCTTGAATACGACGAGCAGCGCGAGTCACCGCCGTTTTGCGTAACAGAAACTGAGGTGCGCAAGCTGTATGAGCCGGAGTTTACTGTTGAGCTTATGGATGGCGCGGAGTTGCCGGATGGGCGCTTTGAGGGTGAGCGCGAGAAGGTTTACTTTTTGACGCGGCAATAGTTTTTCTGGGGGGAGGTTTGGCGGGTCGAGACCCGCCCTACGGCGGTTACGCTAAGAAAATGGATCGGGTTGAAACCCGACAGCGACTTGGATATCGCCTCCTTGGCTGCGCCAAGAAGCCTCCTACAAGGCTCGGTAGAAGCGATCTAGGCGAAGCCTAAGTTCGCGACAAGCCCCCTTTTAGTGTGTGCGCTCAATGGCAATGTCCGCAATCTGCATCAACGTCTCTTTAAACGACGTATCCGCCAATCCTGCAATCGCACTCTTCGCTAGCTCAACCTGCTCAATCGCCTTTTCACGGGTGTAATCAACCGAGCCGTTACGCTGTACTGTTTCAATAACCGGTGTGAGATCCTCAAGTCCGCCCTGACGGAT
>JAYQBD010000248.1:0-1784 GCA_038137135.1 Oceanospirillaceae bacterium | reverse complement strand
GGTATCGGTGAAACCACCCTCAAACTGCGCCGCGCACTGAACGACATCCAGTGGGGCAAGGCCGAAGATCCACACGGTTGGCTAACCCACATGTAAGCGAGCCGACCTATCTAAAAAGCACCTTCGGGTGCTTTTTTTGTCCCTGAAGAACGTTGTCGATATCTCCTTCTGGGTATGCTGGCGCGCTGGGGGTGTAACCTCCAGACCCTTATTTCACATGGATGTGAAATACGGAGCGCCACATGGATATGTCCATGGATGGACGGTATGCCGCGCAACGCAGGAGCAAGCGCGCGGCAGTGCTCGAGCGAGTCTGGGGGTTATGCCGCCAGTGCGCGCGTCGAACTAAAGATCTGACCGATTACACAGAGAAAATCTCCCCCCAAATTCCAGAAACTGTAGCTCGCATCTCCGCAATCTCAGCTTCTGAAACCAACCCTTTGCGCTCTTCCAAACTCTGCCGATGCCCAATCGAGCGATAGGTCTTATAACACTCACGCAAAGCCTCAGCCGACTGCTGACACAGATAACCACCAGACTCCAACGCATCCAATATCCGAATGTTATCGGTGTACTCAAACAGCCCAGAGGCCTGAGCAGCATGGCGGAGCACTAAGTACTGCACGCTGAACTCTATATCAACGATACCACCGGCATCCTGCTTCAGATCCACGCCCTCTGTACTCTCGCTCGACCCCAGATGTTTGCGCATCTTCTCACGCATATCGATGACCTCCTGGCGCAACACCGCAGGATCTCGACTCTGACTCAAGATCTCGCCACGCACCGCCGTAAAGGCCTCAGCCAAGCGCGCACTGCCGGCAACAGGGCGAGCACGCACCAACGCCTGGTGCTCCCAAGTCCAAGCCTCTTTTAGCTGATACTGCTTAAACGCTTGCAGCGACGTCACCAGCAGGCCTGAGTTGCCTGATGGTCTCAGACGCATATCGACCTCATAAAGCTGCCCCGAGGGCGTGAAGGTGTTCAATATATGAATGATGCGCTGGCCTAAGCGGGTGAAAAACACAGTATTGGCAATCTCGCGCGGCCCACCCGTGGTGAACAGATCTCCCGGCAAGTCATGTAAGAAGACCAAGTCCAGATCCGATCCGTAAGAGAGCTCAATGCCACCGAGCTTGCCGTAGCCGACCACGACAAAATCCATCTCGGCCGACTCGCCCTCAGCACGTTGTGGCGTGCCATATTTCGCCAGCATCTCACGCCAAGCTATCTCTAGCACTGCTTGCAGAATCGCTTCAGCAAGCCAGGTTAAGTAATCACTCACTTTCATTAGCGGTAGCGCGCCTGTTATGTCGGCTGCCGCGACGCGCAAAATATGCGCGTTACGGAAGTAACGCAGCGCCTCCATCAGCTGCTCGATATCATCCTCTGGGATACGCAAAAGGTGCTGGCGTAATTCGATACCCAGCTCTTCTGCTGCCGGCGGGTTAAACAGTGTTTGTGAGTCGATCAGCTCATCAAGCAGCACGGGCTGATTCGCCAGCTTTTCAGCAAACCAGGGGCTAGCGCTGCACAGACGTACCAGCTGCTTTAAAGCACCGGGATTTTCGCTAAGCAACACCAGATAGGCCGAGCGACGCAGTACCGCCTGAATCAGCTGCAACACACGCTCCAGTGTCTGCTCCGGTTGCGGACAATTGATCAGCTCATTGAGTAACCGAGGAAGCAGAGCCAGCAAACGCTCCTGCCCAATACTCTGTAGTACCTGCGCCGTGCGTAGATTGCGGAACTCGATTAGCGTTTTGCCCGCCCGCTCAACATCG
>JAYQBD010000247.1:0-1818 GCA_038137135.1 Oceanospirillaceae bacterium | reverse complement strand
GTAGATCTGTCTGTTGAGGATATGCAGGCAGAGGTACTAGAGAAAACAGGTCAGGCGCTGACTACTGTACCTTTCGTACTGATTGATGGTGAAGTGCTGGGTGGGCTGGACAAGTTCATGCCCTGGTTCCGTGAGCACAAAGATGGCCTGAAAGAGGCGACTGCCAAAGATGAAGACATGGATCTTGGCGATCTCAGTCTTTAACACTTAGCCCTTAAAGCCTCGACCCACGACATACACCTCACGTGATCTAGCACGTGAGGAGTCAGGCTTGCGAATCACTACGCTGTCGAACTGCTCGCGCACCTGCGCAACAAAGGCGTCGTAACCTTCCCCCTGAAACGCTTTAGCGACAAAGCTTCCCTTAGGTTTAAGCACTTGGTTAGCCATATCGAGGGCGAGTTCTATCAGATAAATTGAAGCGGCTTGGTCTGCTGAGGATATTCCGCTCAAGTTTGGTGCCATATCCGAGATCACTACGTCCACGGGCTGGCCACCGATAGCCGCCATAATTTGGTCAAACACAGCCTCCTCGGTGAAGTCGCCCTGGATGAAGTCCACACCCGGCAGTGGGTCCATGGGTAGAATATCTGAGGCGATCAGTTTGCCGTGGTCACCTACAAGCTCCGAGGCGACCTGCGACCAGCCACCCGGTGCTGAACCCAGATCGATTACCAGCATGCCCGGTTTTATCAGCTTATCTTTGTCGCTCAGCTCTTTGAGCTTATAGCTGGCACGCGAGCGGTAACCATCCTTCTGTGCCTGTTTCACAAAAGGGTCGTTGACGTGCTCTTTAAGCCAGCGCGCGCTGCTTTTTGATCGTGCCATTGCTACTAAGAATCCGGTAAACGTTAATTAAGCGCGCATTATAACGCTGCATCGCAGCCGCGCACAGAGAGCGGGCTCGCGCGGAAAGTTAGGGGCGCGTATACTCTGCCAGCAAAGTAAAAGGCCCTCTATGAACCTCGATACCATCAAAAAACTGCAGCAGAAAAAGTACCGCAATGAACTGGGGTACTGCTTGGTCGAGGGTGAACACCTGATCTTGGAGTTGCAACAGGCGGCAAAGTCTCAGCCCGGCCTACTGCAGGCAGAGCTCTACCTTACTGAGCAGTACGAGAACTGGGAGACTGACTTTAAGGTCAACTTGGTCACGGCCAAACAGATGACGGCCCTCAGTGCGACCAAAAGCCCGCAAGGCATTTTGGCGGTACTGCCAACTGATGCGATTAAACCGAGTTCAAATGCGTCCGAAGTCGGTATCTATTTTCATGAGATTCAAGATCCTGGCAACCTCGGCACTATTCTGCGCACGCTCGCTTGGTTTGGCGGCTACCGTTGTCTGCTAAGCCCGGGTTCGGTCGATCCGTTTAATCCCAAAGTGATTCGCGCCAGTATGGGGGCGATATTTCATGTGCCAATAGAGTTGGATGTTGAGCTAGGCTCTCTATCCAAGCGCTACCAGAGGATAGGTTGTCTCGATATGCAGGGGGACGCACTTAGCTCTGCAGCGTTTAAAGCCTGTGATTGCTATCTATTTGGCAACGAAGCCCGCGGTGTTCCACGCGAGCAGTTGAGCGCGCTTAACGCTCAGGCCTTCACCATCCCTGGCGTTGGTCTAATTGAGTCACTAAACCTTGGTACCGCGGTTAGCCTGAGCGTCTACGAGCGTCAGCGTTAGATTAATCGCACACCGATAACGTGCTCGACGGCTGTCACCGCCTCTATCAGTTCGCTGTCCGGCGCCTCCTCGATATCAATGATGTTATAGGCGATATCGCCACGGCTCTTATTCATCATATCGAGCACGTTTACATT
>JAYQBD010000246.1:0-1825 GCA_038137135.1 Oceanospirillaceae bacterium | reverse complement strand
TGTTGTTAACCAGTGGGCAATGGAGGTGCAGGCATGAACCGTCGCGACTTTTTAAAGATGGGGGCCGCGGGCCTCGCTCTCGCCAGCCTGCCAGGCTGGGCTAATATCGCCAATCCAGAACGTCGCCTGGTTATCTTCTTCCTTGAGGGGGGCTTGGATGGTCTCTCTACAATCGTGCCCAAACTAGAGGGCCGCTTAGAGAGTTTCCGTGAAGAGTTGATGCCCGACAACTTGCTGGATTTGAGTAGCCACTGGGCACTGCACCCAGCGATGCGTGCGACGCATCAGTTGATGTTGCAGCAGGATGTTTTAGGTATTCACGCCACTAGCTTCCCGTACACCAAGCGCTCACACTTTGAGGGCCAGAACCTGATCCAGGGTGGCGGCTTGGCGCCCTTCTCAGAGTCAACCGGCTGGGTCGGACGCGCGCTGGATATCGCCAGCAATGGTGGCCGCGCAATGAGTCTGGATACACCGCTGCTACTGCGCGGTGCCACGGGCGTAGACAACTACTTTCCAGCACATGTAAACGGCAGTTCAAACCCAACAACCCGACTCCTTGAGATGCTGCATGGTGGCTTGTCTCCCGAGTGGCAGACTGAGAATGACAAGCTGATGGCGCGCTTGAATGGGCGCGTGTTCAACTCGCGCGATCGCAGTCCGAGAGGTCTATCAGAGGAGGCGGGTAAAGCCCTGGCACGACCAGACGGCCCTGTTGCCGCGATGATTCGCTTAGGTGGCTACGACACCCATGCTGGCCAAGGCGGTAAGAATCCCGGGCGTCTCTTTAGCCTAACAGGCGAGCTCGACACCTGCATCAGTACCCTGCGTAAAAACCTCGGCGGTGCGTGGGACAATACCACCTTCATTACCCTCACGGAGTTTGGCCGTACCGTTAAAGTGAACGGCTCGAGCGGTACCGAACACGGCTACGGCACAGCTATGCTGGTGGGCGGCGGTGCTGTTAATGGTGGTGCGGTCCTAGCGGACTGGCCGGGACTGGCGAAGAGCGATCAGTTTGAGCGTCGTGACCTGATGGCCACCATCGATTCGCGCTCTATCTGCGCTGGTGTGCTCGAGCACACCTTCGGCCTGGAGCATGCAGAGATTGCCGAGCGCGTCTTCTTCACGCCGAATCTCCCACGCCTGACCGATAGGATCTACCTATGAGAGCGCTAATGATCGCAGGCCTGGCCCTGCTACTGGCCGCCTGTCAGGCGAATCCAACCAGCTCGGGTGGTTCGGGTTCTGCAGCAGCGAAGAGAGTGGATGGTGCCTATCCCGCTGGTATCAAGCGCTACGAAGTGAGTGCCGAGCTAAAGAAGCCGAAGATGAATATGGCCGAGGCGGCTGCAGCGAGAGAAGCCGCAGCGACTGCACGCAACATCGAACGTAATAAGACCCTCGCTAGCGACACCGCTCGCGCGGCTCTGCACTATAAAGAGCAGGATGGGGTGTTCAACTGGAAGTACCGATTCGGTGAGTTCAGTGGCAAGGCCTTAGGCAGTCGCGAAGACCTAAACATCCCCGGTGGCGGCGGTTACAAGCTGGAAGTTGAGGGCAAGTTTAATCGCTGGGACATCAAGGCTCGATTGCGCTCAATCGACTTTGGCGTGCTCACTGACCGCAGCAGCATGATAGTGGCGCACCTGAACAAAGGCGGTGATTCTGAACGCCTAAAGCCGAGCTTAAGAATCTGGGAGAAGGCGCTAAAAACCTGCAGCTCTACCCTGCCCTACGTATTCGGCGATCTCTACTTGGTCATGGAGACAACCAACCCCAAAGTGGCTGCACTGCAGGTCTGCCTGTTCGAGGAGACCAAAGG
>JAYQBD010000245.1:0-1840 GCA_038137135.1 Oceanospirillaceae bacterium | reverse complement strand
CCAGCTTGGTGTGCGGGTCTTAACCCTAACTCGCCTTACTCTAAGGGTCCTGGCCGAGTCGGCTTTGGTGCTGTAGTGGCAGGCCGTTATGTTGAGAGTGGCGATATTATCGTAGCTGATGGTGATGGCGTCGCGGTCGTTCCCTTTGCTCGCATCGACGAAATAATTGCCAAGCTCGAGGACATCAAAGCGCTGGAGTATGAGTTGGATGCCAAGGTGCAGTCTGGCTACTGCGAGATGCCCGCTATTGAAGAGATGATTGCTGACGGCCGTGCCGTAGTTGTGGATTGAGGAGCGCACCATGTCAGTTACTGAGAACAAATATGCAGTTGCAGGGCGTATCGCGGTAGTGACCGGTGGTGCTCAAGGCATCGGTTTTGCGGTTGCGGCCAAACTGTTGGCCAACGGTGCACGTGTTGCACTCTGGGATCTGAATGTAGAGAAGGCTCAGGAGGCTGCGAAAAACCTTAGCACTCTGGGAGAGACCGTTGCCGTTGAGTGTAACGTCAGCAACTATGACAGCGTAACAGCGGCACTAGCGCAAACTGAGGAGGCGCTTGGCGGTGTGGATATTCTGGTGAACTCTGCAGGTATCGCCGGTTCAAACGCGACGATCGAAGATTACGATGTTATGGAGTTCCAGCAGATCGTCAATATCAACCTGATGGGCACCTTCTACACGAATAAAGCGGTTATCACCGGTATGAAGGCGCGTAACTTCGGTCGCATCGTTAATATCGCGTCGATTGCCGGTAAAGAGGGTAACCCTAACGCAGGTCCATACTCGGCTTCCAAAGCAGGCGTAATCGGTTTGACTAAATCGATCGGTAAAGAGCTCGCTGGTTTCGATATCGCCTGTAACTGCGTTACGCCGGCGGCAGCACGTACGCCAATCTTCGACCAGCTCTCAGAAGAGTTTATCGAATACATGCTCTCAAAAATTCCGCGTAATCGATTCCTAGAAGTGGAAGAGGTGGCGTCGATGATCGGCTTCTTGGTAAGCCCCGAGAACTCGTTTACTACTGGAGCGGTTTTTGATCTCTCTGGTGGTCGCGCGACGTATTGATGCCCACAACCCCGGTATACAAGGATTTACAATGAGTTCAGTTAGAGAGTTAATGAGATCCCACGTCTCGGTTCGATCTTTTACCGATGAGCCGGTAGCGCAGGAGACGCTGTTAAATATCATTGAAGCGGGTCAGTCGGCTTCCACCTCGAGCCATGTGCAAGCCTATTCGGTTGTGCGAGTGACGGATCCGGCCAAACGCCAAGCCATCAGTGAAGCGGCAGGAGGCCAGAAGTGGGTGATCAGCGCCCCTGAGTTTCTGGTCTACTGTGCTGACCTTCGCCGACTTAACTACGCCTGCACCAAAGCGGGTATGGGTGAACTTGAAGGGCTGACCGAGCACTCGGTGGCTGCAGCTGTTGATGTGGCCCTATTTGCTCAGAATGTGCTTCTAGCTGCGGAGTCTGAAGGACTGGGTGGTGTATTTATTGGCGGTATCCGTAACGCACCGGATGTGGTCATTGAACAACTCCAACTGCCCGAGTTTGTCTTCCCGCTCTTCGGCATGTGTCTCGGTAAACCCAAAGAGCGTAACGCTACCAAGCCGCGCTTGCCGCTTGAAGCAGTGCTTCATACCGATAGCTATGACAGCACTAAGATAGAGCCGCTGGTTGATCAGTATGATGAGGTGATGGCTGCTTACTACGCAGATCGTGGAGTGGCTGGAACCAATTGGAGTGAGTCTGTGTCAAAGGCGCTCCAGCTAAAACGCCGCGAGCACATGCGCGAGATGCTGAATGACTCCGGATTTTTCAGATCTTAGCAGGGTTGCGA
>JAYQBD010000244.1:0-1843 GCA_038137135.1 Oceanospirillaceae bacterium | reverse complement strand
TGAGCCGCGTCTACGAGATCGGTATGGCGGAGATCTCGCACCGCGAGGATGTGGGCCTACTGGCCTACTCGCCTATGGCTTTTGGCGCTCTGAGCGGCAAGTACCGCAATGGTGCCAAACCACCGAAAGCGCGTATCACCCTGTTCGAACGCTTCGCCCGTTACAGCAGCCCACAATCGACTCAGTCGATCGATGCCTACTGCGACCTAGCCGAGAGCTGGGGGATGGATCCAGCGCAGATGGCATTGGCGTGGGTGCGTCAGCAGCCATTTGTGCTCTCTACGATTATTGGCGCGACCACTATGGAACAGCTGAAAGCCAACATCGCATCTCAAGAGATTACGTTGGACAAGGATCAGCTTAAGGCGATCAATAAGATTCATGCCGGTCAGCCTAATCCGGCGCCCTAACAGCATCTGAGGGAGCTAGACACTTGAAGGGCTTGGCAACCTGCCGGTCATCCGGGTCTCGGTGTACTAGTTTAGACGAGCGCACATGGATGTGCGACCGTTTGCAACAGGCACCAGAGGGTCGAGATTGCGTGCTGAGTGTTGACCCTAGTTAGCAAAAGCTAGTTTCAACAGCCTATTGCCGATAGCATTAGATGAAATACATTTTCTGAAAAGAGAATCGCGATGGCCAAATATTATGAGCACCCAACTCAGTATTCTGATGAAGAGTGGCAGGCGCGTGTTCAGCTCGCGGGGGTGTATCGAGCATTTGCGCACCTGAAGTGGGAGGAGCTCATCTACAACCACATCTCTCTGCGCGTACCAGGGGGTGCGGATCACTTTCTGATCAACCCCTTTGGCCTGCACTACTCCGAGATCACGGCATCTAATCTGGTTAAGGTCGATATCGACGGGAATATCATCGGACACTCTGACTGGCCGATTAACCCAGCCGGTTTTACCTTCCACGGCGAGATCCACAAACGCGTTTCTAATGCTCATTGCGTGATGCATGTGCACACCACGCCGACCATGGCGGTTTGCTGTCTGGATGAGGGGTTGAGCTTTACCAACTTCTACTCAGCTCAGCTCTACGGCAAGATCGCTTATCACGACTTCGAGGGGATTACGGTGCATGCCGATGAGGGCGAGCGTATCTTGGCCAGCGCAGGTGACAAGCAAGTGTTACTGCTGCGTAACCATGGGCCGGTAGTCATCGGCTCCACCTTGGCGCAGGCGTTCTCATTGATGTGGCTGCTGACGCGTGCCTGCGAAGTGCAACTGGCGACCAGCTCCATGGGCAAAGCGAGGGAGATCCCGGAGCAGGTACTGAATAACTGTGTACGTGATTCGCTCAACTTTAACCCGAAATACGGCGCAGGCGAAGATTCGCTTGCCGCGATGATTCGAATCGTTGAACGCCAGGATCCGAGTTTTAAGCGCTAAACCGAGGAGTGAAGATGAGCGATTCTCAACAGCTTGCCGAAGCCTGTCGCGATGCACTGAAACAGGGAGATGGCCTGATCGATCATCTGGGGATCCAGATAGATGCGGTTTCGCCGGGCACAGCGACACTGAGCATGCAGGTACAAGATTGGATGACCAACGGGCACGGCACCTGTCACGGCGGAATGATCTTCTCGTTGGCGGATAGCGCATTTGCGTTTGCCTGCAACAGTGAGAATGAACCCAACGTTGCAGCGTCTGTGGCTATTGAATACTTGAATGCGGCGCACACTGACGAACGGTTGACCGCTAAGGCGAGTCGCACGGCGCAGCGTGGCCGCACAGGTGTTTATGATATCCAGGTTGAGAACGAAGCGGGTGAACTGATCGCGCTGTTTCGGGGTAAATCACACCGTTTGAATGGAACGATTCTCACTCCTATGTAG
>JAYQBD010000243.1:0-1882 GCA_038137135.1 Oceanospirillaceae bacterium | reverse complement strand
CAGTCGAGACGCCACGCCCGCTAAATTACATGCAGATTGAGGGAGAGGATTGGGTGCCCGAGGTGCTCAACCTCTTGCCCTACAAACGCTTTATTTTGGTCGGTCACAGTGATGGCGGCTCCATTGCTCTGGTGCACTCCGGCTCTCATCCGGGAGAGCGACTGCTGGGTACGGTGACGCTCGCAGCTCACGTCCACAATGAACCTCTTTGCGTTGCGAGTATCGAGAAGGCGAAAGAGGCCTATGAGTCCGGCACTCTGCGTGAGGGCTTGGCGCGTCATCATGGCGATAATGTGGACTGCGCCTTCTGGGGTTGGAATCAGGCCTGGCTGCATCCAGATTTTCTCGACTTTAATATCGAAGAGTATCTGCCACGCATTGAAGTGCCCGTGCTCGCCATTCAGGGTGAGAAGGACGAATACGGTAGTAAAAAGCAGGTAGACACCATTGTTGCGTTAGCGGGAGGCCCCGCTGAAGGCCTGATGATCCCTAACTGTCGCCACTCGATTCACCGCGATGCGCAAGAGACGCTGCTCAACGCGGTCGATACTTTTTCCAAACAACTAGTTTCTTAATTTAGGTAGTACTTTTTATATGCGTATGCAGAGTTACATTGCAGGGCAGTGGCAGGATAACGGTCAAGTTGTAGGCCAAGCTCACTGTGCTCTTGATGGTTCAGTGATGGCAGAAATAGCTGGGCATGACCTAAACGGCGGGCAGATTCTTGATTATGCTCGCAACGTCGGCAGTCCCGCGCTGCGTGAGCTAACTTACTTGCAGCGCGCCGAACTGATCAAACAGATTGCAGCAGTGCTCGGTGAGAACAAAGATCGCTATGCCGAGCTTAGCGCCAGAAACAACGGCGCAACGGCGATGGATACCTTCCTTGATGTTGAGGGCGGTATAGGCACGATGAAGTACTACGCTTCTATTGGTAAGCGCCTAGGCGAGCGTCGTTGGATGGCGGAAGGGGATTTGGAGCAGCTCACGAAAGATGAGAACTTCCGTGCTCTGCACGTGCTGACGCCGATTCGTGGTGCCGCTGTTCATATCAACGCCTTCAACTTCCCTGCTTGGGGTATGTTGGAGAAACTGAGCGTATCGCTCTTATCAGGTGTTGCGACTGTGGTTAAACCGGCAGCTGCGACCCTCCCGGTAGCTTGGGCTATGGCGCAGGACATCGTAGCGGCTGATATTTTGCCGGCTGGAGCTTTTACGTTCTTGGCGGGCGGTGGCCGAGATCTGGCTGACTATTTAACGTCAGAGGATGCACTGGCCTTTACCGGCTCAGCGGACACAGCTGCCATGTTTGCGGCTCATCCACGCATAATCAGCGAGGCGGTCCGTTTCAATGCCGAAGCAGATAGTATTAACTCGATTGTGATGGGGCCAGATCTTACGCCAGAGTCCGCCGGCTTTAAATCGTTTGTGCATGAAGCCTCAAAAGAGATGACGGTGAAAGCGGGTCAGAAGTGTACCGCGGTACGGCGCATTTTTGTGCCGGCTGCACACCTTGAAGCAGCTCAAGCGGCATTGATCGCCAAGCTCTCCAAAAACGTTCTGGGTAATCCTGCGGATGAGGGCGTAACTTACGGCCCGCTTGTTAGTGCCTCTCAGAAGCAGGCGGCGGTTGAGGGTGTGGCCGCCCTCTCATCCGAGACTGAGGTTGTGTTTGAAGGTGCCGCAGGTGGGAATTCAGAAGGCTTCTACTTCACGCAGAAATTGCTGCTATGTAAGGAACCCGCGACAGCCAAAACGGTACATGAAACTGAGGTGTTTGGTCCCGTTGCGACGCTAATGCCTTACGAGTCCGAAGAACAGTTGTTTGACCTAGTGCGTCGCGGCGGCGGCTCGTTGGTCAGCTCAGTATTCACGAACGACG
>JAYQBD010000242.1:0-1900 GCA_038137135.1 Oceanospirillaceae bacterium | reverse complement strand
TCGCGACCAGCGGCCCTGAGCCCCGCATAAACTCTACATAAACTCTGGTTTAAGCCATTCAACAGCAGTTTATATACCTCCGTTTAAACTTCAGTACTCTAGAGACCGATGGTATTTCGAGCTCTACTGGATTGCGTCAACCGACACATCCAACAGGAGATCAAACATGTCCAAACTATTTGTAACCAGTCTGATTGCAGCGACCGCCCTGAGTGTTTCGATTGCCCAGGCCGGCGAGCGCCTCCAGCTCAACGCTGAGGTAAAGCAGCGAATCAACGCCAGTCTCACCAAGCAGGGATATCAAGTAGGCAAAATTAAGATTGAGGACGGCCTTTATGAAGCCTACGTCAGGAAAGATGGTATGCGCTTGGAGGTGTATCTTGATAGCGATATGAATATTGTGCGTGTCAAAGAGGACTAGCTCACGAACTTGGGAGGGATCAACAATGCAAAAGGTTTACGTCTGGGATCCGTTAGTACGACTATTCCACTGGTCACTGGCAATCAGTTTTGCCGCCAATGCCTTTGTCGTCGATCAGGACTCTGATCTTCATGAATACATTGGCTACACCGTGATGGGGTTAGTACTGATACGCATTGTCTGGGGGTTCGTTGGCACGCAATATGCGCGCTTTAAGAGTTTTCCTCCAAGTGTTAGCGACTCGCTTGAACAACTCACCGACCTGGCACTGAGACGTAAACACCTGCATCTGGGGCACACGCCTCTGGGCGCATTGATGATCTACAACCTCCTCGCCTCGCTGTTGTTGTTGACCCTATCTGGCTTCTTAATGACAACTGACCTCTTCTGGGGCACTGAGTGGACTGAAGAGCTACATGAGGCGTGCGTCAACTGGATCGAGTTCTCACTAGTGCTGCACATTGGTGCGGTGATATACGAGAGCCACCGAACAAAAATCAACCTTACCTATGCTATGGTCAATGGCAGCAAGACAATACCTGAGACTGGGGAGTAAGTAGATGCGGACGAGGATCAATGGCAACAAACAGGCAACGATGCTGCTAGCTATCATTGTAGTGCAGGTATTCTGTGCCGGTTTTTTTGCCATCGACGTGATCTCTGACTTTACTGATGCCGATGCTGAACTCAGCTCACACCTCTATGTCGAGGCCCTTGCCACACTGACCTTGGCTATGGCTGTTGTGCTGGAATCGCGGCAGCTGATGCAGTTGTTGCGCAGCAAAGCACATTTGGAAGACCGGGTCCGCCAGTCTGAGATGACCGTGCATCAACTTATTGAAGAGAGCTTCAGCCGTTGGAGTCTCTCCCCGGCCGAGTACGATGTAGCCATGTTCCTTTTCAAAGGACTCAACGCAACAGATATTGCGAAGATTAGAGGTACCTCGGAGGGAACGGTTAAAGCTCAGTGCAGTGCTGTGTACCGCAAAGCGGGCGTGCAGAACCGCGCAGAGTTGCTGATGGCGGTAATGGACTCACTCTACGACAAAGAATCTATGGAAACCGACTGGAAAGAATCATGAACTCAAATTTTCTAAAACTTAGCGTCCTCAGCGTAGCACTTATCAGCAGTGGCGTTCAGGCCGACCTTGTTATCAAATCCGGTCAGGTAATTGGTAGCGATGGCAAAATTTACGATGGCATGTCGCCCCAGACTGCAGCAGCTCTGGCCGCACAGGCGGAAGCGGGTGAACTAAAAACAGGCGTCATTAACGGCAATTTCTACGTTATTCTGGACGACGTCATTTCCACGGTACCTCTACGGAGCCTGAGTAATCTCGAGCCCGAAGAGCGTGTCAGTTTAATCAAAGAGAGTTTCGCCCTCGAGGCACGTGAGGCCTACGAGGCTGAATATCGAGCAAGCCTCAGCAACACAGTTGCAACCCGGTTAGAGGCTGAGGTCGAGGAGCGGCTCGAGGT
>JAYQBD010000241.1:0-1960 GCA_038137135.1 Oceanospirillaceae bacterium | reverse complement strand
CTGCGATGTACCAGCGATAGCTACAAACAGTGGGAACAAGAAGTCGCGGATCTTGAACTCCATGCCATCCGCTAACCCCTTCAGGCTATTGAACAGCGAATCACGATCCCACTCGCGCTGCTGATCTAAGTGCCACACAGAGAACTGCAGAATACGACGTACAGCCTCTTCATCCAGTGACTTGTGGGCGAAGCTCTCTAGCGTGATTGGCATCATGCCCGAGAGGAACATACCCGCAAGCGGGGCCACATCAGAGAACTTCTCTACGCGCGGCTGAATCAGCGGGATGATCTGCATCAGGTACTCAGGATTGAGCGCCCACTTCTGGAACTCAGCAGCAAACTTAGCAGGATCCAGCTCTTCACGAATCCACAGGCCGTTGAGCCAGCTCAGCTTCTCCTGATCGAACACCGGACCACCCAATGATACGCGGTGAATGTCGAAGTTATCGAACATCTGCGCACGGGTGAACTTCTCTGATTCATCCGGCATAGACCAACCCATACGACCCAAGTAGTTCAGCAGCGCCTCTGGCAAGTAGCCCATGCGCTGGTAGTAGAGGATCGATGTGGGGTTCTTACGCTTCGACAGCTTGGATTTGTCTGGGTTACGCAGCAGTGGCATGTGGCACAGTTTGGGCATCGCCCAGCCAAAGTACTGGTAGAGCAGCTTGTGCTTAGGCGCCGAGTTGATCCACTCCTCACCCCGAATGACGTGTGTAATCTCCATCAGGTGATCATCAACTACGTTCGCCAGGTGGTAGGTTGGCATACCGTCAGACTTCAACAGAATCTGCGCGTCTACCAAGGCCCAGTCCAGCTCAATGGTGCCACGCAGCATATCGTCAATCTCGCAAATACCCTCAACCGGCACCTTCATGCGAATAACAAATGGCGCACCCGCCGCTTGGCGCTTCTCAACTTCGTCTGCAGGCAGCGCAAGATCAATCTCTTTCAGTGCGCGGTTGATGCCCTGCTCTTTCAGAGACGCGCGTAACTCGTCCAGCTCTTCGCCGGTGCGGTAGCAGACAAAGGCATTGCCCTCCTCCACCAGACGCATCGCAAAGTCTTTGTACGAATCTTTGCGCTCAGACTGACGGTACGGACCGTGCGGACCACCGACATCAGGACCCTCATCCCACTCCAGACCCAACCAACGCATAGAGTCCAAAATCGCCTGCTCTGACTCGGGTGTAGAGCGAGTCTGATCGGTGTCTTCGATACGCAAAATAAACTGACCGCCGTGCTGACGGGCAAAAGCGAGGTTGAACAGAGCGATGTAGGCGGTGCCTACGTGTGGATCGCCGGTCGGCGAAGGCGCAACGCGCGTGCGAACTGTCATAGCTGAGCTAAATCCGGTTGGTGAATTTTCAGGGGAGCATTATATGCTAAAAACCGGATGAGGGTCAGACCCGTTTACTAATCGTAATTAAACCGTTCCAGCAGAATACGATCCTCAGATACACCCCTCTCCTTAAGTGCCAGACTCACCTGATCCATCATCGGTACAGGCCCGCAAATCACGAAGAGCCAAGAACCAAACTCAGCGTCGGAAAAGCCCTGTTCAATAAGCTTCTTATCGATTATGCCGACCTCACCCTGCCAACCCTTAGTTGGCTCTGACAGCACAAGTATTGGGTTGTCATCAGCCAGCTTGTCACGACAGACGATCTGATCTTCAGTCCGGTTAGCGTATATCAGGCGGCACGAGCGCGGATCATCAGTTTGTTTGAGTTGCTGTAGTATTCCAAGCATCGGTGCCACGCCCACTCCGCCTGCAATCAATGCAACACCGGGTTCTGAGCGGCCATCGACGATCAAACTACCATAAGGGCCATCCAGATAAGCACGTGCACCCACCTTGGTTTCACCGAGCGTTGAGGTGAAATCACCCAGCTCTTTGATAACAAAACAGATCTCAGGCCCCTCTGCGGGTGCCGACGCGATAGAGAAGGGGTTCT
>JAYQBD010000240.1:0-1988 GCA_038137135.1 Oceanospirillaceae bacterium | reverse complement strand
CTTCACTCAAACCTGTGTCGAACTCATAACGTGTGTCGTTCGCCTGATACTTGGCGTTGAAATCGTAGAACTCGTGCGGTGTCTCCAGACGAATTACCGGCAGCGCCTGCCCGTTTAGCACAGCGACTGTAAATTCAGGACCGTTTATCCACTGCTCGGCGATAACACTGGAGTCGTACTGTTTGGCGTCAACGTAAGCCTGGCGCAACTCCTCTGCGCTGGTCACGCGGCTCATACCAATACTCGAGCCTTCATGTGCCGGTTTAATCATCATCGGGAAGCCCAAAGATTGCGCGACAGCGGCTAAATCAGAGCGATCATTGAGTACGGCGAACTTGGGGGTCGGAAGACCCGCGCCAATCCAAACCTGTTTGGTACGCAGCTTATCCATACCGATCGCTGACGAGGCCACACCACTCCCCGTGTAGGGTTTACCGAGCATCTCGAGGGCAGCTTGCAACAGACCATCTTCACCGCCCGGGCCATGAACAATAAGAAAGGCACGGTCAAACTCAGCCTGCAGCAGCTGTTGCAGAGGATTAGCACCCTCAGCGCCTAGGTCTATCGCGAAGGCATCAACGCCGGCTTCTAATAGTCCTTTGAGCACCTCAGCACCCGAGCTCAGTGAGACTTCACGCTCCGCAGAGGTGCCACCCATAATGACGGCGACGCGACCGAAATCACTCATATCCGGCCTCCCACTTCTGCTTAAGCTGATGCGCCAGCGTGGTGATATTACCGGCACCCTGAGTCAACAAGAGATCGCCGGGTTGCAACACCTGACGCAGCACGTTGGCAATCTCGGCATCGGACTCGACGAAGATCGGTTCACGACCGCGCTGACGCAGACTACGACAGATCGAGCGACTATCGGCTCCGGGAATCGGCTCCTCACCAGCCGCATAGACATCAAGCAGTAACAACTGATCTGCCGACTGCAGCACATTAACGAAATCTTCGTAGAGGTCACGAGTACGTGTGTAGCGATGCGGCTGATACACCATCACCATACGGCGACCCGGCCAACCTTCCTGTACGGCACTAATAACCGCCTGCACCTCAGTAGGGTGATGACCGTAATCATCAACCAGGGTTACGCTGCCACCTTCAAGTGGCAGCTCACCCAACACCTGAAAACGACGACCCACGCCCTGGAACTGCTCAAGCGCACGACAGATCGCGCCATCATCCAACTCTTCATCAGTTGCAACGGCGATCGCAGCTAGCGCGTTCAATACGTTGTGACGGCCAGGCATATTAAGCGTTACGTTAAGATCGGACAGACCGCTTGGACGGATCACGCGGAAGTGACTCTGCAAGCCAGTCTGGCGCAGATCCACAGCGCGAAAATCAGCACCCTCATTAAAGCCGTAGGTCAGTACCGGACGACCGATATCTGGGATCAGCTCAGAGACCACGTCGTCGTCCGAGCAGACAACGGCAAGGCCATAAAAAGGTAGGTTCTGCAGAAAACGAATAAAGGTCTGCTTCAGCTTGCCGAAGTCGCCATCGTAGGTGTCCATATGGTCGGCATCGATATTCGTAACTATCGCCACCATCGGCTGCAGATGCAGGAAAGAGGCATCAGACTCGTCAGCCTCAGCCACCAAGTAACGGCTGCCGCCCAGCTTGGCATTGGTTCCCGCGCTGGTTAGACGCCCGCCAATAACATAGGTCGGATCCATATTCGCTTCAGCCAAAATAGAGGCGACCAAACTGGTCGTTGTGGTCTTACCGTGCGTTCCAGCGACGGCTATGCCGTGGCGGTAGCGCATCAGTTCGGCCAACATCTCAGCACGGCGAACTATTGGCAGACGCAACTCAAGTGCCCGTTCGACTTCAGGGTTCGCTTTAGTCACCGCCGTCGAGGTAACTACCACATCAGCCGCCTCAACATTGCTTCCCTCGTGGCCGATGAAGATCGTAGCGCCGAGTTCACGTAAACGTTCCGTCACCGCCGAGTGGCGAATATCCGAACCAGAGATCTC
>JAYQBD010000239.1:0-2016 GCA_038137135.1 Oceanospirillaceae bacterium | reverse complement strand
ATGAGTGTTCAGCAGATCGCCTTTATGTTGGGTTTTGATGATTCGGCCTACTTCTCCCGCTTCTTCAAAAAGCAGACCGGACAGACTCCCAGTGATTTTAGAGACTACATTCGCCAAGTAGGGCCAACGGATCTCCTAGAAGCCAGCTCCGCTTAATCTGTCCAATAGTTGAGCCACTCGCGAACAGTAGATAATAACTACTGAAACGCCTGCGAAACCTATGCGTTCAAGCCGGAAACAGCAGCTAGTACCTTGGTAGGAATGTGCGTTTTATCCTATCTTTGGTTCAGAATATCCATTCAAACAGCAGCCTAACTAAAGCTCAATAGGGAGTATTGATCGGCCTCTGGCTCTTCAGAGTTCGGGAAATACTGTGCTGACCTTGTGCAGACACACACGACTCCGATAGGAACAACAATAAATCCGGTAACACCGGGGAGGAAAACCATGTTTAAGACTCTTACTCTCTCTGCCGCTGTAGCACTCGCAGTTTCGACCGCTGCAACTGCTGACGTTCGCATTGCTAGCGTTGCTGAGCTTTCAGGCGCTGGTGCGGCTGCTGGTGCAGTATGGCACGACGGCCTGAAAATGGCGTACGAAGAGATCAACGCTGCTGGCGGTATTCTGGGCGAGAAAGTTGACCTGGTCGCTTACGACAGCCAGACCAACCCACAGAACAGCCGTGCAATGGTACAGAAAGCGATCGATGAAGGCGCTTACGTGCTCATGGGTACCGTCTACTCATCTTCAACTGTTGTAAACATGCTGGTTGCACAGCAGAACGGTGTACCACAGATCACTGGTTCTGAGTCCCCAACCATCACTGCGAAAGGCAACCCATACATCTTCCGTACTGCATTCGGTGCACAAAAAGGTATGCCTAAGATCGGTGCTTACCTCAAAGATGGTCTAGGTGTTAAAAACATCGCGGTAATCTGGGCAAACACTGAGTTCGGTAAAGGTGGTCACGATGCATTCGTTAAAGTAGCGGGTAACGCTGGTATCAACGTTGCTGTAGACCTGCCAACTGAACAGGCACAGGTAGACTTCGCTGCAGACGTAGCAAAAATCAAATCTTCAGGTGTAGATGCAGTCTTTGCTTACATGACTGAGGAAGAGTCTGCTCGCTTCCTGATTGAAGCGGCTAAACAGGGTCTGAGCATGCCTATCGCTGGCGACACTGTACTGATCTCTCAGAAAGTTATCGACCTAGCTGGCGGTGCTGCTGATGGCGCATTCGGTCACGTGGGTCTGACTGCTGAAGCTCCAGTACCAGCAATCCAAGAGATGGCTGCTAAGTTCGAAGCTAAGTACGGCTACGGCGCTGACCACAACGCAATCAAAGGTTACCTCGGTGCATACACCGTTAAATACGTAACTGAGATGATCGGTGAATTCGATCAAGAGAAGTTCGCTGACAAGATGCACGGTCTGTGTCTTGACGCTGCGACCTACCCAGGTGTCCTGATGGACGTCTGCTGGGATGACAGCGGTGAAATGTCACGCGGTAGCTTCCTAGTTGAAGTTGTAGATGGTAAGCAGAAGATCACTAAAGTTCTTCCAGCTAACTAATCGACTACGCGTTACAGCGGGCCCTTCGGGGCCCGTTCTGTTGTTTAAGCACGCTACACCCTTTTTACAAGGTAATTTCTCATGGTTGAGTTCATACAGATCATCGTATCTGGTCTCTCAGCAGGCGCAATTTATGCTCTCGCGGCTGTTGGTTTCACCCTCCTTTGGCAAGCCTCTCAAACAATCAACTTTGCCCAAGGCGAGTTTGTCATGATCCCCGCTTTTATAGTGTTGGCACTAATGACTAAGTTGGGCCTACCGATGTGGATCGCCTTCGCACTTGGTGTAGTGCTCTCTATTCTTCTACTCGGCGCTATCTTCAAAAAGCTGATCGTCGAGCCCATGCTTTCACACGGTGTGCTGCCGCTGGTTATTACGACCATTGCGCTGGGCATACTCTTGAAGGAGGCGGCCAAAGAGTTCTACTCACCGCTAGGCCAGCCC
>JAYQBD010000238.1:0-2051 GCA_038137135.1 Oceanospirillaceae bacterium | reverse complement strand
GAAACTAACACCGATGACCTGTCACCAGCACCAGACGCTTGGTCGCGTCCTGACATCCCTCTGCACGCGAACGCGATGCTGAAGATGGAACGTGAAGGCATCAACCCTGAAGTCCCTGGATCTGTTGGTCCTCTGAAGCAGATCGAAGAAGTTAAAGCTAAAGGCTTCCCAGTTGCTTACGTCGGTGACGTTGTAGGCACAGGTTCTTCGCGTAAGTCTGCTACTAACTCTGTGCTATGGTTCTTCGGCGACGATATCCCCAACGTGCCTAACAAGCGCGCTGGCGGCTACTGCTTCGGCGGTAAGATCGCTCCAATCTTCTACAACACCATGGAAGATGCAGGCGCTCTGCCAATCGAGATGCCAGTTGACGAGCTGAACATGGGCGACGTGATCGACGTTTACCCATACCAGGGCAAAGTAACTCGCCACGGCACTGACGAAGTGATCAGCGAGTTCGAACTGAAAACTCAGGTTCTGATTGACGAAGTTCAGGCTGGCGGTCGTATCCCACTGATCATCGGTCGTGGTCTGACTGAGAAGGCACGTGAAGCACTGGGCATGGGTCCTTCTGACCTGTTCCGCAAGCCACAGCAGCCTGCTGACACTGGCAAGGGCTACACCCTCGCGCAGAAGATGGTCGGTAAAGCGTGCGGCATGGACGGTGTACGTCCAGGCATGTACTGCGAACCTAAGATGACTACCGTTGGCTCACAGGACACTACCGGTCCTATGACGCGTGACGAACTGAAAGACCTCGCATGTCTGGGCTTCTCAGCTGATCTGACTATGCAGTCTTTCTGTCACACAGCGGCTTACCCTAAGCCAGTTGACGTAAACACTCACCACACTCTGCCAGACTTCATCATGAACCGTGGCGGTGTATCACTGCGCCCAGGTGACGGTGTAATCCACTCGTGGCTGAACCGCATGCTGCTGCCGGATACTGTGGGTACTGGCGGTGACTCGCACACCCGTTTCCCACTGGGTATCTCATTCCCAGCAGGTTCGGGTCTGGTTGCATTCGCAGCTGCGACTGGCGTAATGCCACTGGATATGCCTGAGTCTGTACTGGTTCGCTTCAAAGGTAAGCGTAACCCAGGCATCACGCTGCGCGACCTGGTACATGCAATTCCTTACTACGCAATCAAAGAGGGTCACCTGACGGTTGCTAAAGCTGGTAAGAAGAACATCTTCTCTGGCCGCGTACTGGAGATTGAAGGTCTGGAAGATCTGACTGTAGAGCAGGCGTTCGAACTGTCTGACGCATCTGCAGAGCGTTCAGCTGCTGGCTGTACCATCACTCTGGGCGAAGAGTCAGTTGCAGAGTACCTGCGCTCTAACATCGTAATGCTCAAGTGGATGCTGGCTGAAGGTTACGGCGATGCGCGTACCATTTCACGCCGTATCAAGGGCATGGAAGAGTGGCTGGCGAACCCAAGCCTGATGCGTGCTGACGCTGATGCTGAGTACGCAACTGTTATCGAGATCGACATGTCTGAGATCAACGAGCCAATCCTCTGTGCTCCAAACGATCCAGATGATGCTCGACTGCTGTCTGAAGTACAGGGCGCAGAGATCAACGAAGTGTTCATCGGCTCTTGTATGACCAACATTGGTCACTTCCGCGCTGCAGGTAAACTGCTGGAAGCCTCTGGTCAGTCAATCCCAACACGCATGTGGATTGCACCGCCGACTAAGATGGATGCCGCTCAGCTGACTGAAGAGGGTTACTACAACATCTTCGGTAAAGCCGGTGCGCGTATGGAGATGCCAGGTTGTTCACTCTGTATGGGTAACCAGGCACGTGTTGCAGCGAAGTCGACTGTAGTCTCTACTTCAACACGTAACTTCCCTAACCGACTGGGTGATGGCGCTGACGTATTCTTGGCGTCTGCTGAACTGGCAGCTGTAGCAGCACTGGAAGGCAAACTGCCAACCGTTGCTGAGTACATGGACTACGCACAGAAGATCGATAGCATGGCTGGCGATATCTACCGCTACCTCAACTTCGATCAGATGGAAGCATACGTAGGCAAAGCCTCTTCAGT
>JAYQBD010000237.1:0-2069 GCA_038137135.1 Oceanospirillaceae bacterium | reverse complement strand
TAAATTCGGGTGAAGTGCTCTATCAGCGCAATCCTGATCTGGTCCAGCCAATCGCCTCAATCACCAAGGTGATGACAGCCCTCGTGGTGTTAGACGCGGGTCTGCCCATGAAAGAGCGGATACGCGTAACGGTAGAGGATGTGCCAATCATGCACAACGTCCATTCGCGCATCCGTATCGGTTCCACCATCCGGCGTCAGGATGCTTTGCACATTGCGTTGATGGCATCAGAGAACCGAGCTGCTGCAACAGTTGGGCATGCCTACCCGGGCGGTATGGCGGCTTTTATTGAGAATATGAACCTGACGGCCCAAGGACTGAGTATGGAAAATACTCGGTTTGTTGAGCCAACGGGGCTCTCTTCCGAGAACGTCTCGACCGCTTCAGACCTGATGCGCCTCCTTGAGGTGGCCGATCTCTATCCGTTGATAAGTCAGGCGACCTCTGCGTCAAAGCGCGATGTGATCTTCAGCAAACCGCGCTACATACTCGCCTTCTTTAATACGAACTCGCTTGTGAATAAGAAGAGCTGGAGTGTGCAGATCAGCAAGACCGGGTACACCGACACTGCGGGACGCTGTCTGGTTTTGCGCGCACGCATTGCTGGGCGTGATGTGGGTATTGTGCTCCTAGACTCCTATGGCAAGAAGACCCATCTGGCCGATGCACAGCGCATCAAACGCTGGCTGGAGACCGGTAACTCGGGGAAAGTGCCTAAGGGCGCTGCGAACTACCGAGATACCAAACTCAGAGCCTTGGCGAAACGTTAATCCTCTGCAAAACCGGACTGTTGAGTAAACCCTATGGCTTATCGAGTAATTCCTGTTACCCCTTTCGCTCAGAACTGCACGCTGATCTGGTGCCCTGAAACCCTTGAGGCGGCAGTGGTAGACCCAGGTGGTGATATTGAACTGATTGAGCGGGCGATCGCCGAAGAGGGTGTGCAGGTTACACAGGTGTTGCTAACCCATGGGCACATCGATCATGCTGGTGCCTCGGCGACACTGGCGTGTCAGTTGGGTGTATCGATCATCGGACCGCATAAAGCTGACAAGTTCTGGTTAGATGGACTGGAGCAGCAGAGCGCGATGTTTGGATTCTCGCAAGTCGAAGGTTTCCTGCCGGATCGTTGGCTTGAAGATGGTGAACAGATTCAAGTCGGCAACCTTTGTCTGGATGTGGTGCATTGTCCAGGGCACACGCCAGGTCATGTAGTCTTTGTCGACAAAGAAAATTCTATGGCCCAGGTCGGCGATGTGCTGTTTCAAGGCTCTATAGGTCGAACCGATTTCCCACAGGGCGATCATCAAACTCTGATCGACTCGATTAAGAATAAGCTCTTTCCACTCGGTGACGAGATTCGTTTTGTACCCGGGCACGGTCCCGAGTCTACCTTTGGTCATGAGCGTAAGACCAATCCATACGTTTCAGGGCGCTGGGGCTGAGCAGTCCCTCTAAGCCTCTCTCTTAGCGACCCGTCTCTGCCACCAAACGCAACGCGGATTCAGGTAGATGTTTTATCTGCTGTATTGCGTGATCAAACGGCAGGCATACAAGGGCTGATTCTTTGACAGCGATCAGGCTTGAATGCACCCCTGCCAACAGAGCATGAACTGCGCAGTTGCCGAGTGCGGCTGCTAAAGCGCGATCATGCGCTGTAGGAGCGCCACCACGTTGTATATGCCCGAGTACGCAGATTCTTGGATCCTCTCCGCAGGCTTTCAGTTCATTGGCTAAGTTGCGAATCATCTTCGGCTCCGCCGAACCTTCTGCCAAGATCACCATGCCGCTAGCTGAGATGCCGGACTGCTGGTTCTGACTGAGTTCTTTAGCAACTTCAGAGATATCAACTGAGTGCTCAGGGACAACTAGCATCTCAGCACCTATAGCGATCGCAACTTGTGCGGCAATAAACCCTGAGGTGGTTCCGGCGACTTCAACAAGAAACAGACGTTGATGCGAGTAGGCGGTGTCCTGCAGTTTATCGATCGCATCCACTGCCGTATTGATAGCTGTGTCAAAACCGATCGCGTCATCCGATCCGGCAATGTCATTGTCGATTGTGCCGG
>JAYQBD010000236.1:0-2069 GCA_038137135.1 Oceanospirillaceae bacterium | reverse complement strand
ATGTCAGTGGAAGAGGTTAAGACCCACATGAAGATGTTCAACGTCTCTTATGAAGAGCGTGATCAGGTTATCCGTCCACTCGGTGAGAGCGCGATGGAAGCGGTTGGCTCTATGGGCGACGACAAGCCTATGGCCGTGCTATCTGAGCAGATCCGCTCGCCATACGACTACTTCCGTCAGCAGTTCGCGCAGGTAACCAACCCGCCAATTGATCCGCTGCGTGAAGCGATCGTCATGTCGCTCGAGACCTGTCTCGGTCGCGAGCAGAACGTTTTTGAAGAGACTGCTGACCACGCACGTCGTGTTGTTCTGACAATGCCAGTGCTCTCAGCAAGTAAGTTTATTCGTATTCGCGATAATGATGTCGCTGGCTTTGAGCCGCAGGTCATTGAGTTGAACTACGATCCTGCAGCAGCTTCACTGGAACAGGCGATTAAGGCTGTCTGTGACGAAGCTGAAGCGGCGGTTCGCAACGGTAAAGCGCTGATCATCCTATCTGACAAAGCGATTGAGAAGGGCAAGTTGCCTATCCACGCTGCTATGGCGACCGGTGCAGTTCACCACCGCCTGATCGATACCGGTCTGCGTACCGATGCCAATATCATCGTAGAGACCGGCACTGCACGTGACCCGCACCACTTCGCTGTGTTGTTCGGCTTCGGTGCCACGGCTGTTTACCCATACCTGGCCTACCGAGTACTGACTGATCTTTGTCGTACCGGTGAGTTGGCGATGGAGCCACTACAGAGCCACGAGAACTACCGTAAGGGTATCGATAAAGGTCTATTTAAGATCCTGTCTAAGATGGGTATCTCAACCATCGCCTCTTACCGTGGTGCACAGCTGTTTGAAGCGATCGGCCTCTCTAACGAGATTGTTGATCTCTGTTTCAAAGGTGTAATGAGTCGTATCCAGGGTGCGAAGTTTGAGCACTTTGAGAAGGATCAGCAGACGCTGGCGAAACTGGCGTTCAACCCACGCAAAGCACTGAAGATCGGTGGCCTGCTGAAGTACAAGTTTGGTGAAGAGTACCACGCGTACAACCCAGACGTAGTTAAGGCGATTCACGACGCAGTGCGCACTGGCGAGCAGTCACACTATGATCGCTACGCCAAGCTCGTTAACGAGCGTGGTGTTGCGACAATTCGTGACATGCTGGCACTGAAATCGGGTAATGCGATTGCCCTGAGTGAAGTTGAGCCGGCAGAAGCGCTCTACCCACGTTTCGATACCGCAGCGATGTCGCTCGGCGCTCTGTCGCCTGAAGCGCATGAGGCACTGGCTGTTGCGATGAACGAACTGGGTGGTCGCTCGAACTCTGGCGAGGGTGGTGAGGATCCAGCACGTCACGGCACAATCAAGCGTTCTAAGATTAAGCAGATCGCTTCAGGTCGCTTTGGTGTAACCCCAGAGTACCTGGCGAACGCTGAAGTTATGCAGATCAAAGTAGCCCAAGGTGCGAAGCCGGGCGAAGGTGGTCAGCTGCCAGGTGGTAAGGTCAACTCGTTGATCGCGCGTCTGCGTTACTCGGTACCGGGTGTGACACTGATCTCGCCTCCGCCACACCATGACATCTACTCGATCGAGGATTTGGCACAGCTGATCTTCGATCTTAAGCAGGTAAACCCTGAAGCCTTTGTATCAGTCAAGTTGGTTTCACGTCCGGGTGTCGGCACCATCGCCTGTGGTGTTGCCAAGGCCTATGCAGATCTGATTACCATTTCAGGTTACGACGGTGGTACGGCGGCATCGCCGATCACATCGATTCATTACGCTGGTTCCCCATGGGAGCTGGGTCTGGCGGATACTCACCAGTCTCTGCGCGGCAACCACCTGCGTGGTTCGATCCGTCTACAGACAGACGGTGGTTTGAAGACAGGTTTAGACGTTATCAAAGCTGCCATCCTCGGCGCTGAGAGCTTCGGCTTCGGTACTATGCCGATGGTAGCGCTGGGTTGTAAGTACCTGCGTATCTGTCACCTCAATAACTGTGCGACCGGTGTAGCGACTCAGAACGATCGTCTGCGTAGCGACCACTTCCGCGGTACCGTTGAGATGGTTAAGAACTA
>JAYQBD010000235.1:0-2118 GCA_038137135.1 Oceanospirillaceae bacterium | reverse complement strand
GAGTGGTGGCTGAAAAAACACTTTTCCCTGTATGAGGGGCCAGAGCGACGTAAGACCATTGTTGACCGTCGTAAACTGCACGAGGAGCGCGAGAGGCGCAGGACATCGAGCCACTTTATCAGCGCGATCTCAGATGGCCGCCGATTCACCGACCGGCCCATTCAGGTGGAACTTGACCGAAGCCATGAATCGATAATGAAGTTCATGTCGCGCTCGTAGCGAGTACAACATTGTACGATTTTAAACTGGGTATTCGTTGCAACGTCGGGAGTTGATAAAAGTTAACGAGCGGTCTCAGCTAGCTTTGCACGCAGCCACTTCAGCATCTCCGTGGATGGACCGCTGACAACGAAGCTGTCTACATCGATACGACGAGAGGTGATCGCAATATCATCGACTATGTTCAATGCATCGAGTGAGACGTAGTGTGCTGCTGCAGAGCTGTCCCGAGGTGCGAAGGCAAAAGCTTCGCCATCAAAACCGATCAACCATGCTTTACCGCTACCGTCTGAGCCAGAAAAGGTCTGCACCGCTTCAGGCATCACTGCATCTATGGCCTGCCTCCCGCCGGCTCCAATCGAAAGATCCAGATCAGGCTGAATATATGCTAGCCATTGCTGTACATCACCGATCGACTTGCCATTTGTCAGCACATCCATCAAAGCGGCGTCCGAAAAATCACCATAAGTTGAGCCAACAATCACATCTTTCATGGCCCCTTTCTCGAAAGTAACAACTGCAGTCAGATCGCCAAAGGCGTAAACCGCCTCATCACTGATTTCATAGCCTTCTAAGATTCGGGTATTCATCTGCAGATGCTCCAACTGTTCACTGTATCGTCTCATTATTCGAAAAACTGAGCGTGTCAGATCGCCTCTTGAGTTGATACTGGATTTAGATTTGTTAATCTCAAGCTCCAATTACGGTTTAGAGACGGAGAGTGACAGTCGTGGTGGAGCGTATTAAAGCAAAACTGAAACATCAGGATGAGTTTGGCGTAACCAACTACCACAACGGTTTTCTATTCCTAGCAGCTTTTGCCTTGCTGTACCTTTTGATCGCCGTACTTGCCCTGCCCCTGCTCTGGTTTGAAACCCATCAGGGCGGCGAAAGCGCTAATATACTCACTTACGCAGACGCGTTCTGGACCTTACAGATGTCTGCATCAACCATTGGGTTCGGAGATTTCTATCCTGTAACACTTGGCGGGCGGTCGCTAGTCGCTCTAGTGTTTTATTTCGGTGTGGGTTTGGTGGGCTTTATCGGTGCGATTCTGGCAAATGGCTTCTTTGGCTTTGCCGAAACCAGCGTTAAGAACCGTGAGCTGCGCCGCCAAAACCAGGAAATTCTTGAGCACAACCAGGCGCTGGAGCGCAAACTCGATCAGATTATTCAGAGACTAGAGGGCTAATTCTTATTGCGGTTGATCAGCTCGTCGTCAGAGGTCGATTCAATATCTAAATCCCCATACCCGGTATCCCAATCCCAATGACGTTTTGACTTAACATGATGCGGATTCTGCAGGCGTTTCTTGCGCTCTGCCTCTTTCTCCTCATCACTCTTGAGTATTCGATTCAAAAATCGCTGCATGATACCTCCTCAATCGGTGATACATACGCTTCTGAAGCGCATCAGGATTAACCGAGGACCGTTGAGGAGGAACTCTCGCTAGCCCCGAATCTTAGCACTTGGACCTACTTGGGTATGCCTGAACTGCTGACGCAGCTGCTTGGCAATACGCTCAAGTCGCCGGCGGTCTTTATCAAATAGCAAAGTGTCGCCATCTTCATAGTAGTAGCCGAGATTTCGCGGCATCCCCGAATAGGGCTGAAAAAGTGAAGTGCGGGTCTGACCAGAGCACTCGAACTTACCGGGTTCGCGGTTAGAGTGTTGCAGCTGCAGCCCCGTCCAACGCGGCGCTCGATCTGCACCCTCAACCAAACAGATGCGAATATCCTCTAGCACCAGCGCTACCCCTTTATTTTTCCCTTCCACCTCAAACAGATTAACGCGCGGCTCGCGACCGGCGGCAACCGTGATATATCAGTATTTGTTATTATTGCGGTAAAGGCTTACCACCTGGCGGCCATTTCCTACCACCATGGTTTTGTCGCGTTG
>JAYQBD010000234.1:0-2124 GCA_038137135.1 Oceanospirillaceae bacterium | reverse complement strand
ACCCGCGACCCCCTGCGTGACAGGCAGGTATTCTAACCAACTGAACTACCACTCCAGCTTACTCTTGCTCCCAGTCGCCCGAGAACAGGTGCCGAATTTTAATGGCTTTTGGATAAGTGTCAAACGCTTTTAACACTTTTTTTGTAAATCAGTACGCGGTTGGTCAAAGAGTGAACGATCGCGTTCAAATTTCAATCAACCAAGCGATTAGGGCATACTCTGCGCTGGTTGAGCAACTGAACCCGAGGAAGTGAGTGCGATGACATTAGAGGCCCAGCTTGATAGTTTCATCAGTCAATACAGGGAGCTTCAGGAACCTCTCGGCTGGCCGCAGCTACCCTGGGAAGCCGAATGGCAAAGTCCCTGCCTTGTGAGTGAGGCGCAAGAGGGTGATGATGTAGGCTGGCGGCCTGTTGCAATCGATACGCCTATCGATATGTTCGAGCGCCTCGGCGAGGCACTGGATACCCCTATCCACCCTGACCTAGCCAACTATTACAGCCGTTACTGGTCTGATCCTATCTATGCTGAGCATCCCGATGGGGAACTGACACTCTTATTTGCTTGGAATCTGGAGGAGTTCGAGCGCTTACGAGCCAACTTGATTGGTCATGCGCTGAACAAACGCCGTATGCGCCAGCCGCTCACACTCTTTTTCGCCTGCACCGAACCCGATGGCGAGGAGTTTATCTCGCTGATGAATGAGGATGGCAGCATCTGGCTGGAGGCGCCGGGGAAGCGACCGCTGCGACGCCTTGCTGAGAGTTTGAAGGCGTTTCTAGCTGAGTTAAAACCCCTGCCACACCCCTCTACTCGCTGAAACCAATCAACCGATCGAGTGCGCCAGCAAACGGCTAATCTGACACTGATCCAGACCCGACTCCTGCTGCCACTGATTGAAAGCCTCTTGCACTAGCTTGAGATCGCGCTGTGCCGTGGGGCGTTTATCAACAACACCCTGCGCCTTCAATGCAGTCACCACATCATCGGTAAGCACCGGCGTGTCGCGCCCTATGATTCGCAGCGAATAGGCACCTGAATTACCCCCGAGCTGACTCCCCTCTTTCTTGAAGAACTGCCAAAGGCCAACGGTATCCTCCACCGGCCAGTCAGCTAGGAAGCGGCCAAATCCGCCCGCCTTACGCGACGCCTCCTCAATCATCAACGCATTAATACGGGTCGCTTTGATCTTACCCAGGTGACGAATCAGATCGCGATTCTGCATCAACTTCTCGAGATGCTCGTCACTCATCAATGAGACTTTCTCGGGTACAAATCCAAAGAACGCTTTCTCAAATGCCGGCCATTTACCATCAACCACCGACCGTTTGAGTCCAGCGCAAAAGATGCGCCAAGACATGGCACTGAGAATGCGGTCGTCCGGCACGGCGCAGAGTTCGGCATGAGTTCGGGCGCGCGGCCCCAGCAGCGCTTCGAGCGGTGTTCCCTTGTGATGATTTAGCGTTTGGTCTTTAAGCTGCTCGAAGGATTTCATTCATCCTCCGGTACGAAGTTGAGCGATGCTGAGTTAATGCAGTAACGAATACCCGTCGGCGCCGGACCATCAGGGAAGACGTGCCCCAGATGGGCGTCGCAGCGACTGCAGCAGACTTCGGTGCGAATCATGCCGTGACTGGTATCGCGGTACTCATCGATCTTCTGCTCATCAGCCGGCTGGTAGAAGCTCGGCCAACCACAACCGGAGTCATACTTGGCATCGGCTCCAAACAGCTGTTCGCCACAGCACTTACACAGGTATGTGCCTTGACGTTTCTCATTGTAGAGAGCTCCTGTAAACGCACGTTCAGTGCCTTTGAGTCGACAGATATGAAACTCTTCGGGTGTCAGTTCCAGCTGCCACTCAGCGTCAGATTTTTGGATCTTTTCAGGCTTATCGTTAGCCATAATTCCTCTCTTAAATTCAATCAGTTGTTGCGTGCATCTGTGCATAGAGGTGCTATACGCAAGCTCAGCAAACACGTATCATTGCCGGCTGAATTCGCCATTTGATGGCACAACTGACAGGTATTGAGAACGAGATGTCTGTAACACGCAAATCCAACAAACTTAACAACGTTTGTTATGACATTCGCGGCCCCGTCATGCAAGAGGCTAAACGCCTTG
>JAYQBD010000233.1:0-2142 GCA_038137135.1 Oceanospirillaceae bacterium | reverse complement strand
TTTTTCGTCCTGCTTCAATACCTTGGCCGGTATATACGTCAAACAGGATGACATCTTTAAGGAACTCTCCGCCCTGCTCTTTAGCGATCTGACGTACCGCGTCAAAGCCGACCTGCTGGTCGATCACCATCGCCAGGTCACGACGTGACTCTGGGAATTTTGACAACGAGCTGAAGCGCGGCAGTGTGCCTTCCAGCAGCTCAGCTAGCTCAAGCTCGAACAGGTAAACGGGGCCATTAAGGTCCAACTGCTTCTGCAGCGATGGGTGCATTGCACCGATCCAGCCGACAGTTTTGCCGTTGCGTTCGATACGTGCTGACTGCCCCGGATGCAAAGCAACGTGCTTATCGGCAACTAGGGCGTACGACTCAGCATCACCAGCCATCTCTAGCAGCGACTCCAGATCACCTTTGATATCGAAGAAGTCGACCTTATCGCTCTTACCCATCCAGCTCTCGGGCTGACGGTTACCGGTAATGATGCCGGCTAGAGAGTTTGCCTGTGACAGTTCACCCCCCTCTTCAACGAAGCGCTGACCGATCTCAAATAGACGCACGCGGCTCTGTTGACGCGCCTGATTGTAAGCAACAGCTTTGCTCAAACCCGCCCACAGAGTAGTACGCATTACAGCCATCTCAGCCGAGATTGGGTTAGCCAGTGCAACTGCATCATGCTGATCATCAAAGAGTTTCGCCAGACCCGATTCAATGAATGAGTAGGTGATCGCTTCCTGATAGCCACGCGCAACCAGATGACGACGCACCTGCCCCACACCAACCTGCGACTCTTTGATGCTCGGCAGAGGTAGCTCTGCACGCGGCGTTTTAGATGGCAGTTTGTTGTAGCCGTAAACGCGAGCGATCTCTTCAATCAGATCCTCTTCGATGCTGATATCGAAGCGGTAGCTAGGAACCGCAATGGTCCATACACCGCTCTGCATCGCAGAGAGCTGCATACCGAGGCGAGTGAGGATCTCTTCGATCTCAGCCGCTGGAATCTCCAGAGCCAACAGTGAGGTAACGCGCTCATGACGCAGGCTTACTGTGACTGATTCAGGCAGATCGGCTTTAGATTCAGCCTCAACCACGGGGCCCGCTTCACCACCCACGATATCCAGCAGTAGCGCGGTTGCACGTTCTGTTGCACGCGCCTGCAACTGCCAGTCGACACCGCGCTCGTAGCGATGCGAAGCGTCAGTGTGCATGCCGTAGTTACGTGCGCGACCCGCAATAGCGATAGGATCAAAGTAAGCACACTCCAGCATGATATCGGTGGTCTCTTCAGAGACCTCTGAGTTGCCACCACCCATGATGCCCGCCATCGCTACCGCCTTGTTGTGGTCAGCGATTACCAGCGTATCGGCATTGAGTTTAACTTCGGAGCCATCCAGCAGTTTCAGGGGTTCTCCCTGCTCTGCCATACGTACACGAATACCACCCTCAAGCTTATTCAGATCGAAAGCGTGCATCGGCTGGCCCAGCTCAAGCAGCACGTAGTTAGTGACGTCTACGACAGGATCGATAGAGCGTACGCCTGAGCGCTCCAAGCGCTCAACCATCCAGCGCGGGGTTTCAGCGTTGATATTGATGTTACGGATGATACGGCCCAGGTAACGAGGGCACGCAGCCGGTGCTTGCAGCTCGATACTGATCTGATCGTCGATAGACGCTGCCACTGGCGAGCAGTCGATCTCTGCCACGGGTACTTTGTTTAGTACTCCGACTTCACGCGCCATACCTACCATGCCAAGACAGTCGCCGCGGTTAGGGGTCAGGTCAACATCGATGATCATGTCATTGAGGTTGAGGTACTCGCGCACATCCTGCCCTACCGGTGCATTGGCAGACAGCTCCATGATGCCGTCGTGATCATCCGAGAGACCCAACTCATCTTCAGCACAGAGCATACCCATAGACTCTACACCACGCAGTTTGGCTTTCTTGATCTTGAAGTCACCGGGCAGCGTTGCACCGACCATCGCAAAGGCGGTTTTGATTCCAGCACGGGCGTTGGGGGCACCACACACCACCTGGAAAGTCTCTGTACCGTTGCTTACCTGACAAACGCGCAGCTTGTCAGCATCTGGGTGCTGTTCAGCCGAGAGAATCTCGCCGACCACAACACCGCTAAAATCACTTGCGA
>JAYQBD010000232.1:0-2156 GCA_038137135.1 Oceanospirillaceae bacterium | reverse complement strand
AAACGCTAGGTGCTAAGGTTGGCACAGAATTTGTGCTAAACTGGCTTGACCATATAAATATATGGACCCAAATCAGGGGCAAGTCATATGTACTACAGCTTCACTCTGTTCGTCGCCACAGATACCCATGTCGTGTTGGCGGATAGCAACTATCTTTATTCTCAGCCGGTTATGGAGTTGGTGAACTCTGTATTGTCTCGTTTAAATAAGCATTTGAATGGGCTGGGTGCACGTCGCGTATTCGTGCGCGATAACCAGGGTAGATTTCAAGAACTCAAGCACGATCACGGATCGTATTTAGGCGTTCGCGCTGTGTCCAAAGCACAGCAGTACCACTTCGCGCAGATGCTCGAGGAGCATGCAGTTTTGGATGCCCAGCTCATTACAAATTTGCCAAACGACGCCTAGAGTCGATCGCTAGTCCTGCGTAAATCCCAACTCATTCACTAGTTTCGACCAGTCATGTTTGAGAACGGTGAACTCCAAATTAGTGCCGCTAAAGTGCATTACCGCTTTGTAAATCGTCTCTTGAATGTTTTTACCAAGAATAACGCCTCGTGCCCCAAGTGCGTCGATCGATGATTTGCGTATGGCCCACTGCTGTTGTTCACCTTGCACCACATCGTCGAGGGTGAGCCAGAGCATATCATTCTTAATCTCCCACTCATCAACCTGCCATCTTATGGTCATTTTCTCCCCCGGCTGCTCGTTATGGTTTTTGTGTTGAGCTAGGTTGGTTTTACGAGGTTGTGGCATAAATGTCGAGTTCGTGAAGCTAGTTTGTCGATGAAAATTTTGATTGTTGCTGCCGTGGCGGCTAAAGCTTAGTCTCAGTAGGTTGGAGTGCGCTAAAGCCGAATGAGGAACTCGATAACATGGATCTGGAGTTAACTGGAAAAACTGTACTTATAACTGGCGGTTCGCGCGGTATCGGCTTTGCGTGCGCTCAGGCTTTCTTGCGAGAGGGTGCCAGTGTCTGCATCGTCGGTCGACGGGAAGAGACGGTAACCGCTGCAGTGACGACGTTGCGCTTGAATCACTCCGGCTATGCAGAGGGTGTTGTAGCTGATTTGAGCTCTGTAGAGGGTCGCGCAGCGATATCTGAACGCCTTAAAGAGACTGATATTCTCGTTAACAATGCCGGAGCAATCCCGGGTGGGACCCTGGAGTCGCTAGATCCGCACAGGTGGCAAGAAGCCTGGGATCTAAAACTTCACGGGTATTTGGCGACTTGCCGAGAGACTATCCCAGCCATGCGGGCGCGAGGCGCGGGAGTGATAGTCAATGTTATCGGCATGGCTGGCGTCAAACACAGCTATGGTTACGTCTGTGGTTCGATGGCGAATGCTAGTTTAATTGCTTTTACCAAGGCCGCAGGAGCCGATTCGGCCAAGGACGGAGTGCGGATTGTGGGTGTTAACCCTGGTCCGACAAAAACCGACAGAATGAAAGAGTTGCAGCAAAGCAAAGGAATAGATCCGAAAGCTTATGAGGAACTGCCCTTTCAGCGACCCTCTGAACCGGAAGAGATGGCAAATATTGTGTTGTTCCTCGCATCATCTATGGCCTCATACTTGAGTGGTGTGGTGATCGATGCGGATGGCGGCTCAATGTATACCGGATGATGAACACTGATACGGATAAAAGATTAATCAAACTGGCCTAATCTGTGCTTGAGATACAAGTACAAAAACAAGGCGGGTTTTAAGGGTGGTAGTGATGGCGCCTGAACTGGAGTTAATCAAAGACTTTGTTGATGAGCATATTGTTCTGTTTTGGCAATCCCAAGATGCGGAGCGGCGCAGTCCTTACTTCAACTCCGTGGAGGCTGCTCAAGCTTGGTGGGTAGTCTACTGCACGAATCAATATGCCGGTGAAGAGCGTCGGTCTTCTGTAGTTGATCGAAGATCACTCGATTACAGCCGGTTAAATCGTGCCCGCTCTCAACATGTACCCTCACCCCAGCCGGATGGTCGGCGGGAAACGGATACTCCGCCAGGAATAACGAAGGATCGAAGTCGAGTCTCGTTGCTGCAGTACTACAGCCGAAATCCGGAGTTATTGCAGCGTAATGATGAGGTCGATGGTGAGTTGCTGTTTGGGGTGGTTCGCCATGGTAGGCGGAAGGGTGATTGATGGTTCTCAAGTCCGGCATC
>JAYQBD010000231.1:0-2165 GCA_038137135.1 Oceanospirillaceae bacterium | reverse complement strand
CTTGGTATGACAACGAGTACGGCTACACCTGCAACATGCTGCGCTTCGCTAAAGTTGTCGCTGCCTAATTAGCCTGTTGCAAACGGCGCTGCTGCACTTTTGCTGCACTTTGGCTGCATCAGTGGCAGCGCTAATTTATTGAGTTAAGGAGCTTCCTTATATGGAACGCAGAACCAAAATTGTAGCGACACTCGGCCCCGCTACAGATACGCCAGAGATGATTGATCGTCTGGTACAGGCCGGTGTAAACGTGGTGCGTTTGAACTTTTCGCACGGCAGCCCGGAAGATCACAAAAACCGTGCACAGATGGTACGTGACGCAGCGAAACGTCGTGGCAAATTTGTGGCGATCCTCGGCGACCTTCAGGGCCCCAAGATCCGCATCGCACGCTTTGTTGAGACCAAAATTCAACTCGCCGTTGGCGACCGCTTTGCGTTGGATGCCAGCCTGGATAAGAACGCCGGCAACCAGTTCGAAGTTGGTATCGACTACGAAGCATTGGTTGAAGATTGTTCAGTGGGTGACATCCTGCTGCTCGACGACGGTCGCGTACAGCTGAAGGTTATCGAAAAACTACCAAAACGTCTCGAGTGTGAAGTGACAATTGGCGGCCCGCTATCGAACAACAAAGGCATCAACCGCCAAGGTGGTGGCCTTTCAGCAGGCGCACTGACTGAGAAAGACATGGCGGATATCAAAACCGCTGCCGAGATAGACGTTGATTACCTCGCAGTATCTTTCCCGCGAACAGGCGATGATATGCGTCAGGCGCGCGAGCTAATGATTGCTGCGGGTGGTGACGCCGGCCTGATCGCTAAAATCGAGCGCGCAGAAACGGTAAGCTGTGTTGAAAACATCGACGAAATCGTAGAAGCCTCTGACGGCGTTATGGTTGCCCGTGGCGACCTCGGTGTCGAGATTGGTGATGCAGAGCTGATCGGTATTCAGAAGCTAATTATTGCCCGCGCACGCTCACTTGATAAGACTGTTATCACGGCTACTCAGATGATGGAATCGATGATTAGCTCACCGATGCCAACACGTGCCGAAGTATTCGACGTTGCAAACGCGGTACTCGATGGTACCGATGCTGTGATGCTCTCTGCGGAGACAGCTGCCGGTGAGTACCCCGTCGAGACCGTTGAAGCGATGGTGCGTGTGATTGTTGGCGCTGAGAAGAATCGCCTGTCACAGGTCTCTAAACACCGTATGGATGAGACTTTCGAGCGTATTGATGAGTCTATCGCGCTTGCAGCAATGTACACCGCTAACCACCTCAAAGGCGTCAAAGCGATCATTGCGATGACCGAGTCCGGCGCTACGCCACTGCTGATGTCGCGCATTCGCTCGGGTATTCCAATCTTCGCCTACTCTGCTCGCCCTAAAACGCAGACACGCGTCGCGCTGTACCGTGGCGTTAAGACGATTCCGTTCGATATCTCAGAGATGGAGAACTCGTCTGTTAACCAGTTGGCTGTACAGAAGCTGGTTGATCGTGGCGATGTGGTTGAGGGCGATATCGTACTGATCACCAAAGGCGATTACGTTAATGCGCTAGGCGGCACTAACACAATGAAGATCGTCAAAGTTGGCGGCACGATTCAGTAACTCGCTCCCAACTTGGCACGAAGGCAGATAACGATGATGCAAAACACCGAATACTCAGTCCCATCGAAGAAGTCGATCGCTTTAGTGGCGCACGACAACCGAAAGCCGGATCTGATCGCCTGGTGCCAGCGTCATCGTGATCGCCTGCTACACCACAACTTGGTTGCCACCGGCACAACCGGCCATAAATTGGCCGATGCGCTGGGCCTGCAGATCACCTCACTGATAAGCGGCCCGATGGGCGGTGACCAACAACTGGGGGCACTCATTGCCGAACAGAAACTCGATCTACTGATCTTCTTCTGGGATCCAATGAACGCTCAACCGCACGACCCCGATGTAAAAGCGCTGCTAAGGCTCGCCGCCGTCTGGAACCTACCAGTCGCCTGCAACGAGAGCACCGCCGATTTCATGTTCAGCAGCCCACTGCTGGACAACCCGCACAAACGGATAGTCCCCGACTACCAGAGCTACCTCGCCGAACGCGTCTAGCTCAAACTCAATTTCTTAGTTTTACCTGCGAAAGCATTTACCCCTCCTCGGAGGGGTATTTTTT
>JAYQBD010000230.1:0-2173 GCA_038137135.1 Oceanospirillaceae bacterium | reverse complement strand
GCGACTGGGATCTGGAATTTCGAAACAAACTGATCGAACTCGCTCAGAGCGCCTGAGTAGTGAATACCACCACCAGCGATAACCATCGGTTTCTTCGCTGCTTTGATCAGCTCCAGCGCGCGTGCCAGTTCGTCGGTATCTGGAGCCTGACGACGCATGTAGTGAATCTTCTCGTCGAAGAAGCTCTCAGGGTAGTCAAACGCCATGGTCTGTACGTCCTGTGGGATTGCCAGACAAGCAGGGCCACAGTCGATTGGGTCAGTTAGAACACGCATCACGTTTGGCAGTGCAGCCATTAGCTGCTCTGGACGGTGGATACGGTCGAAGTAACGGCTTACTGGCTTGAACGCATCGTTCGAAGTCAGCGTGTAGTCGTGTGGGTTCTCAACCTGCTGCAGTACTGGGTCTGGCTGGCGAGTTGAGAAGGTATCTCCCGGCAGGAACAGCACGGGTAGACGGTTAACGTGAGCAACCGCAGAAGCTGTCACCATGTTCACTGAGCCTGGACCTGCTGATGCAGTCACTGCCATGAAACGCTTGCGATCCATAGTTTTAGCGTACGCGATAGCAGCGTGTGCCATGGTCTGCTCGTTCTGACCACGGTAAGTTGGGAACTCGGCCTGTACAGGCTGGAGTGCTTCACCAAGGCCGGCAACGTTACCGTGACCGAAGATAGCCCAGCAACCTGCAAAGATTGGCTGCTTCTCACCGTCGATCATTGTTTTCTGGGCCATCAGGTAGCGCACCAGCGCCTGGGCCATTGTAAGACGTACTGTACTCATCTTTTTATCTCTCTCAGCGGGTCTTAGGCTGTTGCCGCCAGACCGCGTTGGCGCCAGTTCTGAATCAGTTCAACGAAGTTACCGCTAACCTGAGCTACAAACTGAGCATCATCAATCTCATTTGCCAGCCATGCACGGCTCTCTTTAGCCCAGAGTGAGCGACCCACAGTGAAGCCTTTACAGATATCGAAGCCAGCTGAGTTAGCGAAGTCCGCTTTGAGTTGCTCAATCGGTGCATCCAGACCCAGCAGAACAACACCGCGACAGTGTGGCTGGCGCGCATTGATCAGGTCTGTCAGCTTCTGCCATACGGCTTTGCTTGGTGCAGGCAGTTTCCACCAGTCAGGGCGAATACCTAGGTTGTAGAAGCGTGTCAGAGCGCGAACCAGCGTCTCTTCGTCCTGCTCCATTTCCTTAGGTGGGATGATCTCAAGTAGCAGCTCGTGGCCAGACGCACAACACGCCTGGTAGAGCTCCTGAGCCTGACGCTCCTGCGCCAAACGGTGCTCAACTGGCTGATCTGGATGGTAAAAGATCAGACACTTAACCACGTGCTCCAGCGGCCACTCTTTCAGACGGCTACCGATTGAACGGCCACCTTCAAGCTCGATTGGGTTAGAGGTTGGCATCTCCACTGGACGGCCAATCCACCAGCCGCGGCCGGTAACGTCGTTCAGCGCATCCTGACCGTAAGTATCATCAATCAGTACACCAATGTTGCCTTCCAGGCCTTCGGCATCAGCGCCGGCCTGAGTCGCTTCTACAAGTAGCTGCTTCAGCTTCTTGATGCGCTTCTCATCAGCACCGGTTTCGCGCGCCATCTGGAATAGCTGGATACGGTGGTCGTAAGCCAGGCCAAAGATCTCGTTCCACTCTGCTTTACGGCGAGTCGTTACGCGGTGCAGGTAGTTAAGCTCTGTGTCCTGATCTGGACGTGGAATCTCTTCGGCGTGAGCGATGTAGTAGTCCAGCTCTTCGGCGGAAGGGATCGCTGGTGCGCAGCCGTGACGTGAAACTACGAGCGCGCCACAAGCGTTAGCGTACTGACAGCAGGTCTGGTAATCCTTGCCGAGCAGCCAGCCGCGCAGGAAGCCGCTCATGAATGCATCACCAGCGCCGAGTACGTTGAGTACATCAACGCGCACGCCGGTGAATACGTCGAAGTCATCCATTGAGTCTGGAATTGCGCCATCCAATACAGTACAACCCAGTGCGCCCAGTTTCAGAACGATGGTAGCGTTGCTCAGTTCACGGATTTTCTTCAGTGCTGCAATAGTGTCAGTGGTGCCCCCAGCAATGTGCACTTCCTCTTCTGTACCGACAACGAGGTCCAGGTGTGGCAGTACAGTTTGTAAGTGTGCGCTTACTTTATCATTTGATACGAAGCGGTT
>JAYQBD010000229.1:0-2174 GCA_038137135.1 Oceanospirillaceae bacterium | reverse complement strand
TGGAGCGCTGACGCGACTCATGGCGGTTTTGGTGAAGCGAAGCCCTGGTTGCCAGTAAAACAGCCACAGCAGCAACGTGCTGCAGATACACAGGTCGGTGTAGAAGGATCGGTGTTTGAAACCTATCGCGAGTTGCTCAGGATACGCGGCAATAGTGAAGCCCTGCGTACCGGTGCAACTGAATACCTGCACTCCGGTGATGCGATTCTCGACTTTATTCGTGGTGACAAGGTGCAGTGTATATTCAACCTATCTGCGCAGTCTCAGACATACACGGCAAGAGCAGGAGAGGTGCTCCTCAGCAACGCCGCCACGCAGAACGGTAACGAGTGGCAATTAGAAGCCAATGGCTTTGTATTGCTGAGTCTGGGCTAACGGATATGGGGTCAGACCCCTTTAAAAATTTAAAGGGGTCTGACCCCGCAGGAAGATGTTTATGAGTCAGAATTGGTGGAAAGGCGGTATCATTTACCAGATCTACCCACGCAGCTTTATGGATAGCCGCAGCGACGGTATCGGTGACCTCAAAGGCATCACCATGAAGTTGGAGTATGTCGCATCACTCGGTGTCGATGCGATCTGGCTCTCTCCATTTTTCACCTCGCCGATGGATGACTTTGGGTACGATGTCTCCGACTACCGTGATGTGGACGACATGTTCGGCTCGCTGGATGACTTCAAAGCCCTGGTGGATGAGGCACATCGCCTGGACCTTAGGGTCATCATTGACCAGGTGATCAGCCACTCATCTGACCAGCACGAATGGTTCAAAGAGAGTCGCGCAAACCGCGACAATCCCAAGGCGGATTGGTACGTCTGGGCTGATCCCAAAGAGGATGGCACGCCACCCAACAATTGGCTATCACTCTTTGGCGGCTCGGCATGGCAGTGGGATACACGCCGTGAGCAGTACTACCTACATAACTTCCTAACCAGCCAACCGGACCTCAACTTCCACAACCCTGCGGTGCGGCAGGCTAATCTAGATAACATGCGTTTCTGGCTGGACCTGGGCGTTGATGGCTTCCGCTTGGATACCGTTAACCTCTATTACCACGACGCCGAACTGCGCAACAATCCACCGCTGCCGGCGGATGAACCGCCTCCAGGTGGCATCCATCGTAGCAACCCCTTCTCGCGTCAGCGTCACATCTACAACCTGAGCCGTCCAGAGAACCTCGAGTTTTTGAAGGACATGCGCAAGTTGATGGATGAATATCCGGGCACCACCACGGTGGGTGAGATTGGCGTGGATCCGTACAGCGCGCTCGAGCGCATGGCCGAATACACAAGCGGTGGCGATAAGCTCCATATGGCCTACACCTTCGACCTGCTCGAAAATGAGAACGGTGCGGAGTTTGTGCGTGACGTGTTGAAAAAATTCAAAGAGAAGGCTGGTGATGCCTGGCCCTGCTGGGCGCTTTCGAACCACGATGTTCAGCGCAGCGCCACGCGCTGGGGCAAAAATGAAGATCCAACGCTTTTTCCTGCCATCTCTTTAGCGATGCTAATGAGTCTACGCGGCAGCGCTTGTCTTTATCAGGGTGAAGAGCTTGGCCTGCCTCAAGCGGAGGTTCCATTCGAGCGTCTGCAGGACCCTTACGGCATCACCTTCTGGCCAGAGTACAAAGGCCGTGACGGTTGCCGCACGCCGATGCCATGGAGTGATGCCGATCACGGTGGCTTCGCGATCGTAGAGCCTTGGCTACCAGTAGACGAGCGCCATTTAGCCCTGTCGGTTTCAGAGCAGGAGGATAGCAAGGGTTCAACGCTGCGCTCTGTACGCCAGTTCATCAACTGGCGTAAACATCAGCCCGCATTGATCGATGGCGACCTAGACCTGATTGAGGGTACAGGCGAAGCTTTGGTGTTCACTCGCAGCTGTGACCAACAGAAGTTATTGGTCGCAATCAATATGACCGGCGAGAGCATTTTCGTGCAATACAGCGGCGAGATTCAGAAGGTACATACCGAGCACGGGTTCACCGGTCGCTTTGTTGATAACCAGATCGAACTACCACCGTACCAAGCGCTGTATGCCGACCTCCCGTAGTCGCTCCGTAGGAGGGTTATTCGGAACAGCCGAATGACGCGACCGAACAAGATAAAAGGCCTCTTTTGAAGAGACTTTTAAAGGTAAACCAAATGCCAACAAGAAAAACAAAAAAACTAAC
>JAYQBD010000228.1:0-2193 GCA_038137135.1 Oceanospirillaceae bacterium | reverse complement strand
GGCGCTTTCGACAACTCATTGAGGAGCACTACCGGCTGCACTGGACGGTCGAGCGGTATGCTCAGGAGCTGGGTATGAGTGCTGACCGCCTTAATCGCCAATCCAAACTGGCTTTTGACAGTACCGCAAAAAACCTTATCGCAGAGCGTCTTATGTTGGAGGCGAAGCGTCGTCTGATCTACACCCGAGCGAGTCTGGATGAGATCGCCTTTGATTTGGGATTTAAAGACCCTGCTTACTTCTCCCGCGCGTTTAAGCGTGCCACCGGCAGTGCCCCGGGTCAGTTTCGCGACCAACACTACGACGCCACCGACGACTCGATTTGATCGCGTGCTGCGCTCGCTCCTACTTAACGGTCTGGTGTAGGAGCCCCCTCGAAGAGGTGGCGATTCATTCCGTCGGTAAAGTACACCCAATCCTCAATATTTTGTCAAAATTAGCCATGCTATAACGGAAAAGTACAATTCTTTGCCTGATATCTACCTGTGCGTACCTGATCTATCTGAGCAAAATGTAGGCACTAAGTGATAAATCCAAGTTTGAGAGTGTCAGATGAAAACGATAAAAACACAGGTCGCGATTATCGGCGGCGGTCCGTCCGGTTTGTTGCTGGGTCAGTTGCTGCACAAATACGGTATCGACAACGTTATTCTGGAGCGTGTTACCGGTGAGTACGTTTTGGGTCGGATTCGTGCGGGTATTCTTGAGCAGGGCTTTGTTAACCTCGTGCGTGAGGCTGGCGTGCAGCAGCGCATGGAGACTGAGGGTCATGTTCATGAAGGTGTAATCTTCTCCGTGCAGGGCAAGGATACCCGTGTTGACCTCAAAGGGCTGACCGGCGGTGACGTCGTGATGTGCTACGGACAGGTCGAGATCACTCAGGATTTGATGGAGGCTCGTAGCGGTGCGAATCTGCCAACCTACTACGAAGCATCTGACGTGCAGCCAATGGACGTAAAGAGCGACACCCCTTACGTCACCTTTACCCATGGCGGCGAGCAGTACCGCCTCGATTGTGATTACATCGCCGGCTGTGACGGCTTCCACGGCGTATCCCGCCAGACAATCCCGGCAGAGGTGCGCACTGAATTTGAACGTGTTTACCCCTTCGGTTGGTTGGGTCTATTGGCCGATGTGCCTCCCTGTCACGAAGAGCTCATCTACGCAAAACACGAACGCGGCTTTGCCCTCGCCAGCCAGCGCTCTCCCACACGCTCGCGTTACTACCTGCAGGTGCCACTGACTGACAAAGTTGAAGACTGGTCAGACGACGCTTTCTGGGAAGAGCTGAAGAAACGCCTACCGCCTGAAGTCGCCGCTAATATGCAGACCGGCCCAAGCATCGAGAAGAGCATTGCGCCTCTGCGCTCTTTCGTTTGTGAGCCAATGCAGTATGGAAATCTGTTCCTCGTCGGCGATGCTGCTCACATCGTTCCACCAACGGGTGCCAAAGGCCTCAATCTTGCAGCCGGCGATGTGGCAACGCTGTTAAAGATCTTCCGCCGCGTGTACGAGCAGGGTGACAAAAGCTGCACCGAGCAGTACTCAGAGATCGCTCTACGTCGCGTATGGAATGCCGAGCGCTACAGCTGGTGGCTCACTAGTCTGCTGCATGAGTTTGGTGATGAAGCTGGCGACAGCGCGATGGACCCGCAGATGCGCGACCGTTTCATGACGTCTGAAGTGAACTACTTCCTGCAGAGCGAGGCGGGCCGCAAGGTTATTGCCGAGCAATATGTGGGTCTTCCTTACGAAGATTTGAAGTAACAGCTTAAGTTCTTCGCGGGCAGCCAAGACCTCGGAAGAGGGATCGGGGCCCGCTTAAACCATCCTTGGATCGCTTCGTGATTTACATCCCTGTAAATCAAGATCCCCGATTCCCTCTCCCGAGCCCTCAGCTGCCTCCTAAGGTTGTGGTACTTCCTTTGATGGAAGGACAGAAATCCTAGGTGTGCTCGCGGTGCTGGTGGGGTGTTCCGAGACCCGTGTTTTACAAGGATATGTTCATGGATGAACGGTATGCCGCGCGACGCAGGAGCAAGCGCGCGGCGAGTAAAACACGGAGCGACCCATGGATGGCTCGAGCGCGTCTCGGAATACCCCACCAGTGCCGCGAGTACTAGGCATGATCGTCCACCTGCGGCAGAATGAGAGAAATTCGGTTTGGAAATTAGCTTGTGACCAAGCGCACTT
>JAYQBD010000227.1:0-2200 GCA_038137135.1 Oceanospirillaceae bacterium | reverse complement strand
GCTCAATGCATCAGCAAGCCAAGATACCAAGCATTAATCTCCCCACCCCAAATAATCGCCACCCATCCAGCAATCGCCAGATAAGGGCCAAACGGCAGAGGTTCAGAAGCGGAGCGTTTTCCGGTGGCGGAGATCGCAAGTGTTAGCACAACACCGACGACTGACGAGAGCAATATGGTCAGCGGTAGCACTGCGACGCCCCCAAAGGCGCCGATCGCGGCCAGAAGCTTGAAGTCGCCGTAGCCCATACCCTCCTTGCCAGTAAGCAGCTTGAAGACCCAGTAAACAGTCCAAAGTGAAAGATAACCGATGGCTGCGCCCCAGACTGCGCTTGAGAGGGTCGTGAACGCTTCTTGGGTGTTAAGGAGTAGGCCCAGCCAGACTAGTGGTAGCGTGATGCGGTCAGGTAGGAGTTGGTGGTCGATATCAATGAAAGTCAGTGCGATCAGTGACCAGGTCAATAGCAGCAGGGCTGCGCCTTCTAGACCGAGGCCATATTGCCAGCCGATAAAGCCGCCGAGTAGCGCAGTAAGTGCTTCGATGAGCGGGTAGCGTGCTGAGATGGCGGTGCTGCAGGTGGAGCATTTGCCACGAAGAATCAGCCAACTGATGACGGGAACGTTCTCGTACCAAGTGATCATATGACCACAGTTATTGCAGCGCGATCTGGGCTTGGAGAGGTTAAAGGTTTGTGGTTCTGAGTCGGCGGCTTCCTTGCCCGCGGCTTCATCAAGCTCAGACTGCCACTCCAACTCCATCATTTTTGGGAGGCGCAGTATCACTACATTCAGAAAGCTGCCGACCATCAATGAGAGTACGGCAGCGATGGGCCAGGCTAGGGCTCCGTCCAGGAGAAATTCGGGCATTCCTTTTCCTTAATCTGTCTCAGCCGAATGGTTTAACCAACGACATTACCCAGCTGGAAGATCGGTAGATACATGGCGACAACGAGGCCACCGACCAGAGTACCCAGAATCACCATAATTAGGGGTTCGAGTAGGCTCGATAGGTTATCAACAGCGTTATCGACTGACTCCTCGTAGAAGGCAGCGACTTTGTCCAGCATCCCCTCAAGTGAACCCGCCTCTTCACCAATAGAGATCATCTGAACCACCATGGCGGGGTAGATGCCGGTCATATTGGTGGCGTTGGTGAGCGACTGGCCACCGGCGACGCCGTTTCGTATCTGGTAAATAGACTCGCGGAATACATAGTTACCTGAGGCGCCGGCACAGGAGTCCAGTGCTTGCACCAGCGGCACACCCGCTGCGAAAGTGGTCGATAAGGTGCGGGCAAAGCGGGCGATCGCCGCTTCGTAGAGTACGTTGCCGATCACTGGAATCTTCAACACGGTTTTATCTAACCAGTTACGAAACTTCTCTGAACGTAAATGAGCTTGCTTGAAAGCAAAGCCTGCAGCGATGGTTCCCAGTAAACCAACCCACCACCAGTCTTGGGCCCAATACGAGAGATTAACGACAAACATGGTGAATGCCGGGAGGTCGGCACCGAAGCTCGAGAATACATCTTCGAATACGGGTACGACCTTCACGAGCAGAATCGCGGTAACCAGAACACCCACCACGATAACGGCGATCGGGTAAGTGAGTGCCTTTTTGATTTTCGCTTTCAGCGACTCCATCTTCTCTTTATAGGTCGCGATACGATCAAGCATGGTCTCAAGCGCACCGGACTGCTCACCGGCTGCGACCAGCGAACAGTAGAGATCATCGAAGTACTCAGGGTATTTCGCGAGTGATCGAGAGAAGTCTGTACCGGAGTTCACATCGGCACGAATATCGTAAACGAGTTTCTTAAGTTTGTTCTTTTCAGCACCGCCGGCAACGATCTCCAGCGCTTTAAGCATAGGGACGCCAGATTTCATCATCGTGGCCATCTGGCGGGTGAAAAAGGCGATATCAACCGGTTTTATCGGTTTATCTTTGTTGCCGAGAATCGAGGTGCGCTCTTTAGCGATCTTTTGCGGAACTATACCCTGTTTACGCAGTGTGGCTTTGGCACCGGCCACATCTTTAGCGTCGATCTTGCCTTTTGAAATATTGCCGCTCTTGTCGCGACCGGTCCATTCGAAGGTGATGAATTTTTCAGCCTTCTTGGTCTTTGTAGCGGTGGCCGTTGCCATAGTCTATCGTCCTGATCAGGTTTTAATAACGCGGTTCATCTCTTCAAGACTAGTCAA
>JAYQBD010000226.1:0-2200 GCA_038137135.1 Oceanospirillaceae bacterium | reverse complement strand
AGTGTTGCGGTGGTAACACGCCCGTTCAAATTTGAAGGCCGTCGTCGTACCGATGTGGCGGACAAAGGCATTGAAGAGCTGCGCGCTGCCGTCGACTCTTTAATTATCCTCCCCAACGATAAGCTGGTTCCTGTGTTGGGACGCAAAGCGTCGTTGATTGACGCTTTTGGTCAAGCGAACGATGTGCTGAAGGGAGCCGTTCAAGGTATCGCAGATCTGATCACTGCACCGGGCATGATCAACGTCGACTTTGCCGATGTGCGCACCGTTATGGACTCCATGGGCATGGCGATGATGGGCACCGGTATTGCTTCGGGCGATGAGCGTGCAACGCTAGCGGCTGAGATGGCTGTGAACAGCCCGCTGCTTGAGGACGTCTGCCTCAAGGGTGCCAAGGGCGTCTTGGTCAATGTCGCTGCCGGTGAGGACCTGAGCCTCGGTGAGTTCTCGGAAGTGGGTGAGATCGTTCACGAGTACGCTGCCGATGATGCGACTGTCGTGATCGGTACGGCGATTGACCCCTCTCTGGGTGATCAGATTAAGGTGACTGTGGTGGCAACGGGCCTCGATCGTGCAGAAGCCGTGGCAGCGCCGGTTGAGGATGCGCCAGTCATGCAGCAGACACCGCTTGCGACTGACGCGCCGGTGCTCGTTTCTACAACACCTCAGTCGGGTGTAGAGATCGATCTGACAAAAATCGAATTGCCAGAGATCCTGCGTCGCGATCGCAAAGAGGCACTTCTGGACCGTCCAAAATCCGAAACTGCGGAACTTGATCTCGATCTTCTCGATATTCCAGCTTTTGCTCGTCGCTGAACCGAAACTGAATATTTTTTAAGCAATGGCCGTCTGATCCCTAGGATCGGGCGGTTATTTGCTATATCATTAGCGGTTAGTTGAACTTTAAGTTGGTAATCGCTTCGCATGATCAAGCAACGCACCCTCAAAAACAGCATCAAAGCGACGGGTATCGGTCTCCATAGCGGTCAGAAAGTCTATCTGACCCTCCGTCCGGCTCCTGTAAACACGGGTATCATATTTCGACGTGTTGACCTTGATCCTGTGGTTGAGATTCCGGCGCTGGCGTTGAACGTTGCCGATACCACTCTCTCCACCAATATTGCCAAAGATGGTGTGCGTGTAGCGACTATCGAGCACCTTTTGTCGGCCTTGGCTGGTCTGGGCATCGATAATGCTTACATTGAACTGAGCGCTGAAGAGGTGCCTATCATGGACGGTAGTGCGGCTCCGTTTGTGTTTCTGGTGCAGTCAGCCGGTATTGAAGAGCAGGAAGCGGCCAAGCAGTTTATCCGTATCAAGAAAGAGGTACGGGTTGAAGCTGAGGGCAAAGCGGCTATGTTCAAACCGTTCGATGGGTTCAAAGTCGGTTTCCAGATTGAGTTTGATCACCCAGCCTTCAAAGATGGCACGATGGAAGCGGCACTGGATTTCTCCAGCACTTCGTTCGTAAAAGAGGTGGCTCGCGCCCGTACCTTCGGCTTTATGCGTGATATCGAGTACCTCCGCTCGCAGAACCTGGCACTCGGTGGCAGCTTCGATAACGCCATCGTTGTAGACGACTACCGCATTCTCAATGATGACGGTCTGCGCTACGAAGATGAGTTTGTAAAACACAAGATTCTGGATGCTGTCGGCGACCTCTACCTGCTTGGTAAGAGCCTGATCGGCGAGTTCTATGGTCTGAAATCTGGCCACTTCCTCAACAACCGCCTGTTACGCACGTTGTTGGCGGATGAGTCGGCTTACGAGATCGTCACCTTCGAAACCGACGAGCACAAAGCGCCAATCTCCTATCAGCGCCCTGCGGCGGCTGTTTAACGGATCGACTTATGGTATAAAACAGGGCCTCGTTATGAGGCCCTGTTTTCATTTAGGGGTCGATGATTTTTAAGCGCTAGTTGATTTGTCGCTTCACCGCCCCCAATTAGATACAAACTGAAACTCTAGATGACCAAACCATGCTGACAAATATTCTTAAAAAACTCTTCGGTAGCAAAAACGATCGCGAACTAAAACGCATGGGGAAGGTGGTCAAACAGATCAACGAGCTCGAACCAAGTTTCGAAGCCCTGAGCGACGATGAACTCAAAGGAAAGTCTGCAGACTTCCGCGCCCGCCTAGAGCAGGGCGAGTCGCTCGATCAAATTCTGCCTGAAGCGTTTGCAGCCTGTCGTGAGGC
>JAYQBD010000225.1:0-2232 GCA_038137135.1 Oceanospirillaceae bacterium | reverse complement strand
CAGCCTTTGTACAGCGGACGCGCCTCAGTGCATCGCTTTGATCTGCTCCCACAGGCGGCTGATATCCTCGCCGCTGAAACTCTGTGGTAACTGCCGGCTGACAATTGGCTCAAAACTCTCGCTCGGTTTGCTCGCCACCGCATGGTTGAAGACATAGCTTCCCTCCACACCCATGCGCAGGTCCGTAATTACCAGATAGTCCTCGCGCATGCTGCCCTTTATAAACCCGTGCGAGAACCACTGCAGTCGGTCGACAGCGGCGAGGTGATCGGCCGCTTTGATCAGGGTGAGGTTCTTATCGTGCTCGGTAAACTCAATCGAGCGATTGGGCGCTAGCACGGAGTAGTAGCCCTCTTTGTAGGTGTCATCCTCAACGACCAAGATACGCCAAACCAGAGTGTTAAATGGCGCCGGTGTTGTCAGTACCCGCCCGCCCGAGCCGTTGAGCGCGCTAGCCACCTTGTTTTCAACAATTGCTTTAGCTGTCCAGCTCCAGCCCAGATAGAGCGTGCTGAATACCAGACCGGTAGAGAGTGCGCGTGCGGCAAAACGCCCGGTAGGCCGAGCCAGAATAGCGATCATTCCAACCAGCAAAGGCAGCGTGTAGAGCGGGTCGATAATAAACAGTGTGCTCCACATTACCGGAGGCGTGGGTATGGGCCAGAGCAGCTGCGTGCCGTAGACGGTGTGTGCGTCCAACAACGGATGGGTAGCCAACGCCAGAAGCACCGCATAGAACCAGGGACGCGGTGCCGCTTTGACCGGTTCCCAGAACTGCTTCAACAACCACCAGACTCCAACCGCGAAGGGTATCAGCACAAACAGCGAGTGACTGAAACCACGGTGATAGGTGAAGTTAGAGACTGCGTCACCGTAATCGATCAGCACATCCAGATCGGGGAGAGTGCCCAGTGCAGCGCCCACTAGCGCGGCTTTGCGGCGATGCTCGGGCTTTACACAGACGGCAGCGACTGACGCGCCAAGTACTATTTGGGTTAATGAGTCCATTAGCGATAAACTGCAAAAAAATTCAGTGATAAGTGTACGTCATAATGCCGCAGTCGGGTTAGGTGACATTTATCCCAAAAAGGGGTCTGACCCCATTAAGGAATGCCATGGGTACCTTAGTAGGCCGCGGCCACTGCCTAACCTGTCCAATTCGACCACAGAGCTTGTTCGGCTGCCTAGAAAAGTCTGAGTTGAGCCTCATTGAGGACTTTCAGACTCGAGTTGTTACCTACGACTCGGGCGAGGTTGTCTACTCTGAGGGCGAACGCCTTAACCTCATCTACACCCTGCGCCAGGGCTTTGTGAAGCTGACGCGCTTCAACTCTGAGGGTGAGGCGCAGATAGTGCGTATCGTGAAGCCCGGTGATCTGTTCGGCTACGAGAAACTGGTTGTCGACTCTAACTATCGCCATACAGCTGAAGCGCTTGGCCATGTGGAGCTGTGTCAACTCTCGGTTGAGCGACTCAAAGAGCTGCGTGACCAGAGTCCTGCAATTAATCAGGCGATCATCGAGCGCGCGCTACAGCAGGTGATGAAAACCGAAGAGCATCTAACGCATGTCAGCCTGCTCAAATCCAAAGCACGGGTGGCCTGGTTTGTGCTGGACTGGGTGGCAGAGCAGGACTCTGCGCCCATGCCTCTGAGTCGGCGTGAATTGGGCCAATACCTTGGGCTAACTGTCGAGACCGTGTCGCGTCATTTCGCCGAGTTAAAACGACTTAATCAGATCTCTGAGAAACAGGGTGTGCTCTCGGTGCTGGATAGAGATGCGCTACAAGAGTTAGCGGGTGTCCTCTGAGAAGTTGTACATAAACTGTCCAGTGTTGATGAATTATTCGCCAGAGTTGCTGCAAATCTGATCAGTTGGCGGATTAATTGTAAAAAAGATCCAACCAACTGTTGACGGAAAAAAATATCACGGTAGAATCTGCGCCCATCCTAACGGAGGGATGGCTGAGTGGTCGAAAGCACCGGTCTTGAAAACCGACGAGTCGAGAGGCTCCCAGGGTTCGAATCCCTGTCCCTCCGCCATTAGGATACACAAAGGGTTTTTCCTCGATAGCTCAGTTGGTAGAGCAGTAGACTGTTAATCTATTGGTCGCTGGTTCGAGTCCAGCTCGAGGAGCCAAACCCGAGATCGGTGGGGGTCGTTAGCTCAGTTGGTAGAGCAGTTGGCTTTTAACCAATTGGTCATAGGTTCGAATCCTATACGACCCACCATT
>JAYQBD010000224.1:0-2241 GCA_038137135.1 Oceanospirillaceae bacterium | reverse complement strand
TTGTCATGGCCATAGGGCAGCAGTTGCTCTTGCGGTATGCCGAGGCCCGCGCCTACCTCTTGTATCGGCTTAAGCGTTGCGGCGCGCGCTATGGAGATATCACTCATCTTGTTTACCTTACTCTTTATAATTATGCATTGTACGAATAAACGAAAGTGCATTAATCGCTCAGCGCTCCAGTCGGGTCAAGCCACAATCAGGGTCATTGGGCGAGCTAGGCAAAAAAGTGTCGTTAGCGGAAAGCAATCTCAGGTTTGCGGTATTACAAACTCAGGTTTACAAGGTATCTTTACCCTTCAACGGTTTACTGCGAAACAGGTACCCTCCTTATCGCAGAGCTTAGATTCTCGAGGAGGAAACTTGACTATTCTGCCTAAAGCTATGCGTGGTGTTCAACTGATCGGACACGGCGGCTATGACATGCTCGCAATCCGTTCAGATATAAACTTACCGAAACCGGGCAGACAGGAGGTGCTCATCCGCGTAAGCGCTGCCGCGGTCAACAACACCGATATCAATACACGCATCGGTTGGTACTCAAAGAACGAAGGTTCGAGCGATGATGCCGGCTGGGGTGGTTCTGCGCTGCAACTTCCACGCATTCAAGGAGCTGATGTCTGTGGTGAGATAGTAGCCGTTGGCACGGGTGTTGACTCTTCTCGTATCGGCGAGCGTGTAATCGTCGAGCCGAGTATGCACGAGGCCGCAGGCAAACCACTGGAGAGCCCCTGGTACTTGGGTTCAGAGTGCGATGGTGGTTTTGCCGACTACACCAAAGTTGCATCTCGCTATGCCCACCGCGTTGACTCAGATATGAGCGATATCGAACTCGCCTCCTTCCCCTGCTCTTATTCCACTGCAGAAAACCTGCTGACTCGCGCCTCAGTTGGACGCGAAGATACCGTACTGGTAACTGGCGCCTCCGGAGGCGTTGGTTCTGCTGCCGTGCAGCTGGCGAAAGCGCGTGGCGCGACCGTCATTGCTCAGACGCAGAGCGCTAAAGCAGAACAGCTTATCGCAATAGGCGCTGACCGATGTGTGGACCGCGGTGCCGATCTACTTGAGACGCTGGGCCAAAACAGTGTGACAGTGGTAATCGATCTTGTTGCCGGCAGCACTTTCCCTCAGTTGCTCGAGGTTCTCAAACCTCGTGGACGTTACGCTGTCTCAGGCGCCATTGGCGGACCCATCGTCGAGCTGGATGTGCGCACGCTCTACCTCAAAGACCTGAGCTTTTTTGGTGGAACGATTATTGATGCTGAGGTGTTTCCCAACTTGGTCAAACGAATCGAGTCGTGTGAGATCAAACCACTGGTTGGGCAAACCTTTGAGCTTGAAGAGATTGAGCAGGCGCAGAAAAGCTTCCTGAAGAAAGCGCACATCGGCAAAATAGTCTTGCGAGTCAAACGCAGCCAATGACAGATATTCAAGGTAATCCCCCGGTAGCCGCATCGCTGGATAACCCGCTTTACTATCTAGAGAACGCGCGAACACTGATAAGTTGGGTGCGCCAGTTGCACGCAGACCTGCTGACAGCGGATGAACTCAAGTCACTCGACGGTCTCTTGGAGGCGCCAACCGATGTCCAAGCTCTTCTGGTGCGTATGGTAATGCGTACACAGACGCTTTACCGCGCACATCAACTGCAGCACTACGCAGAGATCAATACGCCCGTACCTATCCTGTTGCAGGTGCTCGAGTCACTTGAACTGGTTGAGCTTGAACCCCTGGTGAGTAGCGACCAACTCGCCGACCTGTTGAACCGTGAAGAGTTGCTTGGGGTTCACAACCGTTGCATCACTAAACCACTCCCCAAGAGCGCATCCAAAGCACGCATCAAAGAGTCACTAGCGACTCAAGATCTCCCCTCGATGAGCTTGGCAAACTGGTTAGACAGGGAGGCCCCCAGCGCAGCCTTGACCTGCCAGCCGCTCTTCGATCGTCTGCGACTGATGTTTTTCGGTAATTTACGCCAGAGCTGGAGCGAGTTTGTCGTTACTGAGCTGGGCTATTTCAATTACGAGCCGGTCGAACTCACTGAATCAAGCCGCGCATTTAATCAACGTGAAGAGGTGGACCAGTACCTCGCGCTCAATGCTCTTTATGAGCTAAGCGAGTCCTTGCCACTCGGTGAGCGGATCGAACTCGCGCGCGCCGTCCAACCCATCAATGACTGGATCGGTGGACGCTATGCGCGCTTGATCTTCAGCCTTGGCCAGGAGGCAGAGCGCGCGGGTGATA
>JAYQBD010000223.1:0-2245 GCA_038137135.1 Oceanospirillaceae bacterium | reverse complement strand
GTAGCAAAGATATCGCTGATGCGATCACTGCTGCTGGTACTGAAGTTGAGAAGTCAGAAGTTCGTCTGCCAAACGGTGTTATCCGTACAACTGGCCAGTTCGAAGTTGACGTTCAGCTGCACGCAGAAGTTACAGCATCTATTACTCTGACTGTTGAAGCAGAGTAATTAGTTTGTTGTTATAAGAAAACCGCGCTTCGGCGCGGTTTTTTTTTGTACAGGGATGTAACGTTTGCCGCGAAGGCCCGGGTGGCCGAGCGCGGCGATCGCCGGAGACGCAAACTCCCGGATTCCAATCGAGGTCCCCATGTCTGATTCGAATACAGCTTTAGCGTCGCCGGCAAAATCGGTTCCTCTGGTTATACTCTCGATCGGTATGTTGCTGATGTTGGCAGCTCTCGATCAAACGATTGTCTCCACGGCACTTCCGACCATCGTTGCGGATCTAAAAGGGATAGATCAGCTATCTTGGGTGGTTACCGCCTACATACTCTCCTCAACGGTTTCAGCCCCTCTCTATGGCAAGCTTGGCGATCTGTTCGGACGCCGCGCTATGGTGATGGTTTCAGTCAGCTTGTTTCTCATTGGTTCGGTGCTCTGTGGTCTTGCATACAGCATGAATGCGCTAATTATTGCTCGCGTCATACAAGGCTTCGGTGGTGGTGGGTTGTTTGTGCTAGCGCTCTCAGTTGTTGCTGATGTGTTGCCGCCCAAAGATCGCGGCAAGATGCAGGGAGTCTTCGCGGCGATATTTTCGCTCGCCAGCGTCGTGGGCCCGTTGGCAGGTGGTTGGCTGGTCGATGTGGCGAGCTGGCACTGGATATTCTTTATCAATATTCCCGTAGGGCTTTTGGCTATTGCAGGCTTTATCGCAGGTTTTCACCCCACTGGCCAAAGGGTAAAACATAAAATCGACTGGGCGGGTGCTCTGTTTTTGAGCATCACATTGGCGGCGCTGACTCTCGTTTCTAGTTTGGGTGGACGCTCCTTTCCCTGGTCGTCACTCGAGGCTCAGGCGTTAATCTTGATCTCGATTGGTGCGTTGCTACTGTTTGTCTGGATTGAGCGCCGCGCTGCGGAACCCATTTTGCCGCTGAGTCTGTTCAAAATGAATATCTTCACGCTGACCAGTGTCATAGGTTTTATCTCGGGTATGGCGATGTTCAGCTCAATCACCTTTTTGCCGCTCTATCTTCAGATCGCCTTGGGTATATCGCCCACTGAGTCGGGCTTAGCGATGATTCCGATGACTCTAGGCATCGTCACCTCGTCTACCCTCGCTGGGCGTTACATGGGTAAAACGGGGCGCTACTACTACATCACCATTATTGGTATGGCCTTTCTAACACTGAGTATGGTGTTGCTATCGCAGTTGCATGTGACCACCGGCTTAGTAACGTTTTCTGTTTACTTGCTGACGGTTGGTCTGGGCATGGGATGTATCTTTCCCGTGGTCACCTCGTCTGTACAGAATGTCGTGCCGCGCCAACAGCTGGGTACAGCAACGGCCGCAGGCGTGATGTTTCGTCAGGTTGGCGGTTCCCTGGGTGTTGCCGTGCTTGGTGCGATCTTCACTGCGCGTATGTTGGCGCAGTTTGAGACTGCTGAAATTGACGGCATATTCAGTGAGAGCGGTGAGTTCGTTATCAGCCCATCCATGCTTGCTTCATTTTCGCCTGAGGTGCAGCAGATGATCGGCTCTGTGGTGGTTGATGCAATGCACCCGATCTTCTGGGTTGCTGGCAGTTTCTGTGTGCTGGGCCTTATCGCTGCGCTATTTCTGCAGGAAGTGCGGCTTGAAAACCGCATGGTCAAACCAGAGGCAGAAAAGAGGGAGTAGTGCGTCGCGCAGTAAACTGCGCTCCTACTCTGGAATGCCTGTGTTATAGTGAGCGGCCGAACATATTTCTGATTTATTTGAGTTAGTTACGCGTGGAAAGAGCTGATTACGACCGTGAAGTAGAGCGTGCCAAGGTACCCCCGCACTCGATGGAGGCGGAGCAGTCTGTACTGGGCGGCATGATGCTAGATAACAACGCCTGGGACGTGGTCTCGGAGATTGTTGTTGATTCGCACTTCTACAGCGGCAATCACCGCAATATCTTCCGTACTATGCAGAAGCTGATCGATCTGGGACGCCCGATCGATGTAGTTACGCTCTCTGAAGAGTTAGACCGTACTGGCGAGCTTGAAGCCTGTGGCGGCCTCGAGTATCTGGTCGACCTGGCTAGCAACACGCCAAGCGC
>JAYQBD010000222.1:0-2280 GCA_038137135.1 Oceanospirillaceae bacterium | reverse complement strand
CGATGGCTAAGACCAAACAGGCATATGTATGTAACGACTGTGGTGCCGACTTCACTAAGTGGCAGGGACAGTGCACAGCCTGTAAGGCTTGGAACACGCTAACTGAAGTTCGATTGGGAAGTGCTCCCGCGGGTGGTGCCCAGGCTGCCTTGCGTCGTTCGGGCTATGCAGGCGACGCCGCTAGCAAGGGTAAGGTGGTCAGCCTGAGTGAAGTTGCCCTCGCGGAGATGCCACGCATGGGCACAGGAATTGGCGAGCTTGACCGTGTGCTCGGCGGTGGTCTGGTTCCTGGATCCGCAGTGTTGATTGGCGGTCATCCGGGTGCCGGCAAGAGTACGCTTCTACTGCAGACGATGGCCGAGCTGGTTCGTCAGATGCCAGCGCTGTATGTTACAGGCGAAGAGTCGCTGCAGCAGGTAGCCATGCGCGGTAAGCGTCTCGGTTTAGATGTTGGTGAGCTAAAGATGCTGTCGGAGACCAACGTAGAGACGATTTGTGATGTGGCGGACCAGCTCAAACCGAAGGTAATCGTTATCGACTCTATCCAGGTGATGCATGTTGCTGATGTGCAATCAGCGCCCGGTTCAGTTGCACAGGTGCGCGAGAGTGCGGCCTACCTCACACGCTACGCTAAGCAGACAGGTACCGTCATATTCCTCGTAGGTCATGTCACCAAAGATGGTTCTCTGGCGGGGCCCAAGGTGCTTGAGCACATGATCGACTGCTCGCTGCAGCTTGAAGGCGAATCTGATAGCCGTTTTCGAACGCTTCGTAGCCACAAAAATCGTTTTGGTGCGGTCAATGAACTGGGCGTTTTCGCCATGGTCGAAGCGGGCCTTAAAGAGGTTAAAAATCCTAGCTCAATCTTCCTGTCGCGCGGTGAAGAGCCGCGCCCCGGCAGTGTCGTGATGGTGGTGTGGGAAGGCACCCGTCCAATGCTGGTTGAACTGCAGGCACTGGTAGATAGTTCGCATCACTCAAATCCCCGTCGGGTTGCTGTGGGTATGGATCAAAATCGTCTTGCGATGCTGTTGGCCGTACTCAACCGCCACGGCGGGCTGATGACCGGTGACCAGGATGTGTTTATCAATGTGGTCGGTGGTATCCGTGTGGTCGAGACCGGTGCCGATTTGGCGCTGCTGTTAGCCGTGGTATCAAGCTTTAGAGATAAGGCCTTGCCCGGCGATCTGATCGTGTTGGGTGAGGTCGGTCTCTCCGGCGAAATTCGCCCTGTGCCCAATGGTCAGGAGCGCATTCGAGAGGCGGCCAAGCATGGCTTTAAACGCGCGATCGTACCTAAAGCAAACAAGCCCAAGGATTCAATTCCTGGGCTTGAGGTTGTCGCGGTGGATCGTCTTACACAGGCGCTTGATGCTATTTAGAGTGCCACGAACACTGATCTAGTTCTGCACCAGCGCTTCTAGGTTGCGGTGGACCAGCTCCTCCGAACCGAGATTGAGCTCTATCAGTCGACGCAGATGGGCGATGCTATCCAGGTCGAGTTTGTTGACCTCAAACCCGTAGCAGTTGTCGCGCACTGAGCGCAGGATAGATGGCATGCGAATCATCACCTCATTAGAGAGATAGAGGATCAGCTCTGCGTCCCCTCCTATCTCTAAGTCCAGTGCGGTTGGAGACTCGATTAAGGCCCCTTTTAACGAGATGTCATGGAGTTCAACCACAGCGGGTGGCTGGCCAGTAATGTGCAGTTCACACTCTGCATCAAAAGCGACGCGATCAAAACGGCGATTAGAATTTTCCACAGACATAGCAGTACAACCTTTCAAGTGCCTCTTGTTAGGTTTAGCACAGCCTGGCCCTTTTTGCGTTTGAGCGCACAATAAAAAGGCCCCGAATTCGGGGCCCTCTTTTGGTAGCTCTCTTTCGCTTAGCTCATGCGGCGATACTTGATGCGCTCCGGCTGGTGATCCTTACCAAAGCGTTTCTTATAGTCCTCAGCGTACTCGGTGTAGTTGCCTTCAAAGAAGGTAACCTGCGAGTCACCCTCGTAGGCGATCATATGGGTACAGATTCGATCGAGGAACCAGCGGTCGTGCGAGATAACAACTGCAGAACCGGGGAAGGCCAGAATCGCCTCCTCAAGTGCACGCAGGGTTTCGATATCGAGGTCGTTGGTTGGTTCGTCGAGCAACAGCACGTTGCCGCCCTCTTTGAGCAACTTCGCCATATGCAGGCGGTTGCGCTCACCACCTGAAAGGTCTTTTACAAACTTCTGCTGGTCTGAACCTTTGAAGTTGAAGCGACCACAGTAAGCGCGTG
>JAYQBD010000221.1:0-2315 GCA_038137135.1 Oceanospirillaceae bacterium | reverse complement strand
AAGGCGATCTGCTGAACACTCATCGTGGAGTAGGCAAGCTCGCGCTGGGCCACCACAATCAGCCGTTTATTAACCACGGATAACGGGCTCTGGCCGATAACCTCATGACAGAGGCGACGTAGATGGCTAGCGGTAATGCCGAGTTGTTCAGCATAGGCATCAACCGACAAGTTCGAAGTGCTTGCGCGGTTGACCAGTGTGCGGAATCGCTCTACCAGATCCGTCTTTCGGTTGGCTGGCGATAGGTCATCGCCCACAAGCGCTGTGCGCAAACGTGAGATCAGAATCAGGATGGAGCCGACTAGGTGAATCGATGAGTTCTCCTGATAGCGCTCGGCATAGCGACTCTCAAAGGTGACTGTCTCGAATAGGGTCTTCAGATGATTCAGTACTGTGCGGTCTTTGCCGCCTGCGATAACCGCGCTTTTGTGGATGATGCTCAGGTCTGTACCACCTACTAGGGCTAGTGCTGCCTCAACCTGCTCCTGCGGAATGGTGATCACATAACCATCGATACCGGGCTCAAACGTGAAGCCGTGGACTGTCTCTGAAGGAATCACGATGAAGCAGGGGGCTTTGAACTCCACCTGCTGACCGTCAAAGAAGGTGAGTCCGCCTTTCTGTTCGACAAAGAGTAGTTGCAGAAGGTTTTCGTGCTGGTGTGGTTGAATATTCCACCCGTTGGGTTGGGCTCGCTTCTGGATTCGTTCTATGTTTATCGGGGGAAGTCCTTTTGAATCAAAGACTTCTCCGTATAGGGCGTAGCTGGGAATATTCTGTGTAGGCATGGTTTGACTGTTTTTATGTTTGTTTTGTCCTACTATAAGCTCGTTTTTTGACTTTGCAACTATTGCCGCCCCGCCTATGTTAGGCGTTTAGTCGAGCGTTTTTTATAAATACAAATGTCAGGGGCTGTGAATGAGCGCGGGTGATTGGTTAGGGCTGAGCGGCAAAGTTGTTGCTGTGACGGGTGGTGGTCGAGGTATCGGTCGCGGCATCGTCGAGGCCCTGTTAGCGGTTGGTGCGAAAGTGGCGGTTATGGATATGGATCCAAGCAGCGCGGCTGACCTCAAGGACTTCGAAGGCCAAACTCCACTGCTGCTTGAGGTGGATATTAGCGACCCTGAGTCAGTTGAACAGGCGGCAGAGAAGGTTCAGCAGAGCTATGGGCCGGTCTATGGCCTAGTGAACTGTGCCGGCATCTTCCGGCCCGGAAAAGCGTGCGAGATGCCACTCGAGGATTGGGATCGACTGGTTAATACCAACCTGCGCGGCACACTAATCTGTAGTCGCAGCTTCGTCCCTCAGATGAAACAGCAGGGCGGCGGGGCACTGGTTCATATCGCCTCTGTTTCAGGACATTTCGCGCAGACCAACTCGGGTGCCTACAGTGCCAGCAAAGCGGGCATCCTGTTGCTCTCTAAGCAGCTCGCGATTGAGCTCTCAGAAGATAACATTCGCAGCAATGCCGTCTGTCCAGGCATGATCAAAACACCGCAATCGGAAGCCTTTTACCAGGATCAAGAGATCACCCGGGCACGCGAGAGTATGACTGCCAGCGGTCGCATCGGTTTGCCGAGCGATATAGCGAATGCCGTCTGCTTCTTGCTGAGCGAGAAGGCTGAATATGTGAACGCTGCCGAACTCAGTGTCGACGGTGGTCTCGAAAGTACATTAATGCATCTGATTCCGCGTCCGGGCTATAACAAGCTCGGCGCACAGCAATCATAGGAGGGATTCAAAGTGACGATTAAGAGAGAAGTTGACCTCCTTGTTGTGGGGTCAGGTGCTGGCGGATTGTCGACTGCGATTACCGCAAAACATAACGGGTTGGATGTCCAAGTTGTGGAGAAGGCATCCGTTTATGGCGGTACCACGGCGTTCGCCGGCGGCGTGCTCTGGATCCCATGTAACCATCATGGTTTGAAGCAGAACCCGGATGACACGCTTGATGCAGCCGAAGAGTACATGCGCACAGAGGCGGGCGAAGCCTTTAATCCTAAAGCAGCGCGTGCGTTTCTGAACAAGGGGCCAGAGATGGTCGACTTCTTCGAGAGCAACACCAGCGTGCAGTTTGTGCCAACCCTCTACCCAGACTACCACCCCACCTATGCGGGTGGCGTTGATATTGGCCGCTCTATTTTGGCTAAGCCGTTCAATATTACTGAGCTCGGAAATGAGATGAAGCGGCTGCGTCCACCGCTGCGCACCATCACCTTTATCGGTATGATGTTTAACTCATCGAACGCAGATCTGAAGCACTTCTTCAAGGCGACCAAGTCACTCACTTCGTTTATCTATGTCTGTAAGCGTCT
>JAYQBD010000220.1:0-2330 GCA_038137135.1 Oceanospirillaceae bacterium | reverse complement strand
CGCGGCGCGGGCCGCGAATTTGTTTGACTTTTTACAAACGGTATACCATTTTAGTGGGCTTGCAAACCGCCCGCTAAGAGGAAGTATGACACACGCTACTTACACCGGTATTTGGCCGGTTGCGCCAACCCCATTTAATGATGATGGCACAGTCGATCTGGAGGGGATGAAGCGCGTCCTGGATCTGATGATAGATCAGGGTGTGGATGGTATCTGTATCCTCGCTAACTTCTCAGAACAGTTTCTGATCTCCGATGCCGAACGCGAAACGTTGACGCGCCTCTGTCTTGAGCATGTGGCTGGTCGTGTACCGGTTATTGTTACCATCAGCCACTTTGCGACTCCGATCGTTGTTGATCGTGCGCGCTTCGCCAAGGATCTCGGTGCCGATATTGTCATGATGATGCCGCCGTATCACGGCGCTCTGCTCAAAGGGAACGCTCAGCAGACCTTCGAGCAGTTCCAGGCAGTCGGTGAGGTCGGTATTCCTATTATGTTGCAGGATGCACCGCTCTCAGGCGTCGATCTACCTGTACCGCTGTTGGTAAAAATGGCGCAGGAGATTGAGATGCTCAAGCTGTTTAAGATTGAGTGTCCACGCGCCGCTGCCAAGTTGCGTGCTCTGATTGCCGAAGGTGGCGCCGCTATTGAGGGGCCATTTGATGGTGAAGAGGCGATCACGCTGCTGGCCGATCTCGATGCGGGTGCAACGGGTACGATGACCTCGGCAATGATTCCTGATCTTATCGGTCCTATCGTGCGCGATTTTCTTGCCGGTAACCGTGCTGCAGCCGTTGAAGGCTACGCCCGCGTGCTTCCGGCTGTTAACCATGAGAACCGCCAGTGTGGCTTCCAGTCTGCCAAAGCGGCGATGGTTGCCGGTGGCGTCATTAAATCTGATTTTTGTCGCCACCCTATCTCTCCACTGCACCCGGATACCAAATCGCTGCTGATGGAGCTTATTCAGCCTCTTGATCCGCTTGTTCTGCGTTGGGGTAAGTAATGTCTATCCAGTCTGCTATCGATAAAATTTCAGCCTTGTTGGGTGATCGCGTTGTTACCAGTCTCGCTGAGCGCGAGCTGCATGGCGAAAACGAGTCCTACTATCAGAAGGCGTTGCCCGACGCTGTAGTGTATCCAGAGTCAACCCAAGAAGTGTCGCAGATCGTCAAGATCTGTAACGAAGAGCTCTGCCCGGTTGTGCCTTACGGTGCTGCGTCATCCCTAGAGGGTCAGCACTTAGCAGTACAGGGCGGTATCAGCCTCGATATGATTCGCATGAGTAAAGTGCTGGCGGTCAACGCTGAAGATCTCAACGTGGTTGTTCAGCCGGGTATTACCCGTAAAACGCTGAACAACGAGCTGCGTAACACGGGCCTGTTCTTCCCGGTTGATCCAGGTGCTGACGCTTCTGTTGGCGGTATGGCCGCTACACGTGCATCGGGTACTGCAGCGGTGAAATACGGCACCATGCGTGATAACGTGTTGGCGATGGAAGTGGTGATGGCAGATGGCACCATCATGCGTACCGGTAACCAGGCGAAGAAATCCGCAACTGGCTATGACCTGACTCACCTTATGGTTGGCTCTGAGGGCACACTGGGCATTATCACCGAGCTTACGCTGAAACTGCACGGTATCCCTGAAGCGCTAACTGCGGCCACTTGCCGCTTCCCAAGCATTGAAGATGCGGTGAACTGCGTCATTATGACGATCCAGTGCGGCCTGCCTGTGGGGCGCATCGAGCTGGTCGACGAGATGATGGTGCGCGGCTTCAATAACTACTCCAAGTCTGAGCTGCCTGAAGTACCGCATCTTTTCCTGGAGTTCATCGGCACCACCTCGGGCGTCCAAGAGCAGATGCAAGCCTTTGGCGAGATCGCTGAAGAGTTTGGTGCTGAAGGTTGGACCACGGCGACCCTGTCCGAGGATCGCAACAAGCTTTGGGCGATGCGCCACAAATCACACTACGCCAGTGCTGCACTGGGCGAGGGCGGTCACCTTTGGCCAACCGATGTCTGTGTGCCTATTTCTAAACTGGCTGAGGCCGTTGTGCAGGCTAAAGATGATGCTGTTCGTTTGGGTCTTACCTCGACTATTGTCGGTCACGTGGGCGAGGGTAACTTCCATGCCGGTGTGAGCGTGGATCCAAATAATGCCGATGAGATGGAGCGCTGTGAGCAGTTTATTACTGCGCTGGCCGAGACCGCTCTGCGATTGGGCGGCACGGTATCGGGCGAACACGGTATTGGCCTGGGTAAACTTAAATTTATGGATGCCGAGCACGGTGCGTCGCTTCAGTACATGCGCATGATTAAGAAGAGCTTCGA
>JAYQBD010000219.1:0-2347 GCA_038137135.1 Oceanospirillaceae bacterium | reverse complement strand
GCTGGGCGATCGTACAGCTCCATCGGCGTACCACACTGCTCGATCACACCCGCCTGCATAACCACCACGCGGTCTGCCAGCGTCATCGCCTCAACCTGGTCATGCGTTACATAGATGGACGTTGCGTTCAGCTCGCGGTGCAGATGTGCAATCTCAACACGCGTCTGGCCACGCAGCGCCGCATCCAAGTTAGAGAGTGGCTCGTCAAACAGGAACACCTTAGGCGAGCGAACGATCGCACGACCAATCGCCACACGCTGACGCTGACCACCGGAGAGCTCCTTCGGTGTGCGCTTGAGGTAGTCGGTCAGGTTCAGCTTCTCAGCCGCCTTCGCCACCTTCTCTTGGATCACTGCCGGATCCTCTTTCTGGATACGCAATGCGAAGGACATGTTCTCCTCCACTGTCATGTGCGGGTAGAGCGCGTATGACTGGAACACCATCGCCAGGTCACGCTTGGAGGGCAGCATGTCTGTGATGTTCTTACCGTCCAGCACCAGATCACCGCCATTGATATCTTCAAGGCCCGCGATCATGCGCAGCAGCGTTGATTTACCACAGCCGGAAGGGCCAACGAATACAATGAACTCGCCCTTCTGGATGTTTAGGTTAATTCCTTTGATTGCGTGAAAGTCGCCGTAGTACTTCTCAACGCCCTTAAGCTCTAAATATGACATTTCTAATTACTCCAACAACTTATTTCACTGCACCGAAGGTGAGACCCTGAACCAACTGCTTCTGCGAGAACCAACCGATCACAACGATTGGGGCGATCGCCATCAGCGACGCGGCAGAGAGTTTCGCCCAGAACAGACCTTCAGGACTTGAGTAGCTCACCATCATGGTTGCCAGGGTACCGGCCTCAGCCGCACCGAGGTTCAGTGCCCAGAAGGCTTCATTCCACGCCAGCACCAGACAGAGCAGACCGGTTGAGGCCAGACCACCAATACCCAGTGGCAGTAGTACATGTTTGAACTCATCCCAAACACTGGCGCCATCCATACGCGCCGCCTCAAGGATCTCCTGCGGGATATCTTTGAAGTAGGTGTAGAGCATCCACACCATGATCGGCAGGTTCATCATGGTAAAGATGATGACCAGCGCCGCTTTGGTATCCAGCATATTGAGCTGCTGGAAGATCACGTAGATCGGCAGCAGAGCACCCACCGCTGGCATAAACTTGGTTGAGAGCATCCACAGCAGCAGCCCGTTTGTACCCTTGGTCGGCGCAAACGCCATGCTGTAAGCCGCCGGAGCGGCGATCAGCAGACCCAGCACAGTCGACAACACGCTGGTCACTACCGAGTTCCAAGCGAACTGGACGTAGTCTGAGCGTTCGTTAACCACTTCGAAGTTCTCAAAGGTCGGTTCAAATGCCCAGAGGCTCGGTACAGCAATTGCCTGCAACTCAGTTTTGAACGCTGTAAAGCCCATGAAAATCAGCGGGAAGAACAGCAGCAGTGCGATACCCCAAGCCGCCGCGGTGCGGATAATCAGGCTTGGAGTCCATCTCTTTTTCGTATTCATCGTCTTACTTCTCCAGGTTCTTACCGATGATGCGAATCAGGAAGATCGCTACGATGTTAGCCAGAATGATCGCAAATACAGCACCCGCAGACGCGACACCGATATCGAAGGCCTGCAGCGCTTCGTTAAAGATCAGGTAGGCCAAGTTAGTACTCTGCGTACCTGGGCCACCGTTGGTGGTCGCAAAGATCTCTGCGAAGACCGACAGCAGGAAGATCACCTCAATCATGATCACAACCGAGATCGGACGTGCCAGGTGTGGCAGGTACATGTAGCGGAACTTCTGCCAGTAGTTGGCACCGTCCATATCAGCCGCTTCCAGCTGTTCACGGTCCATAGACTGCAGTGAGGTCATCAGAATCAGACAGGCAAAGGGGAGCCACTGCCAGCTGATCATTAGAATGATCGAGAAGAGCGGCAGGTCCTGCAGCCAGTTAATCGGTGTCAGGCCAAAGAAGGTCCAAACCTGGGCCAGCACACCATAAATTGGGTTCATCATCATGTGTTTCCACAACAGCGCGTTCACTGTAGGCATGACGAAGAAGGGGGAGATCAACAGCAAACGCACAATACCGCGTCCGGGGAAGGCTTCGTTGATCAACAACGCGATAGCCAATCCACCAATCACTGTAATCGCAACAGTTGATGCCAGCAGTACCAGCGTATTCCAGATGGCGTCGGTAAACGCTGGGTTGGTGATCATGAACTCATAGTTCATCCAACCAGCAAAACCGGTCACATCGGGCTGCATCAGGTTATAGAAAATAGACGAGAAGTAGATCGTCAAAGCCAGTGGCACGATCATCCAGATCAACAGCGT
>JAYQBD010000218.1:0-2351 GCA_038137135.1 Oceanospirillaceae bacterium | reverse complement strand
CGCGGAAGTAGTCAGCGATTGCAAGCTCAGTTGAAGTACCAGCTTGGATACATGCGTTCGCACCGTCCAGTTCAGTCGCTGAAGATACGCCAAGGTCCTTCATGACCATGAAAGACGCACCGTCGTAGTAGTTAGTACCCGCAAAGTTGATACCCAGTGAGGTATCACGAGTGTGCGTCCAGGTGGTGTTACGCGAGAGCATGTCGATCTCACCTGAAGCCAGCGCAGTGAAACGCTCTTTTGCAGTCAGTGGTTTGTACTGAACTTTGTCAGCACCACCAAGTACCGCAGCTGCTACTGCGCGACATACGTCAACATCTAGACCGCTCCAGTTACCGTTAGCGTCTTTCTCTGAGAAGCCAGCCAGACCAGTCGATACACCACAGGTCAGTGTTCCACGTGCTTTTACGTCATCAAGAGTTGCGGCCTGAACGGTTGTCGCAGAAGCGACCAAGGCAGTAGCGAGGGTTGTTGCGGTGAAAAGTGCTTTCTTAGCCATTTATCATTTCCTCTGGATTGAGTTGTTTCTTGTTTTGTAAGTCAGCAACTAGTGTGCCAAGGCTGCGAATTGAGCGACGACTTAGTTGAAAAGTAAGCTGCTGTAAGGCTGAGGCGATACGCCAGCTCAGGCTTTCCGATTAATCGCACGCGCGGGTTTATTTAAGTCAGCGCAAGGACTAGTGTGCTTAGATTGTTCTAATCTTATTCCAAGGTCAATAACCATCTGCACTGAGATGACGCATTTTTGAAAGGGGTTGCACTGCGGATGTGCTAAAACATTAAGCAGAGTCATGGTCAGACCAAACGGACAGATCATAAAATCTATGCGTAACAAACAGCATAGACCAAATTTTGGAGGTGCAATGCAGCAAGGACTCTCAGAGCTATTAGAACAGCAGTTGGACCGTGTCGCTGCTGGTCTTGATGGGCTAGAACTGCGGGATGACCAACGTGAACAACTGCATCGTGTCTTGATCGGCTCTGACTATGCGCGCGATCAATTTGCACGGTGCCCAGAGTTATTGGCTGAAACCGTCTCGACGGCTACTGAACCTTATCGGTCCGGTCAGATGGTTGAGCGAGTGCTGTCGGCACTCGATGGGGTCGAGTCTGAGGAGTCGCTGATGCGGGCGCTGCGTCATCTACGCCAGCGCCAGATGGTGCGTATTATTTGGCGCGACCTCAATCGCCTCGCTGATCTCCATGAGACAACGCTGGCGCTCTCAGACTTGGCCGATGCCTGTTGTGCTCAAGCGCTTGACTGGCTGCATGAGGATTTGAAACGAGATTTTGGTACCCCTGTAGATGAGCAGGGGGTTGAGCAGCGGTTAGTCGTTATCGGCATGGGTAAGCACGGCGCGCAAGAGCTCAACCTCTCCTCCGATATCGATCTGATCTTCTCCTTTCCCGAACATGGCGAGACTGAGGGTGGGCGCCGTTCACTTGAGAATGCTGAATTCTTCAATCGTTTAGGCAAGCGCCTGATCAAAGTGCTGGATACGCAGACGGCAGATGGGTTTGTGTTCCGCGTTGATATGCGCCTTCGGCCATTTGGCGCATCAGGCCCTTTAGTGGCTAGTTTTGGTGCGATGGAGCACTACTACCAGACTCAGGGGCGAGACTGGGAGCGATACGCGCTGATTAAGGCTCGAATTGTTGCTGGGGATGTAACGGCTGGTAATGAGTTGTTGAGGAGCTTGAACCCGTTTATCTACCGACGCTATATCGACTACAGCGCGTTTGAATCGCTGCGCGATATGAAACAGATGATTAGCCGCGAGAATCGCATCAAAGGTCGGCACAACAACATAAAGCTGGGCTCGGGTGGTATCCGTGAGGTCGAATTCATTGCCCAGGCTTTCCAGTTAATACGCGGGGGGCGCGATAAACAACTGCAGCAGCGCGAGTTGTTGAATATCCTGCCCCTTTTGCCTGATGCGGTAGGTGTGCCTCAGGCGCTCGTTGATGAACTGCGCGATGCCTATCTGCTGCTGCGCAATGTTGAACACGCAATTCAGGCGCTAGCGGATAAGCAGACACAGGAGCTGCCCGCAGATGAACTATCACTTGAGCGTATTGCTTGGAACTTAGGTGATCTGAGTTGGAGTCAGCTTGAGCAGCAGTTAAACGCTACGCGCGAGAACGTGAGTAAACATTTCGCTGATGTTATCTCTCCAGCTGAGGAGTCCAGTTCGGAAGAGACGACTGAAACTGAGCGGGAGTTGGCTCAGCTTTGGGAACAAGGCTTCGAAGATGCTGAAGCACTGAAGATACATCTGGGAAGCTTGGGCTATGCCGATGTTGAGCGGGCGGGCAAAACGCTAATCGAGTTCCGCAATCTACGCACGGCG
>JAYQBD010000217.1:0-2372 GCA_038137135.1 Oceanospirillaceae bacterium | reverse complement strand
AAGGCAGCGATACTCTGTTCCAGATACTGGCTCATCATCCCTTGCATCGGATCGCCGTAGAAACGAATAAGTTGCTGCAGCACCTGGTTGGTCAACAGGGTTCCATGGCCCTCTGCCTCCTGCTCTGCGATAATCTGCAGCAGAATATTACGGGTCAAGTCCTGACCTGTCTTGGAGTCTTGAACCTGAAAAGCTTCACCGCTTAACACCAGCTCTTTAACGTCTTCAAGGGTGACGTAACAGCTGCGAGAGGTATCGTAGAGTCTGCGGTTACTGTATTTGCGAAGAATGCGCACTGCACTGCTCCTTTGTGGAGTTCTTATTTATCTTTATCGCCGGTCTTGCCGGTCTGTTGCATCATCACATTGAAGAATGACTTCTGCATCGCCTCCATCGAATTGAGGCCAGAGTTCAGGTAGGGCTGCATCAGTGACATCGGGTCGTACCCCTCAGCGCCTGCGGCCATCTGTTTACGAAACTGCTCCACCACCTCTTTTTGCAGCTCTGTCACATCGGGCAGTCCCATAGTGCGACGAAACTCTTCAGGGGTGAGGTCGATATCGATTGAAATCTTCATCGGGACATCTCGCCTTTTCGACTAACTCTCTATGCAGAATACACCAATTATTTTGCAGCGCAACAGAGCCGTTTTATCTATTTTGCTGCGTTTTTCCAAGAATTTGCACGCGCCAAACGAGTAGAAGCGCGATAAAACTCGCGCCTGCAGCAAAGATATAGGCCAGCTCACTCCCCAGATCTTGCCAGAGATAACCTGCAGCAACGCTCCCTACAACACCGCCTAAACCGAAGCCTAGGGTAGAGTGTAACGCCTGTCCTCTCCCCTCACTGCCTGCCGGAAAAATCTCCTGCACAAAACGTATGCCGCTGGCTAGCACCACAGCAAAACTTGCAGCATGAAGCAGCTGTGCAACAACCAGTGCCCACAGATGATCCGGCATAAAGGCCAACAGTAGCCAACGCAGGATTCCGAGCATGATCGAGGCGATCAGCACCTGCTCGAAGCCAAAGCGATCCCAAAGCTTGTGCAACACACCAAAGAGAACGATTTCGGCAATGACACCCAACGACCAGAGCCAGCCGATTGCCGTGCCATCATACTCAAACCGCTGTAATAGCAGCGTGTAAAAGCCGTTGTACGGCCCATGAGCCATCTGCACAAGAAAGATCATCAGGAAGAAGCGAATCACTTCGGGGCGTTTCATCGTCGCACGGATCAAGCCCGAAGCCGGACGCTCTCGACCCCGCTCTACTTTTGAGTCTGGCACCCAAAACGAGGCCAGCAGAATCAGCACCATCGCAGCCACAAAGCTGTAGGGCACATCTGAGACACCCTCACCGATAAACAGCTCACCGCCCACTAGTACTGCAATAATGAACCCGACCGAGCCCCAGAGCCGCACACGCCCATACTCGTTCGAGCGCTTGGCCAGATGCTGCAGCGTAATCACCTCAAACTGCGGCAGGATCGCGTTCCAGAAAAACGAGTAGAGCAACATACAGAGCCAGAGCGCCAGAAACTCTGTCTGGCCCGGTATCAGCATCACACTCAGCAGCCCACCAAGAGCACCCAGACGCACTATCAACAAACGGTGACCGAAACGATCACCGATGTAGCCCCAGATTCCGGGAGCGTAGAGCCTCGAAAGATGAAAAGCTCCCAAGAGGTAGCCGATCTGCACGGCGGTCATGCCGATCGACTCGAGATAGGGAGAGAAAAAGGGTACGACCAGCCCGAGCAGCGAAAAGAAGAAAAAATAGAAAGTCGCCAAACGGGTGAAGAGCATTTGAGGAGTCCAGTCGCAGCGAAAATTGAAGCCCGAATTTGTCGCACAACACCCGTTAAGTCAACTAAGACGCCGTAAGCGACTGTTTAGACCCTTACAATACTTGCAAAATGCGACGCATAACGCGTCGCTTTTCGCATCTTATTTACGTGCTGCCTTGAGCGTATCTGCAATTAGAAAGGCCAATTCGAGCGACTGGTCTGCGTTCAAACGTGGATCACACTGAGTCACATAACGCTCCGCAAGCGCCGCTTCGGTAATCTGATAAGCACCGCCGACACACTCGGTAACATGGTTACCGGTCATCTCAAAGTGCACACCACCGGCGTGAGTTCCCTCAGCCTGATGGATCTCGAAGAAGGATTTCACCTCGCTAAGAATTGCTTCTACCGAACGGGTTTTGTAACCACTGCTCGCCTTCACCGTATTGCCGTGCATCGGGTCACTGCTCCAGGCCACCTGCGACCCCATATCGCGCACCAAACCGACTAGCTGCGGCAGGTAGTCACCGATCTTTTCAGCGCCCATGCGGGCAATCAGATTGATGCGACCCGGCTCATTCATCGG
>JAYQBD010000216.1:0-2380 GCA_038137135.1 Oceanospirillaceae bacterium | reverse complement strand
AGACCGATGCAGGGGAATCCAATACCCTGCGCTGCTTCTAAAATAAGAAGTACCGCTGTGCCATCGGCAGTACTTCAGCCGGCTCACAGGTCAACGCCATGCCATCCGCGGTAACCTCATAGGTCTGTGGATCCACCTCGATATCGGGCTGCCAATCGTTATGCACCATCTTATCTTTGGTTGCTGTGCGGCAACCCTTCACCACGCCAATCAGCGACTGCAAACCGAGCTGTTCCGCCACGCCCGCCTTCTCGGCGGCTTGCGAAAGGAAGATCATACTGGTGCTGTGCACCGCTTTGCCGAAGCTGCCAAACATAGGACGGTAGTGCACCGGCTGCGGCGTTGGGATAGAGGCATTAGGGTCACCCATGGGTGCTGTGGCAATCATGCCACCCTTGAGCACCAGGCTAGGCTTGGTGCCGAAGAAGGCCGGCTTCCACAGCACTAGATCAGCCAGCTTACCTACCTCAATGGAACCTACCTCGTGCGAGATGCCATGAGCAATCGCAGGGTTAATGGTGTACTTGGCGATATAGCGTTTGATACGACTGTTATCGTTACGCTCGTTATCACCCTCAAGCGCACCGCGCTGAACCTTCATTTTATGTGCGGTCTGCCAGGTACGCGTCACCACCTCACCCACACGCCCCATCGCCTGAGAGTCTGACGAGATCATTGAGAAGGCGCCCAGGTCATGCAGGATATCCTCCGCTGCAATCGTCTCGCGACGGATACGCGACTCCGCAAAAGCGACATCCTCAGCAATGCTCGGATCCAGATGGTGACAGACCATCAGCATATCTAGATGCTCATCCACGGTGTTGATGGTGTATGGGCGTGTTGGGTTGGTTGAGGATGGCAGCACGTTGTTAAGGCCCGCAGCCTTAATGATGTCTGGCGCATGACCACCACCGGCACCCTCGGTGTGGTAGGTGTGAATCACGCGGCCACCAATTGCATCGATGGTCGCCTCAACAAAGCCTGATTCGTTCAGCGTATCCGTGTGAATAGCCACCTGAATATCGTGCTCTTCAGCAACTGACAAACAGTTGTCGATCGCGGCCGGCGTGGTACCCCAGTCTTCGTGCAGCTTCAAACCTATGGCGCCCGCCTCAACCTGCTCGCGCAGTGGATCTGGTAAGCTCGCGTTACCCTTTCCAAGGAAGCCAAGATTCATTGGCAGCGAGTCGGCCGCCTCCAGCATACGCGCAATATTCCACGCGCCCGGAGTACAGGTGGTTGCGTTGGTACCTGTCGCGGGGCCAGTACCGCCCCCAATCATGGTGGTGATACCCGAGCAGAGCGCTTCATCGACCTGCTGCGGACAGATAAAGTGGATATGAGCATCAATACCGCCGGCCGTGAGGATACTCCCCTCGCCCGCGATCACTTCGGTGCTTGGGCCTACGATGATATCGACACCAGGCTGAATATCGGGGTTACCGGCTTTGCCAATCGCAAAAATACGCCCATCGCGTACGGCAACGTCGGCTTTGATAATGCCCCAGTGGTCAATGATCAGCGCATTGGTTATCACTAAATCAGGGGTGTCTGCACGCATCACCTGAGACTGCCCCATGCCGTCGCGAATAACCTTACCGCCACCAAACTTAACCTCTTCGCCGTAGGTGGTTAGATCTCTCTCGACCTCAAGCCAGAGCTCGGTATCAGCCAGGCGCATGCGGTCGCCCGTTGTCGGGCCAAACATCTCGGCATAGGCCGTGCGTTGAATTCGTGACATCCCTGCTCTCCTAGTCGAGTTTGCCGCTTACGCGACCTTGAAAACCATAAACCTCGCGCTTGCCAGCCAGCTTAACCAGCTCAACCTCACGCGTCTGACCCGGCTCGAAACGCACCGCCGTGCCTGCAGCGATATTGAGGCGATAACCCCGAGCAGCGGCTCTGTCGAATATCAGCGAGTCATTCACTTCATAAAAGTGGTAGTGCGAGCCGATCTGGACCGGACGGTCACCCACATTAGAGACGGAGATCAGTTCAGTCTCGCGCCCCTCGTTTAGGTGAATCTCACCCGGTTCGGTAATAATTTCGCCAGGAATCATGTCTAGCTCCTAAACAATCGGTTCGTGGACTGTCACCAGTTTGGTGCCATCAGGAAAAGTCGCTTCAACCTGTACGTCGTGGATCATTTCAGCCACGCCTTCCATCACGTCTTCGCGTTTCAATAGCGTACGACCATAATCCATCAGATCTGCCACGGTGCGGCCATCGCGCGCACCCTCAAGTATGGCGGCACTGATAAACGCAACGGCCTCTGGGTAGTTGAGCTTCAAGCCTCGCTCTTTACGGCGCTCCGCCAACAGGCCGGCAGTAAAGATCAGCAGCTTATCCTTCTCTCTGGGAGTGAGTTCCATTAGTGGCT
>JAYQBD010000215.1:0-2434 GCA_038137135.1 Oceanospirillaceae bacterium | reverse complement strand
CCGCCTGTGGCGTTCATGAAACGTAAAATCTGTGGCTCGTTGGCCAGATCAAAGTGATGCTTCTCGGGTTTGAGATCCATCGAATCGATCAGCGCTTTCTCTAGCATTGCAGCGCGCTTTGCTTCATCCGGCTCCGAGCGCAGCAACTCACGCAGATCCATCGAGTGTTCGTTGCCAAGACAAAGCAACAACCGCCCCTCAACAGTGACGCGAACACGGTTGCACTCCGAGCAGAAGTTGTGTGAATGCGGCGAGATAAACCCAACGCGCGTTTCAGAGTCAGCCATTCGGTAGTAAGTTGATGGCCCAGCCGTCTGCTCTTCAGTTTTGGTCAACGGATAGCGCGCGTTAATCATCGCTCGCACTTCGTCGCTGGAGCAGTAAGCCTCTTCACGATCGTGCTCGCTAATCACACCCAGCGGCATCTCTTCAATAAACGAGATATCCAAACCACGCTCACGCGCAAAATCGACCAGATCGACGACCTCATCATCGTTACGACCCTTAAGAATAACTGCGTTGAGTTTGACCTTCTTGAAGCCTGCTTTGCACGCGGCCTCAATACCGGCAATCACCTGATCAAACTTATCTTTGCGTGTTAACTCTTTAAAACGCTCTGGGTTGAGGGTGTCCAAAGAGATATTGATGCGTTTCACACCCGCTGCAACCAGGTCGTCCGCCATCGTCGGAAGCTGAGAGCCATTGGTGGTGATCACCAACTCAACATCAAGCTTACCCAGGCGCTGAATCAGCGAAAGAATACCTTTGCGAACTAGCGGTTCGCCGCCTGTAAGGCGCAGTTTATTGACGCCTAAACGAGCGAAGGCAGCACCAACCTCATAGATTTCTTCCAGGCTTAGCACCTGATCACGTGGCAAGAAGGTCATCTCTTCGGCCATGCAGTATACGCACCGAAAATCGCAGCGATCAGTTACCGAGAGGCGCACATAGTCGATGTGGCGACCAAATTTATCTATGAGTTTGAGTGGGACTGTCATACTGAAATCTTAGTGTTTTCTTGTTATTCGGTTAAATAGCACTTTAGTGCCCATACCTCTCTATCTACGCGCCTGCCACGAAAATAGAGCCCAACTTTATCAATCTTTACAGGCTCACAACACATACCTGTTGCTGAATCTCCTTATACTGCACTGCACTAAGATGAATTACTAGGACAGCAGCATAGACTGACCGAAAAAAGGCGGCGATTTAGCATCTTAGGGGAGGGTCGCTCAATAAATTAAGCTCCTACAGTTGGCCCCGAGCGATGCCTCAATTCACCGAAGGTGAATTAGCGCAGCAACGCTGCGCACCACTCTTTTTAAGCTCAGAGACTCGGGATACTCACATCGCAGGAGCTGCTCAGCTCGGGGTGGGGATAGCTAGAGTGTTGTTCGCATGGATGCGAACACCAAGCCCACACGGATGTGTTTACGGCGTCTCTAGCTACCCCACCGCGAGCAGAGCAGCCTTCTCAAGAAGCAAAAAGTCGCCACCTTCGCTTCCCGAAGATGCCTCCTACAGGACGATCATGCCGTACCTAGGATCCAAGCGCCTCAGCCCGAGTCTCAACGGTTGGCTGCACCACCTTAGATCCATCCTCACCATAAATCTCACGAATTAATCGCTGCAGATCCACGCGCCAGGGACGCTGGCGAATGCCGAAGGTGTTAAGAATGCGGGTGCATTTAAGAACCGCAGAGGTTGGACGCTCGGCGCCGCTCTCTTCGGTGCTGGGAATCGGTTTGATCTTACGCACGGCCAGCTCTTCATACTGGCTGGCTGCGGCGATAATTGCCTCGGTGAAAGCGTAGCGTGTGGTGATCTCTGCGCCGGAGTAGTGATAGGTACCCCAGGCTTCGGAGCCGCACTCAAGCTGTTTAAGAATAGCTATCAGAACGCGAGCCACATCCATTGATGAGGTCGGACAGCCGCGACGATCATCAACCGCGCGCAGTACCTTGTACTCACGCGCCTGCTCAAGGACGCGAGTTAAATAGTTGCGCCCGGTTTCACTGAACAGCCAACTGACTCGAAGAATAATATGACGCGGCTGTTGCGCGCGGATATTGAGTTCACCCTGCAGTTTGGATTTGCCAAACACACCGAGCGGTGCAGGTTCATCATTCTCGGTGTAGCCACTGTCGTAGTGACCATCGAAGATATAGTCGGTTGATATATGCAGCAGTGGGATAGAGAGTTCAGCGCAGGCTTTGGCCAAGTTACCCGCACCGTCAGCATTCACGCTCATCGCCAGGCTAGAGTTCGCCTCAGCAGAGTCAACGCTATTAAAGCCCGAGCAGTTTACCACGTAGTGCGGCAGCTCATCAGCCAAGCGCGCATCCACGACTGCTGCGTCCGAAATATCTAGGTGCTTGTGGTCGTAGGCAACGACGTCGAAGTTCTCTTCATCTTTCGCCTGCTGCACAAAAGC
>JAYQBD010000214.1:0-2461 GCA_038137135.1 Oceanospirillaceae bacterium | reverse complement strand
CGAACAAATTCGTTCTTCATATGTTGGTTTTGACGACCGATCCCTGCACTGCTGAACTCGTCCTGGTCTAGACCATACAGCTGCTCACAGATCTCTTGTGTAAGGGCCGGTGGCAGTGCACCCGGACAGATCGAGTAGCCGTCGGCTTGTAAGTCGAGCGCAAAACGCTCGAATAGACGCTCTTCATCTGAAAAACAGTTAAGATCGATAACCTCAGCGCCTGACATAGGGGCACTCCTGTGTGAACTAGAAACGCTTTGTATTCCTATAAGCCTGCGTTAGCAATCATTTTTAATTCAGTGGAAGCGATGCTCACCTATACCGAACAGCAACAGGCCTTGGGCGAACAGCTCGCGGCGTTTATTGAGCAGCACCCGCGCCTATTTATTTTGACCGGCGCTGGCATCAGTACTGACTCAGGAATCCCGTCATATCGTGACTCTACTGGCGCATGGCGATCACCTCCTCCCGTGTTACATCAGGAGTACATGAAGCAGTTGGCTGTGCGCCAGCGCTACTGGGGAAGAAGCTTAGCGGGCTGGCATACCATGCGTGACGCGCAACCGAATACCGGTCATCGAATTCTGGCTGCTATGGAGAGCGCGGGGCTTGTCGAACTACTGGTTACCCAGAACGTCGATCGTCTGCATCAAAAAGCGGGTAGCGAGCGCGTTATCGATCTGCATGGACGCGCAGATATTGTCGCCTGCATGGAGTGTAACTTTGAGGTTGATCGCGATCAGATGCACCACTGGTGTCGTGAGCTCAACCCTGACTTCAGTACACCACGCTTCACGGTAGCGACCCGTCCAGACGGCGACAGCGATTTTGAGACAGATTTCAGTGCGTTCAATGTCCCGACCTGCCCGCACTGCCGGGGCATTATGAAAGCGCGCGTCGTCTACTATGGTGACAATGTGCCCAAAGAGACCGTTTATGAGGCGATTGATGCGCTTGAACGTAGCCGGGCAATGCTTACGGTTGGCAGCTCACTGCAGGTGTTCTCAGGCTTTCGCTTCAATAGACATGCAGCGAGCAAAAATATCCCCCAGGTTGCTTTGACTGAGGGTATAACGCGAGCCGATGAGCTATTGCAGCTCAAGCTAGACGGTCCGATCGCACCAGTGCTCAATGTATGCGCGGATCGTTTGGGAATCGATTGGAACTAACTCACCTAGCCTTCTGATATACTGCGCGCAATCTAATCTTGCTCTCGGTTACCCATGTCTATTCCATTCTCTAGCCTTAACCTGCCCGCTGCACAACTCGAAAACATCTCTGAATTGGGTCTCAAAACCATGACAGAGATACAAGCTCAGAGTCTGCCATTGTCATTAGCCGGCAAAGATCTATTGGCTCAGGCACCGACCGGATCAGGCAAAACAGTGGCCTTCTCTCTGCCGTTGTTGGGCAACCTCAAACCGCGCAACTTTGCAGTGCAGGCGCTGGTGCTCTGTCCAACCCGAGAGCTGGCAGGCCAGGTTGCAACCGAAATCCGACGACTGGCGCGCTACCCCGGCAACATTAAGGTTCTAACGCTTTGCGGTGGGCAACCAATCGGTCCTCAGATTGGCTCGCTGGAGCACGGTGCACATGTGATTGTCGGAACACCGGGTCGCGTATCAGACCATATCCGCAAGGGCACCTTGGACCTTCGACAGGTACGGACACTCGTGCTCGATGAAGCCGATCGTATGCTGGATATGGGTTTTCAGGATGAGATTCTGCAGATCGTCAGCTATACACCGGCAGACCGTCAATCGATGCTGTTCTCTGCTACCTTTCCGGACAACATCTCGCAGATTGGGCGTGATGTACTGACTAATCCGGAGCGGGTTCAGGTTGAAGCGATTGCCGAGCAGCAGCCCGATATCGAACAGCGTATCTACCTGACCGATCCAGAGTCGCAGACCGAGGCACTTTTGGCTGTGCTCACCGAGGCGAAACCCGAGGCCGGTGTTGTATTCTGTAACACGCGTGAGCAGTGTAATGATCTAGGCAATGAGCTGCGTCAGTACGGCGTCTCCAGCGGCATACTCCACGGTGACCTGGACCAACGTCAACGCGACCAAATGCTGGTGCGCTTCACCAACGGTTCACTGCGCCTACTGATCGCCACTGACGTAGCAGCGCGCGGCTTAGACATCGATACGGTCGACCTCGTAGTGAACCTGAACCTCCCTCGAGAACGCGCTGTATTCACTCACCGCTGTGGACGTACCGGTCGTGCCGGCCGACAGGGTCTGGCAATCTCACTGATCTTCGAAAAAGAGCAGTACAAACTGGGTCTTATTGCAGAAGAGATCGGGATGGAACTGAAACCAGAGCAGCCACCGCGTCTAAACGAGAGCAAACTCAGTGTTCTTTCTGCAGAGATGCGCACACTAGAGCTCAGCGCAGGGCGAAAAAACAAGATCCGCCCAGGCGATATCGTTGGTGCGCTAACCGCCACCAAAGAGAT
>JAYQBD010000213.1:0-2463 GCA_038137135.1 Oceanospirillaceae bacterium | reverse complement strand
TACGTGCAGATCAAAGACCGCTCGAAAGACATCATTATCTCCGGTGGCGAGAACATCTCATCAATCGAGGTTGAAGGTGTTCTATACGCCCATCCGCACATTCAGGAAGCTGCGGTTGTCGCTAAGAACGATGACAAATGGGGCGAAACGCCTTGTGCTTTTGTCACCCTCAAAGAGGGAGCGCCTGATGTAAGCGAAGCCGAGGTGATCGAGTTCTGTCGTGAGAATATGGCACGGTTTAAAGTGCCTAAAAATGTGGTGTTCGGACCACTGCCGAAAACCTCAACCGGCAAGATTCAGAAATTTATTCTACGAGAGCAGGCTAATTCGCTCTAAGAGTTAACCAAGGCGCCGAGCAGGTTTGGGCGCAGAAGGAAGTAAAGATGAAAGCAATAGTCGCGGTTAAACGCGTTATCGATTACAACGTGAAGGTTCGCGTTAAAGCTGACAACTCAGATGTTGATCTGGCGAACACCAAAATGTCGATCAACCCTTTCTGTGAGATCGCTGTTGAAGAGGCGGTACGCCTGAAAGAGGCGGGTACGGTATCTGAGATCGTAGTTGTCTCGGTTGGCCCTAAAGCGGTACAGGAGCAGATGCGTTATGCCATGGCTCTGGGTGCTGATCGCGGAATTCAGGTTGAGACTGAAACCTCTCCCAGCTCTCTCGACGTTGCCCGCTTGCTGGCGAAGATCAACGAAGAGGAGAATGCTGACCTGTTCATCTTGGGTAAGCAGGCTATCGATTCCGACAACAACCAGACAGGCCAGATGCTGGCTGCGCTGCTGGATATCCCACAGGCAACCTTCGCCTCTGAAGTGAAAATTGCTGATGGCAAAGCTGAAGTAACCCGCGAAGTGGACGGTGGTTTGGTAACACTGGAGATGGATCTGCCAGCTGTTGTTACTACCGACCTGCGTCTGAACGAACCACGTTTCGCTGCGCTTCCCAAGATCATGCAGGCCAAGCGCAAGCCACTGGCAGTTAAAACGGTCGAAGAGCTGGGTGTTACGCTGAGTAACAGCACCGAACTTCTCTCTGTAGAGCCGCCAGCCGAGCGTCAGGCTGGAATCAAGGTGGGCTCAGTAGACGAGCTACTCGATAAACTGCGTAACGACGCTCAGGTTCTTTAAGGAGAGAGATGATGAAAACCCTGATTATTGCCGAACACGAAAACGGCGCTATCAAGAGCGCAACTCTCTCAGCAGTTACTGCAGCGGCAGACCTAGGTGCCCCTGTTGACATGCTGGTAACCGGTAGCGATGTGGCCGCGGCTGCACAGGCAGCTTCACAGGTTGCTGGTGTCTCTGCAGTACTGACCGTAGAGGACGCTGCGCTGGCACACCCTCTGGCTGACCTTATGGCCCCTGTCGCGAAGCAGCTGGCGGGCGATTACACCCACATTCTGGTGGGTGCGAGCACCTTTGGTAAGGACTTGGCACCACGTCTGGCGGCGCTGTGCGGCGTAAACCAGATCTCTGACATTATCACAGTGATCGATGCGGATACCTTCAAGCGTCCTATCTACGCTGGTAACGCTATCGCGACCGTTAAGAGCAGTGATGCCACTAAGGTGATCACTGTTCGTGGTACGGCTTTCGCAGCAGCAGCTGCAGAGGGCGGTAGCGCTGCTGTAAGCGCAGCAAGTGCCACTGTGGGTACCGCAAAAGTTCGCTTCGTGCGTGCCGATGTTACCGAATCTGATCGTCCAGAGCTGGACTCGGCCGATATCGTTGTATCGGGCGGCCGTGGTGTAGGTTCTAAAGAGGACTTCGCTAAGGTATTCGAGCTGGCTGATAAGCTCGGTGCTGCTGTAGGAGCATCACGTGCAGCGGTAGATAGCGGCTTCGTTCCTAACGATATGCAGGTAGGCCAAACCGGTAAGATGGTTGCACCTAAGCTCTACATCGCTGTAGGTATCTCGGGTGCTATCCAGCACATTGCAGGTATGAAAGAGTCAGGCGTTATTGTTGCGATCAACAAAGACGAAGAGGCGCCAATCTTCAATATCGCTGACTACGGTCTGGTAGGTGATCTGCACGATATCCTGCCGGAACTCGTTTCTAAAATCTGATCGACCGCCGGGGTCGGCTCTGCGCCTTCCCCGGTTCGCTAATTTTCTGAGACCCTAACCATGAGTATCTACAACGCCCCGGCGCAGGACACTGCTTTTGTGCTCGACCAGTTGGTGCAGTTCGACAGACTGTGCGAAGCGATGCAGCTTAAGGAGGTTAACCTCGAGCTGGCTAATGTGATCGTAGAGGAGGCGGGTAAGCTCGCGTCTGAGGTGCTGGCGCCGTTGAACGCTGAAGGCGATTCAAATGGCGCTAAGCTCAGCGATGAAAAAGTGCAGGAGTCTGCGGGATACTCAGATGCTTATCAGCAGTACATGGAGAATGGTTGGGCGACGCTGACAGCTCCTGAGGAGTTTGGCGGTCAGGCGCTACCCAATGTTGTAGGTAC
>JAYQBD010000212.1:0-2490 GCA_038137135.1 Oceanospirillaceae bacterium | reverse complement strand
TCACGCGCGATGCAGATGGCCGTGAATATCGATGAGCCCGATTACGGTGTGCTGCTCGATGACATGCTGTTTGAAGATGGCGACACACTCAAAGCAGCAGATTTCCTCGATCCACGTATCGAGGTCGAACTGGCGTTTGTACTAAAGAAGCCACTCTTTGGTGAAAATGTCTCGATCACTGACGTCTACAACGCGACAGACTATGTTATCCCATCCCTCGAATTGATCGCGGCACGCTGTATGCGCACCGATCCAGAGACCGGCTACACCCGCAAGGTGTATGACACCATCTCTGACAATGCGGCTAATGCCGGCATTATCTTGGGTGGTCGCCCAATCAAACCGACAGAGATGGATCTGCGTTGGGCGGGCGCCATGCTCTACCTCAACGGCAAGATTGAAGAGACGGGTCTGGCCGGTGGTGTGCTTGGTCATCCAGCAAAAGGTATCTCTTGGGTCTGCAAACGTTTTGCTCCGCACGGTGTTGGCCTGGAACCAGGTCAGGTCATTCTGGCGGGCTCATTTACGCGCCCAGTACCGGTAAAGGCTGGCGATACCATCCATGCAGACTTCGGCCCACTGGGCGGAATCGGCTTGAGCTTCGAGTAAGGGGTAGGGCATGGAACTGCAGAAGAACAAGTTCATCCAAAAGCTCAAGGAAAAGCCTGTCACTTACGGCTGCTGGGTAGGTCTGCCAGATAACACCTGTGCCGAAATTATGGCCGGCGCTGGTTTTGATTGGTTGCTGATCGATAACGAGCACGCACCCTATGACCTGCGCACGACAATGTCACATCTGCAAGTGCTGGCCGCTTATGATGTGGCGCCAATAGTTCGACCGGTTGTAGGTGACACTGCGCTGATTAAACAGCTCCTGGATATTGGTGCGCAGACGCTGCTGGTGCCAATGGTGGATACCGCAGAACAGGCACGCGAACTGGTGCGTGCTACGCGTTACCCGCCGCAAGGCATTCGTGGTCTTGGCGCATCGCTAGCTCGCGGAGCGCAGTGGAACCGCACACCGGGTTACCTGCACAAAGCGAACGATGAGATCTGTCTGATTGTGCAGGCTGAAACAGTGACTGCGATTGAGAATCTTGACGAGATCATTGCAGTTGAGGGTGTGGATGGTGTCTTTATTGGCCCATCGGATCTCTCCGCCTCTATGGGGCATGTTGGCAACGCTGGCCACCCCGATGTCGTGGCCACCATCAAAGAGGGTCTTAAGAAGATCAAAGCGGCCGGAAAGTTTGGCGGGCTACTGAACATGGACCCTTCACTGACGCAAGCCTACATCGATGCGGGTGCAACCTTTGTGGGTGTCGGCGTCGATACCTCCATGTTGGCTCAGGCAAGCAAAGCCCTAGCAGACAAGTACTGCAACCCAGAGTCTGCCGCCAACGCACCCGCCAAGCCTTCGGCTGGTTATTAAGAATTCACTGATTAATTGGGAAGATAGAAGATGTCTCAACCCCTTTTGGTAAAGAGCAAACTAATCTGTGTAGCACTCAATGATGCTGCGCAGCTAAAACAGCTCGACGCAACCTTTAATGAGAAGCCTTATGGTAAACCACCGACTGAACCGGTGCTCTACTACAAGCCGCGCAACACCTGGGCTGCAGATGGCGCTACCGTAGAGTGGGCGGTCGATTTTGATGGCAACTCGGTGGACTCGATGGTCGTTGGAGCAAGCCTCGGTGTTGTTATTGGTAAGGAGGCCTGTCGTGTCTCTGAAGATGAGGCGCTGGATGCTGTCGCGGGCTACACAATCGTTGGTGACTACTCGCTACCCGAGCAGACTTATTTCCGTCCCGACATCAAAGGCAAATGCTTAGATGGCAGTGCGCCAGTGGGGCCAGTAGTAGCGGAGGTTGCTACACCAAACGCGGTTGAGGTGATCATCAGCGTAAACGGTGCTGAGCAGAGCCGCTTCAGCTATGCCAATCTTGAGCGTAGTGTAGAAACCCTGATCTCTAAGCTCTCTTACATCATGACCCTGCAGCCCGGTGAAGTGATTGCTGTCGGTTTTGCCGGTGAGCGTACTCCGGTTGCACCGGGTGACAAGGTCGAGCTGTCGATTGATGGTATCGGAACGTTGACGAGCACACTGGGAGCAAAAGGCTAATGAAACACGCACGTATACTCCTTGATGGCCAGGAGCTCGAGATCTCTGTTGATGAACAGGGCAACGTAACTGATGGGGCTGGGCAGGATCTGTCGATCGATCTGAATTCGGACGCGATCACTTGGCTGCCACCTGTGAAAGAGCCGGGCACTATCTTTGCGCTGGGCATTAACTACGCCGATCATGCGACTGAGTTGGCGTTTGAGCCCCCTAAAGAGCCGCTGATCTTTATCAAACATGCCAACTGTCTAACAGGTCACAAGCAGGTGAGCTACCGTCCAGACAACATCGACTACCAGCACTATGAGTGTGAGCTGGTTGCTGTGATTGGTAAAAGCGGCAAGAACATCAAAGCCGAGGATGCG
>JAYQBD010000211.1:0-2514 GCA_038137135.1 Oceanospirillaceae bacterium | reverse complement strand
AAGCGCATCACGATTCTGACGGAGCTGCCATCCATTGATGGTAACGAGATCACCGATAAGGGCTCTATTAACCAGCGTGCTGTTATGAGTCGTCGCGAGGGTATAATGAACTCTCTCTACGAAGAGAATCCAGCCGACCACGTAATCTCACTTTAACGGAGCAGATAATGATTAATCTCGACGAAATTATCGCAATCGACTTCCACACTCACGCGGAAGAGCCTTGCTCCTGTGAGCGTGACGACGGCTACTTCGAGTTCCAGGAAGCGTTTGCCAAGTACTTCAAGAATCCCGCTGGCCACAACATGATGCCATCGCCGGATGAGACTGCAGCCTACTACCGTGAGCGCAAAATCGCCTCGGTTATCTTCCCGGTAGACGCGGAGCGCAACACCGGCTTTAAGCGTTACGAGAATGAAGAGGTTGCACGCATCTGTGCAGAAAATGATGACATTCTGATCCCATTTGCATCCATAGACCCTGCAAAAGGGCTTCTGGGCGCGCGCGAAGCGCGACGTCTGGTGCGTGACTTTGGCGTGAAAGGCTTTAAGTTCCACCCAACCATGCAGGGCTTCTACCCTAATGACCGCATGGCCTACCCACTCTATGAAGCGATTGCTGAAGAGGGTGCGATTGCGCTGTTCCACACCGGCCAGACCGGTGTAGGTGCAGGTGCTCCCGGCGGTATGAACATGCGCCTGAAGTACTCTCAGCCGATCTACCTCGATGATGTAGCGGCTGACTTCCCCGACATGCCGATCGTGATGGCGCACCCCGCCTTCCCGTGGCAGGAGGAGCAGCTATCAGTACTGACGCACAAGCCCAACGTCTACATGGACCTATCGGGCTGGTCACCGAAGTACTTCTCCCCAATTCTGCTGCAGTACATGAACAGCCTGCTGAAGAAGAAGATGCTGTTTGGATCTGACTGGCCGGTCATCACCCCAGATCGCTGGATTGCGGACTTCGAAAAACTCGATATCAAAGAGGAAGTAAGACCGCTGATCATGAAAGAGAACGCCGCACGCCTCCTCAAACTAAAATAAATCGTGTTTACCTAAGGGGTCAGACCACGTGGGGTCAGACCCCTTTCCTTGCCTGGGGTCAGCCCTTAGCGCGGATAGAGCGTCAGACTATCCCCATCAATCAACACGCAATCCATGCCCGCTGCATGCGCAGCTTGCAGGCCGATCTGCGTATCCTCAAACACCACACACTCTTCAGGCGGCACATCTAAGTGCTTAGCAGCCGTGAGGAAGGTCTCGGGGTGGGGCTTACCATTTTCGACATCGGTGCAGGCTACAACGGAATCAAAGTGATCAAGAATATCGACATGCTTGAGCATCTCTAGCGCGTGGTCACGGCGGCTGCCCGTACCAATTGCCATAGGTTTCAGGCCGCGATGCTCGCGCACAATTGCTGTTGTAAGTTCAATCAGGTCGGGTAGGCGCCCAAGTGACTCCCAGGTAGCGATCTTGTGCTGCGCCACCTCTTCAGGATCGTGATTTAGGCCAAACTTCTCATTCAGCATCGAAGCGGTGGTCACAGACGGCACCCCACCCAGCGCATGAATAAACTCACGATCCACAGCATAGCCATAGTGCTTGCAGGTGACCTCCCAGGCATCCAAATGGGCTGGCATGGAGTCGATCAGCGTGCCGTCCATATCGAAAATCAGGGCGTTGTAGGGGGTCAGGTCGATCATTACAGATCCTTAAAGAGTAGAGAGTGGCAGAGACGAGACTCTACCAGCCAACAGCTAGGGACAAAAGCACTCGCGCAGATTAGCGGTTCGATCTACACAGGATTCGACAACGCAACTAGCTCTGCCAATTTAGCAGATAATTTCGACAGAGTGATGGGTTTCAACAACACTGCACTTGCACCAGCAGCCAGCATCTGATCGGTCTCTTTACCAATCGTCGCTGCAGTCAGTCCTATCAGCGGCACTTTGGTATCAACACGCCGCACCTCGCGTGCGAACTCATAGCCATTCATCTCGGGCATAAAGATATCTGACAGTACTAGATCAAACTTACCCGACTCAAAGACCTCCAGAGCCTCTTTGCCGTTGTTAGCAATAGTCACCTGCGCACCCTGTTTACTGAGCATTTTCTGCGTCAGCATCTGAATCATTTTGTTATCCTCAGCCAATAGCACCCGCATCCCTTTCAAGGACGATTCGTTTGCCTGAGGCTTGAGCTGCTCGGATGGATCCGCTTTAGCCAGATCCACCTCCAACTCAAGTACGAAACAGGCACCACCCTCCGGACGCGGCTGATAACGCAGATCCCCCCCCATGTTTTGGATAATCTCACGGCAGATATGCAGTCCAAGGCCCGTGCCCTCGGCCTCGGTAGAGCCACGTACAAAGGCTTCAAACAGCTGTTCAACCTTATCAGCAGAAACCCCTTTGCCGTTATCTGCAATCCACAAACGCAGCGCCTTACGCTCTCCCTCCAGCAGCGAACCCGAGGCACCCACCTCGAGTTCTGTTCCGCCTGAATGGATCAA
>JAYQBD010000210.1:1172-2606 GCA_038137135.1 Oceanospirillaceae bacterium | reverse complement strand
AACTGTTTTGGATAGAGTGAGCGAGAAAGCGGCCACAACCTCGAGCCAGATCCACCAGCCATAACAACAGTCTTGATCACCGAAATCTCCTTTTTAAACGGTATCATGGCGCTTTCAGCAGCCTCTAATCGTTTCATAGCGTTAACCTCAAAGTTTACACGCAAAAAAGCCCATATCTAACCCCAACCGGAGCAAGATACAGGCCAATTTTTAGATTTAAGCTTTAAACGATAGATTTAGGAGCTCAACCGCTCCAGCGTAGCATCCAAACACTCGTGCCAATCCTTAGGCTCAATACCGAAGGTCGCTTTAAACTTCGACGTAGCCAGCTCTGAGTTAGCTGGGCGACGTGCTTTAGGGGTTTGTGCGGGTCGGCGAATACTGTGAATGGTTGCCTCAGCCGGTGCTTTGCCCAGTTTCTGCGCATGCTGCAGGATGCGTTCTGCGAACTCAACACGGCCTACAGCTGGGTCATGGGCGTAGTGGTAAGTACCCCAGGGGAGGATCTTCTCATCCGCATATTGGCCGATGATTTTGTAGATTGCCCGTGCCAGGCAAGCTGCACAGGTAGGATTACCCGTTAGGCCATCGTGGATGTAGATCGGTGCGTCGTTCTGCGCTGCGTTAACAACCTCTTTCACAAAGTTCTTGTTGCTGGTGCAAAATAGCCAACCGACACGCAGAATCAGATGCTTCTCCAGAGTACGCCGTATCGCTACCTCGCCGGCTAGCCGACTGGATCCGAAGACGGAGATCGGGTTAGCGATATCCTCTTCAAGATACGGGTGCTCGCTGCTGCCATCAAAGATCTCGACGTTAGAGATCTGAATCATCGGGATCTTAAGATCAGCACAGGTTTCGGCCAAGTGACGAGGACCAACCTCATTTATCTCATAGGCCAGCTCAGGCTTGGATTCCGCCTCATCCATATTCGTGTAAGCCGCAGCGTTGATAACCAACTCAGGTTTGTAGGTCACAAACACGCGCTGCAGTGCACTAAGGTCTCGCACATCCACATCACTGGAATCAGCCGCTAGAATCTCATGACCGTAGTGATCGCCAAATTTAACCAGATTCTGGCCGATCTGACCGCCCGATCCGGTAATCAAGATGCGCATGCAAGCTCTCCTTATTGCTCTGCTTATTATTCTGCTTTTTATTTCGCTTTCTGTTCTGATTTCATTTCAACTGAGCAACTAGATAACACAGCCGTAAAAACCATACCAGTTTTAGGGGCAAAATCGCCCTCGGTGCGTCCTAGGTGCTGTTTCACGTGCTGTCTTAGGTAACTCGGCCGCGCACTTGAAACCTCGGGTCCCGCCAACTCTGTGAAATCATAACCTGTTCCAGCACCGATACAGCCTGAGCTACATCAACGAAACGGGTGTAAAGCGGTGCAAAGCCAAAACGCAGGATATCCGGTGCGCGAAAATC
>JAYQBD010000210.1:0-1072 GCA_038137135.1 Oceanospirillaceae bacterium | reverse complement strand
GGCGGCGTACCACATAGGGCACGGGTCATACCTTCAGCCGGCTCGAACTGATCAGACATAGCAAAGGGGGCCGCGTGGCCAAACCAACCCGTTAGAGGTTGCTCGAACCGCGCTTGATGGCGTTTAGCCACGTAGAGAAAACTTGGCGCGCCCGGCCCACCGTTAAGGTATTTATAGCCGCAACCTACAGCGAGGTCGGCTCCCGCAGCGTCTAAATCAACCGGCACTGCGCCCGTACTATGACTCAGATCCCATAGAATCAGCGCTCCAGCGCCGTGCGCCCTTGCAGTCAATGCTTCAAGATCAAACATCTCACCGCTCTTGTAGTGCACATGTGTCAGCACCACCAGCGCTGTCTGGTCATCAATTGCACTAATAATTCGCTCACGCGGCACCGCGCAGAGGTCGATTAAGGCATCACGCTCAACACCCTGAAGCACGTACAAATCGGTCGGAAAATTCCCCAATTCGGTCACGACCTTCGATCGACCCGGGTTTAGCTTGAGTCCGGCGTGAATCAGCTTAAACAGATTGACTGAGGTTGAGTCAGCAACGATCACCTCATCAGACTCAGCGCCAATCAGCGGAGCTATCATTGCACCCAGACGCTGCGGCAAATCCACCCAACCCGCGGTGTTCCAACTCCTGATCAGACCCGTACCCCACTCCTGCTCAACCACCTCAGCCATACGCTGTTTCGTCGCTTTGGGCAGAGGGCCGAGTGAATTGCCGTTGAGGTAGATAACGCCCTCCGGCAGTTCGAACCGGTCACGCATTGCACGCAGTGGATCGGCGGCATCTAACTGTTCTGCATCTAACACGTCTATACCTGAAATCGTTTGCATTGAAATTCTCAGCGGACTCATTGAACTCCTACTCCGCTAGCTTGTACCTTTAAGCAATCAGGTTTCAAGAGCTAGCTGAAAATGCGCCGACAGATAGAGAAGCAAATTCTTCAACTTACCGGTCTTTCGCTTGGGGATGTTAACTACTCCGAGCCTGCCGGCGATCCAGGTCTGTTCGGCCCCGATGCGGTCTGCTGGCGGATTCATAGCGACTTTCCGGCCATGCT
>JAYQBD010000209.1:1304-2632 GCA_038137135.1 Oceanospirillaceae bacterium | reverse complement strand
ATGGCACTGCAGTACTGGCAGAGCCTTGGACAAGGTGAAAAGCATAAACTGGTCACGCTGCAAGGTGGTTACCACGGCGATACCTTTGGTGCGATGTCGGTCTGCGACCCAGTTACCGGCATGCACGAAATCTTTACGGGCGTGCTTCCCAAACACCACTTTGTACCCCGCCCTGTTTCCAAATTTGGAGAACCGCTACTGCAGAGCGATAGCGATGCACTTGAAGAGGTTCTGCGCGATCATGCCGATGAACTTGCCGCCCTGATACTCGAACCGATAGTTCAGGGTGCCGGCGGCATGTATTTCTACAGCGCTGACTACTTGAAGCGCGCACGCGATCTCTGCGACCAGTACAACATCCTGCTAATCGCCGATGAGATCGCCACCGGCTTCGGCCGCACCGGTAAACTCTTCGCTTGCGATCACGCTGGCATCAGCCCCGATATCCTCTGTGTCGGTAAAGCACTCACCGGCGGCTACATGACATTGGCCGCAACGCTAACAACCAACGAGATTGCCCAAACCATCTCATCCGGCGGTGCCGGCTGCTTTATGCACGGCCCCACCTTTATGGGCAACCCACTCGCCTGCGCCGTGGCCAATGCCAGCCTGAGGCTGATAGAGACAGGTGAATGGGAGAATCAGGTTGAGCGTATTTCCGATGGACTCAAATCGGGGCTCGCTCCGGCGGCAGAGCTAGATTCTGTTGCAGAAGTGCGTGTGATTGGCGCTATAGGTGTCGTGGAGCGAAAAGAGCCTGTGTCACTGGCTGAAGTGCAACCAATGTTTGTAGAGCGCGGCATATGGGTGCGTCCATTTGGCCGCAACGTCTACCTAATGCCGCCGTATATCAGCACTAGCGAGGATATCGCTGCGCTGACATCGGGAATAGTGGATGTGCTCAAAGCGCTTGAGAGCGACTAATCGCCTCGTTCGGCTTTGCCTCACAAGCCTCCCACAGGGGCACCCCCTCTGCACGTGTCAGATCGCGACCTTGGCTTCGCCAAGATCCCTTCTACATGAATAATTCAATGTAGGAGGGTTATTCGGTGCAACCGAATGACGCGACCCTTCTTTTAAGCCGCAGCCGCCTCCAACGGGTAGCGGCGCAGCAGCAACATCACCGCGAGCACCAGCGCACAGATCGGCATCACTACAAGGTTGAGTGTGTACCAGCCACTCGCATTTAGCAGCACGCCGGCCATAAATGAACCCAGCGCTACAGTTGAGAAGATCATAAAGTCGTTGAAGCCCTGAGCCAGCCCCTTCTCCTCTGGCGTGTGAGCTTCAGCCACCAAAGCAGTCGCACCGATAAAACCAAAGTTCCA
>JAYQBD010000209.1:0-1204 GCA_038137135.1 Oceanospirillaceae bacterium | reverse complement strand
GCAACGGCAATGGTATAGCGTGGGCGCTTAAGCAGATCAATTAAGCGGGCATCAGATGCTGACTTGGCTTTTTTCGGCGCCGGACCCGCATCACGGATCTGTATAATCACACCAAGACCAATCAGTACCAATACGGCTTGACCGACAAAGGCACCGGCGTACTGCACAGCCATCGCATCCTGCGTCCAGACAACCACTTGCGGACCTATTACAGCGGCTATCAAGCCGCCGATCATGACCCTCGATATCGCTTTCGGTGCCTGCTCTTTGGGCAAGCCCTCGACCACGGCAAAACGGAAACTTTGCACATGCGCAGCGTAATAGCCCGCTAAAAGAGTACCGGCACAGAAGAGCGCAAAGGTTTGAGTCAGAATGCCAGTTGCACTTAACGAAGCAGATACCAGAGCGAAAATCCCGGCGATAATGTAGGCGGTCCTGCGCCCTAGTTTGGCCATCAAAAATGCCGCTGGGAGTGCGCTGAGCGCCAGTCCCAAGTTGAACAGGAACACGGGCAGGGTCATCAACTCGTGCGGCGCACCCATCGCCATACTTACTAGGCCGCCCAGTGAAATAATAATCGGTGGTGTTGAGGCACCGAATGCTTGTGCAGCGGTGTATAGATTGACGTTGCGGCCGAGGGAGTTGGACATGGTGGAGTTCCCATTTAATTCGAATGTGTCGCCTCAAGAGGCGACCTACGGCGAGTCGAACAAGCCCGACAGGTCGAGTCTCGACCCGACATTAAGAGCGAAACGAGTTTATATCAGCTTTTGCTAAATAAGGAAAATCTTAAGCCCTCTGGTGTACACTTAACACCCTCTATTCGAGCACTGTTTTAAAATCTAGGGAGCCCAACCTTGGCACGTATTAAACTGGATATGCCAGAGAACTATCTCTTCACAACTGAAATCCCCTTGCGCATTACCGACATTAACTACGGTGGTCACCTAGGTAACGACGCCGTACTCAGCCTGATTCACGAAAGCCGCGTACAGTTTCTGCAACAGAACGGCTACACGGAAATGGATGTTGAAGGCTTCGGCATCATCATGACCGACACTGCCATCGTCTATAAATCCGAGGGATTCTATGGCGATCGCGTGAAAGTAGATGTTACGGTCGGCGACTTTAACAAGTACGGCTGCGATATCTACTACCTGCTGAGCAACAAAAAAACCGCCGCTGATGTGGCCCATGCCAAGAC
>JAYQBD010000208.1:0-2647 GCA_038137135.1 Oceanospirillaceae bacterium | reverse complement strand
AGTTCCACTAAATCGCCTCCAGCTAAAATGTGCTGGCACTCTAGCGATTTAGTGGATGGGTTTCAATGCATAAGACGTTTAGCGGCGTGGCAAATCCAGACCGGCAAAGAGCTCGTCAACTTCAGCTCTGTTTGAGCAGGCCTGAACATTTTCAACCACCTCAGCAGTGAGGTGCGGGGCAAAAGCGCGAATAAACTCGTACATGTAACCGCGCAGGAAGGTGCCTTTACGGAAACCGATCTTGGTAACGCTGTCAGGCACAAGATGACTGATATCCAAAGCCACTAGATCGGAATCCAGCTCTGCATCAAACGCCATCGATGCGATGATGCCAACACCCAATCCAAGTCGCACGTAGGTTTTGATGACATCAGAGTCCACCGCGGTAAAGACGATCCGTGGTTCAAGCCCCTGTTTGCGGAACGCTTTGTCTAGATCACCACGGCCGGTAAAGCCGAAGGTGTAGGTGACAATAGGTACAGTGGCCAAATCTTGCAGCGTGATCTCTTTAAGCTGGGCTAGTGGATGGGTCTTAGGCACGACAACCGAACGGTTCCACTTGTATACCGGCATCATGATCAGATCAGAATGACCGCCAATGGCCTCCGTAGCGATCGCAAAGTCTACGTCACCATCAGCTGCCATCGCCGATATCTGCACTGGGTTACCCTGATGCATATGCAAGGACACGTCTGGGTAGCTCTTGATGAATTCGTTAATGATGGGAGGTAGCGCATAACGAGCTTGAGTATGGGTAGTCGCCACTGAAAGGCTACCTTTGCGCTCATCACTATGCTCTTGAGCAACCTGACGAATCGAGTCAACCTTCTGCAGAATGTCACCGGCAATCTCAAGAATCGATTCACCGGCAGGTGTAATACGAGTGAGGTGCTTACCACTGCGAGCAAATACTTCTACGCCCAGCTCATCTTCAAGCAGACGAATCTGTTTAGAGATACCCGGCTGTGATGTGTACAGGCTCTGGGCCGTCGCAGAGACGTTAAGATCGTGTTTTGAGACTTCCCAAATGTAGCGCAGCTGCTGCAGTTTCATTATGTACCCCGAATAAAGCAGTGGTAGGCTGTATATCGTTAGTACGAAGTAATATAACACTTCAGAACAAGCATATCAAAATATCATATGCTTATTCTTTATACTTACATCTGGTCAGGCCGTGATTTTGTTAGAGCTTAGCGTTGAGTCGACGAATTTGATCTTCCTGTGTCGTGATACGCTTCTCTAGCGAGTTAACACGCGCATTTGCACGGGTTAGTTGCTCATCACGCTCTTTAATCTGTTGACGCAGCGTATTCTCACGCTTGGAGTGCTCATTAGACGAAACAGCTGCGCGCTGATTGAGACGACGATTGTCCTCCTCCAGCTCGGCAATCTGCGCTTCCTGGCGCCGCGCTGTGTTGCCCTCGCGTAGCAGTTTGGAGTTGAGAGTAGCAATCTCTCGGCTGTAGCTCGTCAGGGTCTCTTTCAACTGCTCGACCTCTTTCTCGAGGTCCGACAGGGTCGCATTTTGCATATCGATACGGGCATCTTTGCGAGCGGTCTGTGCTTGCAACTCATGCACCTGACGCGTCAATTCAGCTTCACTACGACCTGCATCATCTCGCGCTTTCTCCAGCGCATTTCGGTAGTGACGCGCTTCAACCTCAGCGCGGCTCACCGCCTCTAGTGCCTGACGTTGCTCCTCCTTGATACGCTGATCAAAGAGCTTCTTACCGTCCTCATACTGCTTACGAAGTTGCGATAGTTCGGACTCAACGTTGGCGCGCTGCTGCTCAAACTTCTTACGCTGGTTAGTTTCCGAGGCTAAATTGGCTTTAAGAACGGTAATTTCAGCTTCGAGTGTGCGCACGTGCTGCGCTTCTTTCTCCATCGCTGCAGTCTGATCGCGATATTTGCGCTCCAACTCACGGTAACGGGCCTCGGAATCACGCACCTGATCCTGTGTTGCCCTGCGCTCCTCTTCGTCACTGACACGGGAGGCGCTGATCTCATCGCGTACGATGCCGACAGCCTCATCCAGCGCCGCGGTCCAGATCTGGCGCAACTGCATCTGTAGCATCTCAGGCGGATTGTGCTGTTTCTTAGCACTGACCGGTAAGGCCTTATTTTGACGCTCGATGAACTGTGTCGTCCAACGGGCGAAGGGGAGCTCTACCTCGTGCACCTGAAGTGCCGTCTCTTCAATTAGACGCTCCAAACTTGGCAATTCGCCCTGTTCCACCAGTTGATCGGCGATTTCAAAAATACGCTGTTCTATATCAGGCATCTGCTCGTTCATATCCAAACCCAGCTAGTAAGATCGGTTCCGCTTGGGCTATTAAAGTTTATCCATTAAATCGGTCAGTGCAGAATCTAACGGCGCACTCACCTCCAATCGTTCACCCTGTGGAAGGCTAACCACCAGACCTGCAGCATGCAACATCAATCTTCGAAATCCGAGATCGCGGAACTGTTGATTATCCTCATCAGCGGTGTACTTGGTGTCGCCGACAATTGGATGCCCGATAAACTGACAGTGCACACGAATCTGGTGGGTACGGCCGGTTTTAGGACGAGCCTCCACCAGCGTAGCCAAATCACCAAAACGGCGCAGGACTTTGTAGTCGGTGACGGAGGCCTTTCCTTCAGC
>JAYQBD010000207.1:0-2655 GCA_038137135.1 Oceanospirillaceae bacterium | reverse complement strand
TACTGCAGGGTTACGACGCGAAGGCTGCTATCAATTACGAAAAATGATACGGAGTTTCTTGCCGCAGCCTCGCTATAGCGACAAGCTTAGCGTCCAGCGCCATATTGAGCTTCGATGCGCAAACCCTCCTGCTGAATAGCCTCAGCCGCTCGCCGAGCAGACTCTGCCATCAACTCCAGCGCTGCAGCCTGATCAGCTAATGAGCGTTTATTCGGCAAGGCTTTAGCCAGCATATCGAATCCAGCACGGCACTGTTTGACCAGTTCTTGCGGAGTCACTTCGCCCACAACATTTAAGTGATTGATATCGTCCATGTTCGTGCATCCATCCATGTTGCCTTAGTAGTGAGTATACTGATTTCAAGGAACGAGAGACAATGATCGCGCCCGGTAGCAGCTCTCAGCTCTCTACACAGCTCCTTAAGTGCGCTCTGAATGAGGAGGCCTCAATGCACTGCTTCCATAAGAGACTATTCGACTTCTGACGCTAGCGTCCTAACCCCAGGTTTTTTTAACCGCGACGATGGCTAAATTTCGTGGGGTGACTTCTCTTGGGCAAAACTCTGTGATGCTAACTTGAAAGCCTCGTTCCTCCAGATAACACCCAAGATCAAGAACAATCAAATGCTCCAAAAAGCGTTTTAGCCCCTGACGCACAATGCCCAATCGTTCGCAGAGCAAGAACCGCTCTCTGCCGACGATTAAGTAGGATTCTAAATCTTTCTCTTCCCATTCCAGACCGTGCTGCTGTGCTGCCCAGTGAAAAAAACCAGACGGATCTTGATTGAAGATCGCTTTAGGAACCGATGCGAGGGAGCGATAGCTCGTGTCACCCGTAGTCTCTACACGCCAGTTTTCATACGCCAGACGCCAGATTAGTTCGGTAGCACGTAGGCGTTGTACTCGTACACCGCCGGTTACTGTCTCGAGCAACGGAAGGCGTAGGGTATTTCGATCAAACACTAGGGAGAGTTTCTGCGCGGCACTAGAGAGGCGACTGTCCGTCTGATCGCTATACAGGTGGTAACAACAGGGGGCCAGAATTATCTGTTCCGCCACCTCGCTCGCCTGCCTCAGCATACTGCGATGCAGGCCACCGCAGGCGTGCAGTGCGGTATGCCTCTGGCCAAGGCTAAGCAGATCGCTATCCAAGGGTTGCAACACATCACAACAGTGGAACTGGGTTTGGAGGTTGAAGCTTTGTGCCCGCGCGCGACCAGAGCAGCAAAGATGGTTATCAATCTCCAGACAGTGTGAGCTCTCGATATTGTGAGTATGCTCCAGCGTCGTTGCCAAATAGCCTTTACCCGAACACCAGTCCAGATGACTTCGAAGCGGAGTTAGGGGTTTAATCAGGTCACTGAAGTAATTGATCTGCTGCCACTTGCGGCCCGGAATACCCGCTGCGATAGCCGGCTGACTGATATCGACTCGATGGTTATTAGTGGTAGGTTCCCAGGCTAATAGCGGCTCAATGTAATCAGGCACAAGATTCTTTAGCCACTGCGTGCACAGTTCAGGGGACTTAATAAGCGTCTCTACCTCGTCATGGGTCAGAGCCATCAGCGCAGTATCTAACTTTGACTCACTTTCACTCCAGGGCGATGCACTGCATAGAAACGGCTCTGGCTGCCAAAGGTGCTGGCAGGCATGCAGGGCCGATCCTAGTTTAAGTAACTGATCGCTGAGCGAGGTCATCAAAACTCCATGCACTTCAGACAAACCCAGACTTGGGTCGATAATGGGCGTATTGTGCCTACTCGAGGATCAGCTGTCAGTGGGTAGCGGATTTACCAGGCCCCCAAAAGCAAAACGCGCAGCCTGGGCCGCGCGTTTTTGCTAGGAACCGGCCAAATTAGCCAAACTTTTCACTGGCTAGCTTAGCGCCCTCAGCCAGAGCCTTCAGCTTCGCTTGGGCAATATCTCGATTCATGGGCGCCATACCGCAGTTGGTACAGGCGATAAGATGGTTCTTAGGCACATATTGCAGTGCCTGACCGATTGTCTCAGCGATCTCTTCCGGTGTCTCAACCGTCTCACTAGCGACATCGATCACACCGACCATGACGTCCTTGCCCTCAAGCAGTTTCATCATCTCCATCGGCACATGCGAGTGCATGCACTCCAGACTTACTTGATCGATGCTGCTTTTCGCCAAGGCTGGAAAAACCTTTTCGTATTGGCGCCACTCATGACCCAGAGTCTCTTTCCACTTGTTGTTCGCTTCGATGCCGTAGCCGTAACAGATGTGCACAGCGGTAGTACAGGTTAGTCCCTGACAAGCACGCTCCAATGCAGCGACACCCCAGTCAGCGGCCTCTTCCATGTAGACGTTAAATGCGGGCTCATCGAACTGGATGATATCAACGCCATCAGCCTGTAGTGCCAACGCCTCTTGATTGAGCAAGTCGGCAAAAGCCATCGCCATTTTAACTTTGTCGCCGTAGTAGCGGTCCGCGACGGTATCGACGATGGTCATGGGCCCTGGGAGAGTGAATTTCAGCTTTTTCTTGGTATGCGCGCGGGCGATGCGAGCTTCAAACTCATGCACGCGACCTTTTAGACGCAGGGGCGCGACCACCTGAGGTACCTGAGCGTCGTAGCGATTGTTACGAATACCCATAGTCACCTTGTTGTCGAAGTCGATACCCTCAAC
>JAYQBD010000206.1:0-2679 GCA_038137135.1 Oceanospirillaceae bacterium | reverse complement strand
AAAACAGTATCTTTCGCAGCGACCACGCCTCAAACCACTTAGTGCTCAAAGGGGTACTCGGCAAAGACAAAGAGGCGATGATGCAGCGGATTACGTTGGCGCTCAACTCGCCTAATAGCGGTGTGTTGCGGCCGGAGTGGGCTCGGGGGTTTTGAGGGAGTGGTGTCATCATGTCGAACCACCTTCGGAAGTTCTCGTCCGGTCTGATCCAGACATAAAAAAACCAGCCTGTGGCTGGTATTTTTAGTCTGGTACGACCGAGTGGACTCGAACCACCGACCCCCACCATGTCAAGGTGGTGCTCTAACCAACTGAGCTACGGTCGTACAACGTGGCGCGTATTATAGCTAGGACGCAGCACTTGGCAAGCGCTAATCGTCACTTGCGAGCTGAGCATGTTTTAACTGCTGTAGTTGATCACGTAGTTGTGCTGCACGCTCGAATTCGAGGTTACGTGCGGCCTCGTACATCTGATCCTCTATCTGGTTCAGCGCTTTCGCTAGATCGGCTGTACTCATGCGGCTCGGATCGACTTGATAGCCGGCTTGTGGCTCTGCCACTTTGCTCTGCTTGCCTCGGCCCACCTTCTTACCGGGTATAACCGCACCCTCCATGATGTCAGCAACCGACTTCTTGATACCTTTAGGGGTAATGCCGTGTTCGGTGTTGAACTCAATCTGTTTCTTGCGACGGCGTTCCGTCTCGTCGATTGCGCGCTGCATGGAGCCAGTAATGCGGTCGGCGTAAAGGATGGCGCGGCCAGACAAGTTACGCGCGGCGCGCCCGATAGTCTGGATCAGCGAGGTATCCGAGCGCAAGAAGCCCTCTTTATCCGCATCAAGAATAGCTACCAGCGCCACCTCAGGCATGTCGATACCCTCCCGTAACAGGTTGATACCCACCAGTACATCAAACTCGCCGATGCGAAGATCACGAATAATTTCGACGCGCTCAACGGTATCGATATCGGAGTGCAGGTACCGTACCCTTACGTTGTGCTCCGCTAAGTACTCGGTGAGATCCTCGGCCATACGTTTGGTCAGCACAGTTACTATCACGCGCTCTTCACGGGCAACAACCTTGTGAATCTCTCCCAATAAATCATCTACTTGAGTCTGTGCCGGGCGAATCTCAACTTCGGGGTCAACCAAACCGGTCGGCCGCACAACCTGCTCACAGATCTGCTGCGCGTTGGCAGCTTCATACTTGCTGGGTGTCGCTGATACGAAGATCAACTGCGGTGCCAGGCGCTCCCACTCCTCAAACTTGAGGGGTCGGTTATCCATTGCCGACGGCAACCGGAAGCCATACTGCACCAGTGTCTCTTTGCGTGAGCGGTCTCCTTTGTACATCGCGCCTATTTGCGGCACGGTGACGTGTGACTCATCAATTACACAGAGCGCATTATCGGGGAGGTATTCAAATAGAGTCGGCGGTGGCATTCCTGGGCCGCGACCGGAGAGATAGCGGGAGTAGTTCTCGATCCCCGAGCAGTAGCCCAGCTCAAGAATCATCTCAATATCGTAAAGGGTACGCTGTTCAAGGCGCTGCGCCTCAACCAGTTTGTCATGATCGCGCAGCTCTTTGAGGCGTTCACGCAACTCCTCTTTGATGTGTTCTACCGCTTCTAATAGCGTCTCACGCGGCGTAACGTAGTGCGTTTTGGGGTAGATCGTCGCCCGCGGCACTTTGCGCAAAATCTCACCCGTTAGCGGGTCAAACCAAGCGAGCTGCTCAATCTCATCATCGAAGAGCTCGACACGCAGCGCCTCTTTCTCCGATTCGGCCGGGAAGATATCCAGCACATCGCCACGCACGCGATAGGTACCGCGATGCAGTTCAATATCGTTACGTTTGTACTGCAGCTCTGCCAACCGGCGCAGCAGCGAGCGCTGATCAATACGATCGCCCCTGTCCAAATGCAACATCATCGCTAGATAGGATTTGGGATCACCCAAACCGTAGATAGCAGAAACAGTGGCGACGATAATCGCATCATCACGCTCCAACAGCGCTTTTGTCGCCGAGAGACGCATCTGCTCTATGTGATCATTTATCGACGCATCCTTCTCGATAAAGGTGTCGCTAGAGGGAACGTAGGCTTCTGGTTGGTAGTAGTCGTAGTATGAGACGAAGTATTCGACTGAATTGTTCGGGAAAAACTCTTTAAATTCACCGTAGAGCTGAGCCGCCAACGTTTTGTTGTGCGCCATAATAATGGTCGGACGCTGGGCCTGCGCAATTACATTAGCGATGGTGAAGGTCTTACCCGAGCCGGTGACCCCAAGCAGTGTTTGCGCGGCTAATCCGGAGTCTAATCCATCTACCAGCCCGGCTATTGCTGTCGGCTGATCGCCGGCGGGTTTAAACTTCGAATGAACCTCGAAAGCCGTCTTCATTAGATCTCCGGAAACATCCGCACGAGGGCGGCTTGGGAAAATTTGCTATCAAATTACACAAAATGCCAAAAAAATTGAGGCTGATGCCCTTTTTTTGCAACGGCGGGGATTATACCTATAAGTTTGATGCTGTATAATTTCCGCGCAAATTTTGTACTAAATCGGTCTTCTAAGGACCCTTATCAAGACTTTCTTCAGAGGTATACAGGATTGGACGTTAATCTTTCCAACCGCGTAAACGCCATCAAGCCATCACCGACTCTGGCTGTCACTAACCGTG
>JAYQBD010000205.1:0-2713 GCA_038137135.1 Oceanospirillaceae bacterium | reverse complement strand
CATCAGCAAGTGCCGCCTGCAGCTGAATCTCCAGGAAGATTAGACGAAGATTTGGTTGGTATTTGAACAGTGTTGTGAGTGGCTGTAGCACCGGATCTAAATCGAGGCCCGCGTCCTTGCCCTCGGTAAAAAACTGAATCGCCTCACGGCGCTTCTCTTCACTGAGGCGCATCTGCCCCATGATCGCTCGAGCGAAGTCGATCTCATTTTCGGTGACTTGACCGTCCGCCTTGGCGATACGCCCCATAACCGTAAAGGTCGCCTTAAAAAAGATCTGCTGCGGCGCGACGGTCGCTGCTTTGCGGAAAATACGCTCCACGCTAAAGCCAAGAATGCCTCCAAAAATAAGTCCGGGGAAGCCACCCGAAAAGAGACCAATTGCGGCACCCAGCAAAATGCCGGTGCGAAATTTATAAAGGTCGGCGCCAAACGATTGCATCAGTTAGGATCCTTGTGCGAAAGAAAACGTTCCACCTGTTCTAAACGCTCAGGCGTACCTACATCATTCCAGTATCCGCTGAGAATTTCACCCTGAGCTCGATCATCGGCTATCAATTTTCTCAGCAAAGGTGCCAAAGGTTCTGGCCGATCCAAGGCAAAATGGGCGAACAGGGAGGGACGAAGCAGACTGATACCTGCAAAGGTAAAACGCAAACCCGTATCGGGACTCAAGCGGCCGTCCACACGCAGATGAAAGTCACCTTCCCGATGCCAGCTCGGGTTAGCCACCAGCCAAAGCCGGGCATCAGTAGCGTCAGGCAGCGCGAGATTGAAGCTAGCGTACTCGACATCGGTAAACACATCGCCATTGACCAACAGGAAGGGTGCGTCGCTCTGGGCTGCAAGCCAGGGTAGAGCTTTGCGCACTCCACCCGCAGTCTCAAGCGGTTCGTCCTCGGCAGAGTAGAATAGCTGCACCCCAAGGGCGCTACCGTCGCCAAGCTCTGCTTCGATTTGCTCGCCCAACCACGCGTGGTTAATAACAATCTCGCTTATACCAGCCCGTTTCAGATTGTTGATCTGATACTCAATCAAACTTCGTCCAGCCACTTTTAGAAGCGGCTTGGGAGTTTTCAGAGTTAACGGCCGCAGCCGCGTGCCGAGGCCAGCTGCTAAAATCATTGCACGCATCAGTCGGCATCTCCGAAATGCTGTCCAAGTAGTGGATGAGCCTGCAATAGCGGACGCATCGCACTCAACGCCAGATCTAACTGCGCAAACTCGGGATATTTAGCGGCAGCACGGTGGAGGTAGTTGAACGTGCGAGGGATATCTTTGAGGTATCCCTGCTTACCATCGCGCAGCCAAAGACGGCAGAATATGCCGACAACCTTCAATTGACGCTGCATCCCCATCAGGTAGAAGTCCTTTAAAAACTCACTTGAATGAGGCATTTCAAACCCAGCATGCAGTAGCTGTTGGCGGTACTCTTCAACCCAATCCTCAACCTGCTCATCAGGCCAGTCGATATAACTATCGCGCAGCAACGAGACGAGGTCGTAGGTGATCGGGCCGAACAGAGCGTCTTGGTAATCGATAACTCCGAGTGAGCCATCAGCACAGAGCATCAAGTTGCGCGAGTGATAATCGCGGTGAACCGGCACCTGTATCTGCCCTTCAGCACGCTCTATTAATTTAGCGTAGACAGGGTCTAAAAGCGGCAACCAGTCCTTTACATCCAGTCCCAAACAGCGACTGAGAAACCACTCATCAAATAGTCCCATCTCGCGCTGCAGCACTTCAGCGTCGTAGGGTGGGAGTTCGTTATCTTTGACTTGTTGCAGTTGCAATAGTGTCGCCAGCGCAGCTGAGTATGGAGATGAGGACTCCGCCTCTAACGTCGGCAGCAACATCCGATCACCAAAATCCTCCAGCAGCATAAACCCGAGTTCTAAGTCCGCCAGCAAGATCTTTGGCACTTTGATGCCCGCTGCTCGCCAGCGCTGACCTATAGCCACAAACGGGGCGGAATCCTCTTTATCAGGGGGTGCATCTACCGCTATGAACTGGCCGCCTGCTGTGCGCGCACGAAAATACCGTCTGAAGCTGGCGTCGCCAGAGACTACTTCCAACTCTGTGGGAGCTGCCTCGGTTGATTCTGCTGCCGCCCAATGAGTCTGCACCCACTGTGTTAACTGCGCTAAGCGCTGCCCCATTCTGCTCTATCCTCTGGCACTTAGTGGCCGTAATGCTTATCATGCTGGCACAGAATGTTACTCGACTTTGCTAGCCGGCGGAAACGGACGCATGCCTCTAAACAATAAGAGCCACAAAAAGCTTCTTCTCAGTGTAATCATTGCAGGCACCATGCCGTCGGCTCAGGCTGCAGATGGATGGGACTGCGTTCAAACAACCGACGGGTGGAACTGCACCGCGGCCGCTATTCCTGCACAAGCATCTCAGCCTGCAGCACCGGCGCAGCCTAAACCCGCCGTGGCACCAAAAGCCGTTGAAACACCAAAGACAGAAGAGGCTCCTACCGCTGTTGCAACCGAGGAGCCTGAGGTTGTTGAAGCACCCACATCGGCTGTTGAGAGCCAGCCCGAAAACAGCGCTGCGCAAGAAAGCCCAGCGAGCGAGCTGCCAGCTGCTGCGTTTGGAGAGCCTCAGCCCGCAGAAGAGCCTGTGCTAGCAGAAGAGCCAAAATCTCAGCAAGAGTCACAGCTCGTTGCTCCGCCTAAACGCGAAGTCGCTGCCGTCGCTGAAGCACCAG
>JAYQBD010000204.1:0-2718 GCA_038137135.1 Oceanospirillaceae bacterium | reverse complement strand
TCGTTGGTCCAAGGCTCGGCGCCAAAGATCCCCAGTCGCAGTTTCAGTCTGTGTGGATCAACGCCCTGGCGCTCCATCTCATCCGCGATATTAAGCATGTAGGATGGGGTGACCATGATGATATCCGGATCGAAATCATGAATGAGGCGCACCTGTTTCTCTGTCTGTCCGCCGGACATGGGGATTACCGTACAACCGAGGCGTTCGGCACCATAGTGTGCGCCCAAGCCGCCAGTAAAGAGGCCGTAACCGTAAGAGACATGGACTTTGTCACCCGGTTTGCCGCCGGCAGCGCGAATCGAGCGCGCCATCAATTCGGCCCAAGTGTCGATATCGTTCTGGGTGTAGCCGACAACGGTTGGTTGCCCGGTGGTTCCGCTTGAGGCGTGTAGACGAACAATCTGATTCATCGGCGTTGCAAACATACCGTAGGGGTAGTTATCACGCAGATCACTCTTGTAGGTAAATGGCAGCTTTGCGATATCGCTTAGTTGTTTGATATCACTGGGGTGTACACCTTTTTCATCGAAGCGCTGTTTGTACATCGGTACGTTGTCATAAGCGTGCTGCACGCTCCACTGCAGACGTAACAGCTGCGTGGCGCGTAGCTGATCAACCGATGCAGTCTCTAGTGGATCAAGGCGGTCAGGACGGAATTCGTTTAATTTGTTCATCATCACTCTCCTCAACTACTTGCCACTAAACTGCGCAGGACGTTTCTCTATAAAGGCCATAACACCTTCGCGATAATCAGCTGAAGCGCCGGCCTGACTCTGTAACTGCTTCTCCAGTTCAAGCTGCGCACTCAGATCGTTAGTCTGGCTAGCTGCAAGCGCCTGTTTGGTCAAGGCTAAACCTAGAGTAGGTTGGTTAGCAAAATGAGTCGCCAGTTTGGTCGCCTCTGCCTGCAGTTCCTCATCATCAACCACTGAGTAGATCATGCCCCATTCTAGAGCTTTCTCGGCGCTCAAAGGTTCGCCAAGCATCGCCAGCTGTTTAGCGCGCGCCATGCCGACCAAACGCGGCAGGAACCAGGTTCCACCCGAGTCAGGTATCAGCCCGATCTTACAGAACGCCTGAATAAACTTGGCCGAACGTGCCGCGATAACAAAATCACAAGCGAGCGGAATGTTCGCGCCGGCACCTGCCGCTATGCCGTTTACAGCACAGATGGTTGGCATAGGTAGGTTGCTGAGCTTCTCCAGCATGGGGTTGTAGAAACGCTCGATAACGGGCGCCAGATCTGGCATGGGATCGGCCGGTTTTACCAGTGGATCGGAAAGATCTTGTCCAGCGCAGAAGCCGCGCCCCTCGCCGCTGAGAAGCAACACGCGCACGCTTGAATCCTGGCTAACCTGTTCGAGTGCCTGGTACATCTCAAGGTGCATCGCCTTGTGGAATGAGTTGAGCGTCTCGGGTCGGTTAAGACTGATTCGGGCAATACCCTCCTCGACCGAGAATAGAATGTGTTCAAAGGCCATCGCTCTGAGCTCCGGTTTTTATAATTATCTAATCGATCAATCAAGATTGGCTTAAAAATAGATACAATTCAATCTCAAAAACAATAAATCTTGTATCACTTTTGCTCTAGCCCTACTCTTACTGGACTCCATCAAGATCAACTAAGGTTAGTTAATGTATCAACCCGCCAGCCTGGCATCGCTCTTAGAACACTTTCAGCAGCAGACGCCGCTGCGTGCTTCTTCGCTCATTATCAGTGTCTGGGGTGATGCACTGGAACCGCGCTCGAGTTCGGTTTGGCTTGGCAGTCTGATTAAGCTCTTTGAACCCTTTGGCATAAACGAGCGTCTGGTTCGTACATCGATCTTCCGCTTGGCTAAAGATGGTTGGTTGACTAGCGAAAAGGTGGGGCGGCGCAGTTACTACCAACTGAGCGACTCCGGGCATCAGCGATTCGAGGACGCCTTCCGACGCGTCTACGGCAGTGCCCAGACCAGTTGGGATGGCCGCTGGTTGCTGGTAAATCTGCATCTGTTGAGCACTGAAGAGCGCAAGCTGATTGTAGAGCGTCTGCAGTTACTCGGTTTCGGCCCTTTTGGCAGCTCGCTCTATGCAAGCCCATCGGTTGAATCCGCCAGTGTCGAAGCGCTAGTGCGTAAGATGGGTTTAGACAATCGGGTCGTTTTGTCAGTAACCGAAAGCAGAGGCACGAAGGCAGATCCCGCAATGCAGGCTCTGGTCCATCAGGGTTGGAATCTCGAAGAGCTTGAGCAGGGCTATCAGAGCTTTGTGCAGGTTTTTCATAAGCTGTGGCAGGAGATCAAGTCGCGCGAAAACCTCGAGCCTCAATCTGCCTTTATGGCTCGTACACTGATGATCCATGAGTATCGCAAGTTGGCGCTTCGTGACCCCTCGCTGCCGGACGCTATGCTTCCGAAAAATTGGTCGGGGCATAGTGCGCACCAGCTCTGCAGGAACCTCTATCACCGGCTTACACCAGCTACAGAGCGCTGGTTAGGGGATTCGCTCGAATCGGCGATGGGTCCGATGCCTGGACCGAATCACAGTTTTTACCAGCGTTTTGATTGCATCTAGCGTTGCAAATGAATGAGCGATGTAGCGCAAAGCGCTGTTTCGCGACCTGCTGCAGCCGACAAATAGAAGCTGTCCTTTTCGCGCAATACGCTGCGCGTACAGCGCTCCTACATAGGAGTGAGAATCGTTCCATTCAAACGGTGTGATTTACCCCGAAACAGC
>JAYQBD010000203.1:0-2718 GCA_038137135.1 Oceanospirillaceae bacterium | reverse complement strand
CCCAGTGCCTAGCGAGACAAAACTTTATAGAGTTAGGCTATTCTATATTTCTGCGATTCATGTATAATCCGCGCTCCGCTAGAAATAGTGGTCGTAACTAGAAAGTTGTATCTAAAGCTGACTCCCCGGAGTTAGTGGGCTTGCAACCAATAATTATAAGGTAAGCCGGGACCAACCCACTGGTTGATTCGAGGTTTATAGATAGGAAACTTAAAATGTCTTACACAGTTAGTGCTAAGCCAGCCGAAGTAAAACGCGACTGGTACGTTGTAGACGCTGAAGGTAAAACCCTCGGCCGTCTGGCAACTGAAATCGCTCGCCGCCTGCGCGGTAAGCATAAAGCGGAATACACTCCGCACGTTGATACAGGCGATTACATCGTTGTTGTTAACGCTGAGAAAGTACACGTTACTGGTAACAAGCGTTCAGACAAGATGTACTACCGTCACTCTGGCTTCCCAGGTGGTCTGAAGGAAGCTAACTTCGAGAAGATGATGCAGACTTTCCCTGAGCGTACTATTGAGCTCGCGGTTAAAGGCATGCTGCCAAAAGGCCCTCTGGGTCGTGCTATGTACAGCAAGCTGAAAGTGTACGCTGGTGGTAACCACCCGCATGCTGCACAGCAGCCTCAAGAACTGAACATCTAAGGGGAAAGCGAACATGGCAACTACTCAGTACTACGGCACTGGCCGTCGCAAAACTTCCACTGCTCGCGTATTCCTGCGTCCAGGCACTGGTAACATTTCAATCAACAACCGCACTATCGAAGAGTACTTCGGTCGTGAAACTGCTCGCATGATCGTTAAGCAGCCACTTGAGCTGACTGACAATGTAGAGAAGTTCGACGTATACGTTACCGTAACAGGTGGCGGCGGCTTCGGTCAGGCTGGTGCGATCCGTCACGGTATCACTCGTGCTCTGATGGAGTACGACGAAACTCTGCGTCCTTCACTGCGTCAGGCTGGTTTCGTTACTCGCGATGCTCGTGAAGTTGAACGTAAGAAAGTGGGTCTGCGTAAAGCACGTAAGAAGCCACAGTTCTCGAAGCGTTAATTCGCTCTCTGCTTACAGCAGACAAGAAAAGCCCGAGCCTTACCGCTCGGGCTTTTTCGTTCTTAGGTTATTCCAAAAAAGTTAGCCTAATGGTCTTAGTATTTGGTCCGGTAAGGCCCTGTTTCACCTTGTAAAAATAGGGTGTTTTCTTTATTATCCGCGCCAAGAATCCGACTCTATGGTTATAAGCCACAGAATCGCGGAAAACGAATTCATGTTTTCAAAAATCACGCGTCCTAAATCGTTTGATAGGCAGGCGATCTATAGGGCTCAAGGGAGATTAGTTGATGAGCAATGACGGCGTAAACAAGGGCCGGCGTCGACTACTAATCGGAGCCACCTCAGCAGTTGGTGCGGTGGGTGCGATTGGTGCGGCGGTACCTTTTGTTGCTTCATGGAATCCCAGTGCAAAAGCGAAGGCGGCCGGTGCCCCGGTAAGAGCCGATATCAGTAAGCTTGAGCCTGGCCAGCAGATGATCGTAGAGTGGCGCGGTAAGCCAGTCTGGATTGTTCGCCGTACCCAGGAAGCGCTGGCTAACCTAGCGAAACTTAACGATGCTGTTGCTGATCCAAACTCTGAGAAGCCACAGCAGCCTGAGTATGTACCTGCTGACGAGACTCGTGCGATTCGTGCTGAGTTCATGGTGATGGTGGGTATCTGTACGCATCTAGGTTGTTCACCAACTTACCGTCCTGAGATTGCGCCAGATGATATGGGTGCCGATTGGCTGGGTGGCTACTTCTGCCCTTGTCACGGTTCACGCTTTGACCTTTCTGGTCGTGTATACAAAGGCGTACCTGCACCAACTAACCTGGTTGTTCCACCTCACTCTTATGAGGGCGATAACACGCTCGTCATCGGCGTAGACACGGAGACTGCATAATGGCTGGTTCACGTAATAAGGGTAACCCAGGCTTCATGGGTTGGATTGATGATCGCTTCCCAGCAACTGCGCTGTGGGACGATCACCTTGCGAAGTACTACGCGCCGCGTAACTTTAACTTCTGGTACTTCTTCGGTTCACTGGCGCTGCTAGTGCTGGTAAACCAGATCGTTACGGGTATCTGGCTCACTATGAGCTACAACCCATCAGCAGAAGGTGCATTCGCCTCTGTTGAGTACATCATGCGTGATGTCGAATTTGGCTGGCTTCTGCGCTATCTGCACTCTACCGGTGCATCAGCCTTCTTCGTGGTGGTATACCTGCACATGTTCCGCGGAATGATGTACGGCTCGTACCAGAAACCACGTGAGCTGGTGTGGCTCTTCGGTATGACTATTTATCTGGCATTGATGGCTGAAGCCTTCATGGGCTACCTGCTGCCATGGGGTCAGATGTCTTACTGGGGTGCACAGGTAATCGTATCCCTGTTTGGCGCTATCCCTGTTATCGGTGAAGACCTGCAGCAGTGGATTCGTGGTGACTACCTGATATCAGGCATCACGCTGAACCGCTTCTTTGCGCTACACGTTATTGCTCTGCCGATTGTTATCCTCGGCCTTGTTGTGCTGCACATCATCGCGCTGCACGAGGTGGGTTCTAACAACCCTGACGGCGTTGAGATTAAAGATAAGAAAGATGAAAACGGCGTACCCTTAGATGGTATCCCATTCCACCCGTACTACACGGTTAAAGATATCGTGGGTGTCGTGGTGTTCCTGTT
>JAYQBD010000202.1:0-2750 GCA_038137135.1 Oceanospirillaceae bacterium | reverse complement strand
TCCAACCGCGTAAACGCCATCAAGCCATCACCGACTCTGGCTGTCACTAACCGTGCTGCCGAACTCAAGGCTGCTGGTAACGACATTATCGGGCTGGGTGCCGGTGAACCTGATTTCGATACCCCGCTGCATATTAAAGCGGCAGCGATCGAAGCGATCAACGCTGGCATGACCAAATACACAGCAGTAGACGGCACCCCTGCTCTGAAAAAAGCAATTATTGATAAGTTCCAGCGTGACAATGGCTTGGAATACGCGGCTAATCAGATTCTGGTTTCAAGCGGCGGCAAGCAGAGTTTCTTCAACCTTGCTCTGGCTCTCCTGAATGAAGGTGATGAAGTTGTCATCCCGGCGCCCTACTGGGTCTCTTACCCGGATATGGTGATTGTTGCCGACGGTACTCCAGTCATCGTTCCAACCACTCAGGAGCAGCGCTTTAAAATCACTGCTGAGCAGCTTGATGCGGCGATGAATGAGAAGACTAAGCTGGTCGTGCTGAACAGCCCATCTAATCCAACAGGTGTCGCTTACGAACTGGACGAGCTCGAAGCACTGGCTGAGGTACTGCGTAAGTACCCTAACGCTCTGGTTGCCACTGATGATATGTACGAGCACATTCGCTTCAACGACAGGCCCTTCGTGAATATTCTTAACGCTGCACCTGACCTGTATGACCGTACTATCGTTCTTAACGGTGTATCGAAAGCTTACTCAATGACGGGCTGGCGTATCGGTTACGCAGCAGGACCCGCTAAGTTGATCGGCGCGATGAAGAAGGTGCAGTCACAGTCTACTTCTAACCCCTGCTCTATCGCTCAGGCGGCCGCTGTAGCAGCGCTTAATGGTGGTATGGAGTGTGTGAACGAGATGGTTGTTGCGTTTAAACAGCGTCATGAGTTTGTTGTAACTGCCCTCAACGAAATTCCAGGTGTTGAGTGTATTCCAGCTGATGGCACATTCTACGCTTTCCCTAGCTTCCAGGGCGTCATTGACGGTTCCGACCGTTTCGCAAACGACATCGAACTGGCTGAATTCCTGCTAACTGATGCCGGCGTGGCGCTGGTTCCCGGTTCAGCCTTTGGTGCTGAGGGTAATATGCGCCTGTCGTTCGCGACTAGCATGGAAGTACTGCAAGACGCGATTGCTCGTATCGCTAAAGCACTGAGCTAATTGCTTTAGCTGAGCGTAAAGAAACCGGGGCGCAAGCTTCGGTTTTTTTATGCGCAAAATTAGTTCATTATCTATTCACTTTACGGCAGCAGGCAGTTTGCATTGGAATATTCTAATATATTGCCGAATTACAACGCTGGCTCGTCCAAGAGCACGTAACAAAGGACCGTTCATGAGACTCTCATTGCGAAGCAAACTATCCACCGCCATCGCTACGCTGACACTCGCAAGTGCCGGCCAAGCAGGTATGTTAGCTGACCTTTACCAGCAAGCGCGCAACTACGATGCGCAGCTCCTCGCGGCGCAAGCACAATCAAATGCGGGTGGACTTGCAGCAGAAATTGCAGCGAGTTACTTAAAGCCCATAGTGAGTCTGACGGGTAGCAGCAATAAGGCTAATGGCAGCGACCTCAGCAATGGCGCAACGCTCTCGCTTGAGCAGCCACTGTTTAACTTGCAGAGTGTCTACGGCTACGAGCAGGCTCAAACACTGACTGATCAGTCTAAACTCGGCCTCTCTTTGGCTGAACAAGGTCTGATTATTCGTGTGGTGAACGCTTATCTAGATATTCTGAGCGCACAGGCTACCCTAGAGGTCGCCGAGTCACGTGAGCGCGCTTTGTCCCGCCGGTTGGACCAAGTGAACGCACAGTTTGATGTTGGTCTGATTGCGATAACCGACGTTTTGGAAGCACGCGCATCTTATGATGATGCCCGCGTCGGCCTGATCGACGCTCAGGGCGCTCTGACAAACAGCTATGAAGCCATGGAACGCATCAGCGGAAGCGCGGTGAACGGTGTTGACCCGCTCAGCGAAGAGTACCCGATCGCAGGTCTATCGGTCAGCGATACCGAGCAGTGGGTTGCTAAGGCTCTGCAGGGCAATCTAGAACTTCAATCTGCGCAGCTCTCCGAGCAGGCTGCCAACCAGAACTTAGAGGTTAAGCGCGCCGCAGGGAAACCGACACTCTCCTTCTCCGCTTCGCTCACCACCGGTAACGATCAGTTCATGGCGCGCAGCTCAGACTCCAGCATCGGTCTGCGAATAAATATTCCGATCTACACGGGCGGGCGCACCGGCAGCGAAGAGCTTAAAGCGGCTTACGAAGCTGAACAGAAAGGCTATGACTACGACGACACACTGCGTGAGGTAACTCAAAATACCCGCTCACTGGTGCGTGATATCGAGACCTCAGTTGCATCGGTAGATGCCCGCCTAAAGAGCATAGAGTCGCGTGAAACAGCACTTGAAGCAACCGAACAGGGCTTCGAGGTGGGCACCCGCAATGTCGTCGATGTACTGGATGCCGAAAATGCCCTCTACGTGGCACGTCAGAACTACGTTGATTCTCGCCTGGGTCACATCAGATTACAGTTTGCGCTCAAACAAGCGATTGGCACTCTGGCACCAGACGACTTAGCGACTCTGGATAATTGGCTGAAGTAACAGGTTCTATTTGGCTAGCCTGATGCGCTGACTTCAAACGAAAAACCGAGCTGCAGGCCCGGTTTTTTTTGTCCAGAATCCAACCGTCGTAGATTCCCGCTATATGTGCGCATTGCGCGACGGCTTACGGCAC
>JAYQBD010000201.1:0-2814 GCA_038137135.1 Oceanospirillaceae bacterium | reverse complement strand
AATTTCATAAGTTCCTACTCCCGGCGCTTAGTTGAACTGGCCGAGGAAGCGCAGATCATTTTCGAAGAAGAGACGCAGATCATCGACGCCATAACGCAGCATCGCAAAGCGCTCTACACCCATACCGAAAGCAAAACCGGTGTACTCTTCAGGATCGATACCCGACATCTTCAGCACCTTGGGGTGCACCATGCCGCAACCGAGAACCTCCAACCACTTGCCATCACCACGGTCAATATCGACCTCAATTGACGGCTCAGTGAATGGGAAATATGACGGACGGAAGCGAACTTTCACCTCCTCCTCAAAGAACTCCTTCAAGAACTGCTCTAGCGTACCTTTAAGGTCTGCAAAGCTGATGCCCTTATCGATAATCAGACCCTCTACCTGGTGGAACATCGGTGAGTGCGTCTGGTCGTAGTCGCAACGATAGACGCGACCCGGACAGATAATACGGATAGGTGGTTTCTGCGCTTCCATCGTACGCACCTGCACCGGCGAGGTGTGGGTACGCAGTAGACGATGTGCGTCGAAGTAGAAGGTGTCGTGCATCGCACGCGCTGGGTGGTGCGATGGAATGTTGAGTGCTTCGAAGTTGTGGTAGTCATCTTCGATCTCAGGACCCTCTTCCACAGAGTAGCCAATACGGCTAAAGAAGGCTTCGATACGCTCCATCACTTTGGTTACTGGATGCAGACCACCCACCTCAGCCTGACGGCCTGGCAGGGTTACATCAACAGTCTCGGCTGCCAACTTGGCTTCCAGTGCAGCATTCTCGAGCTCTGCTTTGCGAGCGTTAAGAACCTCAGAGACCGCCTCTTTGGCCTCGTTGATACGTGCACCGGCCGCTGGGCGCTCTTCATTGGATAGCTTACCCAAGCCTTTCAACAGCTGGGTAAGGTGCCCCTTCTTACCCAGATATTGAACGCGTACTTCATCAAGCGTTTTTACATCAGTCGCTGCCAATGCAGCGGCTTTTCCTTCCGCCATTAGGGCGTCAAGATTTTCCATTTGTGGCTCCACTTTGGGTTGGAGAGTTATTCAAAAGTGCCTGAAACAAAAATAGGGGAAGAGCATGCACCCTTCCCCTATCTGAGTCGATCAATTAACCGCATCCAAAGGATGAGGCTAAGTGGTCTTAGGCCAGTGCTGCTTTGGCTTTCTCAACAACAGCGCTAAACGCTGCCTGCTGATGAACGGCCAGATCAGCCAGTACTTTACGGTCGATCTCTACGTTAGCCTTTTTCAGACCAGAGATCAGACGGCTGTATGACAGACCGTTGATGCGAGCTGCGGCGTTGATACGCGCAATCCACAGAGCACGGAATTGACGCTTACGCTGACGACGGTCGCGGTAAGCGTACTGACCTGCTTTGATGACAGCCTGTTTGGCAACTCGGAATACACGGCTACGAGCGCCGTAGTAACCTTTAGCCTGTTTCAATACTTTCTTATGACGTGCACGAGCTTGTACACCACGTTTTACGCGAGGCATATTTAGTCCTTCCTATTCGCTTAATTCGTAACCAATTAGATGTAAGGTAGCATGCGCTTGATCAGAGCCTGATCAGCTGCGTGTACCTGAAGCATTGGGCGAAGCTGACGCTTACGCTTAGTGGTCTTCTTGGTCAAAATGTGGCTTTTGAAGGCCTGCTTGTGCTTGAAGCCATTAGCAGTTCTTTTGAAACGTTTGGCCGCACCGCGGACAGATTTAATCTTTGGCATTTCACTACTCCACGCATTCGTTAGTTATCAATCGGAACGTACAAAACCCGCACTGTCACCCGAGGATGCCAAGGCGGGTTTGGAAGAGATTCCGACTACTTTTTCTTTGGAGCTAGAACCATCACCATTTGACGACCCTCAAGCTTCGGACGCTGCTCAACTGTACCCAGTTCAGCAAGATCCTCCTCAACTCGATTCAGCAGCTCCATTCCGAGCTCCTGGTGAGCCATCTCACGTCCGCGGAAGCGGATAGTGATCTTGGTTTTATCTCCACCTTCTAGGAAACGTATCAGGTTGCGTAGTTTTACCTGATAATCCCCCTCTTCAGTCCCTGGACGGAACTTAATCTCTTTAACCTGCATCTGAGTCTGTTTCTTCTTCGCCTCAGAGGCACGTTTTTTCTGCTCATACAGGTGCTTGCCGTAGTCCATAACCTTACAGACTATTGGATCAGCGTCTGAGATCTGTACCAGATCCAGCTCCGATTCCTGTGCAATGCGAAGTGCCTCTGGCATAGAGACTACTCCGACCTGTTGACCGTCAGCGCCGATTAGGCGGCACTCACGCGCTTTAATATTTTCGTTAATTGGCGGCAGGTTTGCACGACCGCCACGACGATTATCACGTCTGATAGCACTATCTCCTAGTGATTAATTATTCGCTGCGCCCTTTGCGCGCCACTTCGTTAGTGATCAATTCAGCAAAGGCGTCAACGCTCAGAGTTCCTAGATCTTCGCCGGTACGCGTGCGCACTGCGACAGCGTCTGCCTCGACTTCTTTGTCACCGACAACGAGGAGGTATGGAATCTTCTGAATTGTTCGCTCGCGGATTTTAAAGCCGATCTTCTCGTTTCTCAAGTCCGCAACCACACGAATACCCGCTTTTTCAAGGCGTTTCTTCACATTTTGTACATGTTCGGCCTGATTATCGGTGATATTCATCACTGCAACCTGTACTGGCGCCAGCCAAGCAGGCAGTGCTCCAGCGTAGTGCTCAATCAAAATGCCGATAAATCGTTCGAACGAACCAAGGATAGCACGGTGCAGCATAACTGGCGTTTCGCGCTCACCTTTTTCGTTCACAAACTG
>JAYQBD010000200.1:0-2862 GCA_038137135.1 Oceanospirillaceae bacterium | reverse complement strand
CGTGCGCACCGACGTAATTGCTCCAGTAGTTATCTGGACCAGCGCACTGTCGCTGATCTCCCTAGCCTGGTTAGCCTAGGAATATAAAAGGACAAGTGAACTATGAGCACAGCAAATGAAACAGCAATCCTCGCTGGAGGTTGCTTCTGGGGAATGCAAGATCTGATACGCAAGCTGCCTGGGGTTATCGACACTCGCGTAGGATACACCGGGGGTGAGAATGATCATCCCACCTACCGCAATCATCCCGGCCACGCTGAGGCGATAGAGATAGTTTTTGACCCAGCCACTATCTCCTACCGCCAGATGCTCGAATTCTTCTTTAAGATTCACGACCCAACGACTGTGGATCGTCAGGGCAACGACATTGGCTCGTCCTACCGCTCTCACATCTTCACGCTTAGCGATGAACAACGCCAAACAGCACTGCAGACTATCGCAGACGTTGATGCATCAGGCAAATGGCCCGGTAAGGTGGTGACTAAAGTGAGCGCAGCCGCTCCTTTCTGGGATGCTGAGCCCGAACACCAGGACTACCTAGAGCGCTACCCGATGGGCTACACCTGTCACTTCCCAAGACCCGACTGGACTCTCTAAAAACCACGTAGGAGAGATGTAGCGCGAAGCGCTATTTCCCGACCTCATCCGTTAGATATCGTAAATCGGTCGCGAAATACGGCTGCGCCGTACATCGCTCCTACGGCGACGGATCAAGACGCCTTTTCGAGCATCCCGTGATGAACGATGAAATCGATGATGTCGTTGAGACCCTGACGCTCTTTGAGGTTGGTGAACACCCAAGGCTTCTCCGGGCGCATTCGGTTGGTGTCTGACTCCATCACAGAGAGATCCGCTCCAACATACGGCGCCAAATCGATCTTGTTGATCACCAATAGATCTGACTTAGTGATACCCGGGCCACCCTTACGCGGAATCTTCTCACCCTCTGCTACATCGATCACATAGATCGTCAGATCGGCAAGCTCTGGGCTAAAGGTGGCACTGAGGTTATCACCGCCCGACTCAACAAACACAAGGTCCAGCGTTTTGTGGCGCTGCGCCAGCTCCTCGACTGCAGCCAGGTTCATTGAAGCATCTTCACGAATGGCGGTGTGAGGACAGCCGCCAGTCTCCACACCAATAATGCGATCAGGCGCTAGCGCCTCGGCGCGCGTAAGGATTTTGGCATCCTCCTGGGTGTAGATATCGTTGGTTACGACTGCCAGGTTGTAGTCATCACGCATGGTCTTACACAGCGCTTCAAGCAGTGCGGTTTTACCTGAACCTACGGGGCCACCGACACCAATGCGCAGTGGGGATTTGTATTCGCTCATCTGTTATCTCCTTAACAGAAAAATCAGACCCACCGTTATGAACGGAAGAGTCGTGTGTATTGGGTTTCGTGGCGACTGCTGGCGATCGCCAGTCCCGGGGTCACGCTGCCCGGCTCAGTCACCTGTTTTGCGTAAGCGACCGCCTCTTCAACTCGCAGCGCCATCGCTTTGAGAGTCTGCTGGCCCTGGGTCTGCCCTAGGGGGATCAGTTTCACGCCAGCCATCACGGCATTCTCGAGCCAGCTCCAGAGGTAGCCGGCAAACAGCTTGTCGCGCTCGATCTGCCATTGGTGAGCAGCGATAGCGATGCCCGCAAGCTGAGTAAGCTTGCACGCCTGAAGCTGCTCAGCATCCAACTCAATCTCGAGTTGTGGTAGCAGCCGCGCGAGTGCAGCTCCCCGTTGAGACTCCTCGAGTCTAAGCTCTTTGGTTTCGCGCCAAGCCAAGAGATGCTGTGCCAGAGTAAGCAACTCGGCCGAGTTCTCCGCTTCGATAGCATCCAGCATACGAGCTAGCAGCGGCAGCTCCAGGGTCGCCAGAGACTGCATCAGTTGTCCATCTAGCCAACCGTGAAATGCAGCTTGGGAGTCTACCCAACCCTGCTCAACCGCTAGCTCGAGCCCCTGCGAATAGGTGAAGGCACCAACCGGCAGTGATGGGCTGATTAGCTGAAAGAGGCGCAGATCACTTAGCACGGTGCAGCGCGCGCTTCGTTTTAACCTTGCTAGCTACAGCGATGACCGCAGCAACACTGGCCATCACAGCCAGCGCTGCAGCCAAATGGTCTACTGAACCAAAAGCGTGAGCCAAAGCCGAAACCGTAGCCGAATGATCCCCTGTATGGGCCAGTACAGCCGGTGATAGAGCAAGTAGAGATAGTGTAGTAATTGCTTTCATATCCAATCCTAAGTGTATGAAATTAATATTTTATAAATTCAGTTAGTGATCGTGCGAATCGCCGTGTGAATGACCATGTGAGTGGCCATGTGAATGCCCATGCGAGCTGCCACCATAAGCGCCCGCCTCCGGCTCAAACGCGAGGGATTCAAAACTCACTTCAGCACCCAGCCCTTTAACCATATCGTCGAGCACATGGTCATGCTGGTAGCTGACGTAGTCGTCATTGATCTCCAGCGGCACATGGCGATTACCCAGGTGGTAGCAGACACGTGACTTGAGCAGTGCATCAGCAGTGCGCACAACCGACAGCGGCTCCGCTGCAGCAACAACCTCAACCAACACGCCCTCCTCATTTGAGAGAATCTGCCCGCCACGCAGAATCTCACCGCGAGCAAGATCCAGTCCAGCGTCCTGACCATCGGACAGCGTCACGCGCAGTCGCGAGCGAATCCGCTGATCGATACTCAGCTCAAGCTTCAGCTCAGTCTGCGCAGAACCCGCCGGTAGTTTCTTATTCAATTTGATCATCAAAATTTCCCTTCAGACCGCCCCTAAACTCATCGCGGGCCGCCTAGACCGATGCAGGGGAATCCAATACCCTGCGCTGCTTCTAAAATAAGAAGTACCG
>JAYQBD010000199.1:1558-2889 GCA_038137135.1 Oceanospirillaceae bacterium | reverse complement strand
ACCTACTTCATAAATTTCTCAAACCGCGGCGCTTCCAACCCAGCCTCATACCAACTACCCCTTTCAGGCCAAAAAATATTCGCCATCGGTGTCATTGACGGCTGACCGTCCAAAGAACCTGCCGGTACAACCCACATACCACTTGCGCGTGAGGTGTACGGAACGCCTGAACCACACTCGCTGCAAAACGCTTTGCTCAGCGAGCGCCCGGGCAGATCGAATCGCTTGATAAGATTCTCGCCGGTCAACCACTCTAAATTATCCGGCACAGCAAAGAGGTTGGATGCATGAGCGGACCCTGTGGCTTTCTGGCACTGGGTGCAATGACACATAAAGAAGCGTTTGAACTCGTTCTTAGCGCGGTACTGAACCGCACCGCAGAGGCATGAACCATTGAGTGTGGACATTAGTAGCGCTCCTCTACATCTTCTTAGTCGTTTCAACGCCGACCCGATTAAACAACCAACTCCTTATCTTGCTGCGCACCAGATAGACCACCATAAACACTGCAGCAGCGCCTAGCATATCGCCAGCCAGAAAACGCAACCAAATTTGAGACTCAGGTGTGACGCCATTCAGAAGGCTTGCGAAATAGGAGTTCAATAATGAGCTGATCAACGCAATTACCAACACTTTACGCCCTAATAGCAACGTATTCCTACCAGCTAGCACATCCGAGCCATCTTCAAAGCCGCCGCGCTCTAGGTAACTAATCAAAAAAACGGGAATATAGACACCCAAGACTGCGATGGCACCAAAACTGAACGCGAACTCAAAGTCATAGGTGTACATGTAGATGCCGATCGTCTGCCCCACCAAAATAGGAAAGACGGCAAGATGGCCATAAAGAGTGGCCACAATTACTTTTACACCGTGAGGGATAAACATCAAACTGGCAATTTGAACCACAGCGGGCTCAGATAGTCGGCTCTCAATTGGGAAAATGACGTAGTTCTGAATCAGAAATGAGCACAGATAGAGTATGAAGATACCAAAGCTCAGTTTGATATCGTCCGGACGCATCGGCGTAACTCTTGGGTTCCGCATTTTTCGTGTGCTCTTTGCAACTGAATGAGCCGTTGTGACTCTTTCCACCCCGTCGAGTATACACCTTAATTAGCCATGCCCTAGTTGTTCTCGCTAGCTGTACTTGTGGACCTCTATATCTCGCCTATATTTAAGAAGTCAGACTACCAAGGCCGCTACAGATCGGCCGATCGATCTGTAGTAGAGGAGAACCTAATGCGCGCGATCAAACTTCCACTCACGCTAGTGGCCACCAGTCTATTTCTCGGGGGCTGCTCAGTCTATTCGACTGCCGTGAATTCACT
>JAYQBD010000199.1:0-1458 GCA_038137135.1 Oceanospirillaceae bacterium | reverse complement strand
AACCTAATTCAAATCGGAATCGATCCCGCGATTATCACCACAGAGGGCCGCGGTGAAACCGATCTGCTGGTACCCACCGCAGATAACGTAAGTGAGGTACGCAATCGTCGAGTCGTTATTGACGTTCACTAGCAATCGTTGCGCCGCCTGACTTAGGTGACGCTATTAAACTTCATGCGCTAGCAGGGTATAAATAGCGCATGAACTCAAAACTATCTCTCTTCGTTATTTTCCTTCGACTCGGCCTCACCTCCTTTGGTGGACCCGTCGCTCACATAGGCTATTTCCGCGATGAATTTGTATCCCGCAGAGGCTGGTTCAGTGAGCAGCAGTACGCCGACAACGTAGCACTTTGCCAACTCATTCCCGGCCCAGCCTCGAGCCAAGTCGGGCTTCTTATAGGTTATCAGCGCGCAGGCTACTTAGGTGCGCTGTTAGCTTGGCTGGGCTTCACATTCCCTTCGGCCGCAGCACTCGGCTATCTGGGGGTGAGCCTAGCCAATCCCTCCACCACTCTGCCGCCGCTCTTACTGTTACTTCTCAAGGTGATCGCAATCGCAGTGGTATTGCAGGCCGTGATTGGGATGGCTCGCAACTTCTGCAAAACACCCACTAATCTCTTACTGATGATCGGCTGTGCAATCATATTATCGCTGGCTGCCTCTCCCTGGCTAACTCCGATACTGATACTGATTGCTGGCACAATATCTGTGACACTGGACTCAGCGCGGCACTCAATACGAAAGCTAAGCGTGCAACTTAGTCTACCCAGTATCTTGTGGTTAGCGGTGTTCACTGGGGGCCTATTAACTCTGCCAGTTCTAGCCTCAAGCGGTAGTCAGTTAATACAGCTGTTGGATGGTTTCTTTCGTGCAGGAGCTCTGGTTTTTGGAGGCGGGCATGTGGTGTTACCGCTATTGGCGGATGCGACCGTCGCGAGAGATTTAATCAGTTCAGACATATTCATGTCTGGATATGGCGCAGCTCAAGCAGTTCCAGGCCCGCTCTTCACTTTCGCGGCTTTTCTAGGTGGCGCATTAAATGGTGATGTCAGCACAGCCGTGCTGGCAACCCTCGCGATTTTTCTACCCGCGGTTGCACTCCTCTTCGGCGTTTTACCGATTTGGGAGCAGATCAAAGAGCACAACACCATCAGAGTCGCGATCGCGGGTGCAAACGCTGCAGTTGTCGGCGTGCTTCTTTCCGCGCTGATTGGTATTTCACTAGGAACAATTACGTCAATCTACTTGGCGACCGGAGTTGTTGCTGTTTACGTTCTGATCGAAAAGGTCAAGATCCCAGCTTGGATGCTGGTTCTGGCAGCAACCCTGCTTTCTATGGGCGCTTCTGTGATCTAACAAGGATAGAGAGTGGTGCAGATGGGGAGACTCGAACTCCCACGCCCGTGAAGGCACTAGCACCTGAAGCTAGCGTGTCTACCAATTCCACCACATCTGC
>JAYQBD010000198.1:0-2933 GCA_038137135.1 Oceanospirillaceae bacterium | reverse complement strand
TTCGGAGATAAGAATAATGAAACTTTCAAAACTGAAACTGATGGTCGCTGGTGCGACTCTCTCTATCGCTGCTTCTTCAAGCTTTGCTGCTGAATGTATCGCTCCTGCTAACCCAGGCGGCGGTTGGGACTTCACTTGCCGTCAGATCGGTAAAATCATGCACGATATCGGTGCAGTTGCAGATCCTATTCAGGTTACCAATATGGCTGGCGCTGGTGGCGGTCTGGCGTACGCTCACGTTGTTAACGAGCGTAACGATGATGAGGACGTAATCGTTGCGGCATCGACTGCCACTGCAACTCGTCTGGCACAGAACGCTTACTCAGGTATGACCTCTGACCAGGTTCGCTTCCTCGGTGCTATCGGTGCTGACCCAGGTGTAATCGTTGTTGCTAAAGACTCTCCATACAAAACTCTAAATGACCTACTCGACGATGTAATTGCTAACCCAAGCAAGCACGCGTTTGCGGGTGGTTCAGCTGCGGGCGGTTACGACCACCTGAAAGTTCTGATGGCACTGAAACGTAAAGGCTTTACTGACATCCGTAAAGTTAAGTACATCGCAGTTGACGGTGACGCTGATGCGATCACTCAGACTGTAGGTGGCTTCACTTCAGCAATGACGGGTGACATCTCTGGTGTTGTAAGCTTCATCAAGAACGGCGACGTTCGCGTACTGGCTTCATTCACTGACGAGCGCATTGAGATCCCAGGCCTGAACGCCGAAATCCCTACTGCAAAAGAGCAGGGTATCGACGTTGTAGCGGTTAACTGGCGTGGTCTCTACACTCCAAAAGGCGCTTCAGAAGCTTCATACAAGAAGTGGTCTGACGCTCTGGCACAGGTTGCTGCGTCTAAAGAGTGGGCTGATGCTATGGAGGCAAATGGTCTGGTTAAGTTCACCAAAGTGGGCCCTGACTTCCAGAACTACCTGAACGGTGTAATGCAGGAAGTTCAGGACATGTCTAAAGAGCTGGGTGTTCTTAAGTAATGACTGATCGCATAACGGGCTTTATTGTCGTTGTGCTGGCGCTCGCGTATTTCGCGGGCGCCACTACTTTGTCAGAGCCATTTTTTGCTGACCCTCTAGGTCCAAAAGCATTCCCGATGGGAGTCGCCTTCGTTGCCGCAGTCTGCGGTGTGGTGATGTTGCTGAAACCGGATGAGGAGCCAGCTTGGCCGGGTCTTACGACTCTGCTTCACATTGGCTATGCAGTTGTAGCATTGGTGCTTTACGCCTATGGCCTGAAACCTCTGGGTTTCCTTGTATCAACGGCACTCGTGGGCACAGCTATCTCTTACCTTATTAGTCCCAACGTACGCACGTCCGTACTCACGGGTATTGGTATGTCAGGTGGTCTGTTCCTGTTGTTTAAATTTGTCTTTGGTTTGAGTCTGTTCGCGTTTCCGCGTTGGCTCATGGGGTAAGGGCGCATGGATCTATTTGCCAATCTGGCGCTGGGCTTCGATGTCGCCCTCACGCCGTTTACACTGGCCCTTGCGGTGGCTGGTTGTATTATTGGAACCATGGTTGGTTCGCTACCGGGGCTTGGCCCATCTAACGGTGTAGCGATACTGATACCGCTAACATTCTCATTCGGGTTGGATGCAACCCAGGCATTGGTACTGATGACCAGTGTCTACTATGGCGCCATGTATGGTGGCCGTATCTCCTCAATTCTCTTGAATATCCCTGGCGATGAGCCTGCCATGATGACCTGTCTGGACGGTTATCCAATGGCGAAGAAAGGCCGCGCGGGCGATGCGCTGGTGCTCTCAGGTGTAGCTTCGTTTGTAGGCGCACTGTTGGCAACCATCGGCTTGATGCTGCTCTCGCCGCTTTTGGCCCGCGTAGCGTACCTCTTCGGTCCGGCAGAGTACTTCGCACTCTACATGCTGGCATTCGCAACGCTGGGTGGTATCGGTTCAAACAACCAGGCTAAAGCGGCACTGGCCGTCTGTATTGGTCTGGGCATTGCGACCATCGGTGTCGATGCCACAACCGGTATGACACGCTTTACCGGCGATAATATGCATCTGTTCGACGGTATCGACTTCCTCGTCGCAATCGTGGGTCTGTTTGCCGTGTCTGAGGTGCTTGTCTTCATTGAGTCGCACGGTAAAGACTCCGCGATTGGCGTGAAGCTGGAGAAGATCAGCATCCCGTGGGCGGACATCGTGCGTACCAAGTGGACCATGCTCAAGGCTACGGCGATCGGCTTTATCGCAGGTCTACTACCAGGCGCTGGCGCGTCTCTGGGCTCATTCCTTGCCTACATGCAGGAGAAGTCTTCGGTACGTGACAACTCTGAGTTCGGTAAGGGTGACCCTCGCGGTATCGCCGCACCGGAAGCGGGTAACAACGCTGCAGCAGGTGGCGCACTGGTGCCGATGCTGACTCTGGGTGTCCCAGGGTCAGGCACCACAGCGGTACTACTGGCACTGCTGATGACACTGAATATCACTCCAGGTCCGACGCTGTTTAATGACCGTCCTGAAGTCGTTTGGGGTTTGATTGCATCGCTGTTGATCGCCAACGTTGTCCTGCTGATTCTCAACGTGCCGATGGTGAAGATGTTCAGTAAGGTGCTGCAGGTGCCGCCAGCGATTCTTCTACCGGGTGTTACACTGGTCTCATTCGTGGGTATCTACTCGCTGACAGGCAGCTACTTTGACCTGCTGTTGATGATCGGCTTTGGTGTGTTGGGTTACCTCTTGCGTAAGATGGATATCCCGTCCGTGCCAGTAATCCTCGGTATTCTTCTGGGCGGTCATATGGAAGTGAACTTGCGTCGCGCTATGGTGCTGTCGGATGGCGACTGGACTTACCTATTCCAGAGCAATATCTCGATTGGCCTATGGGTGGTCGCGGTCTTGGGCTTCATTGCACCGTTTTTCCTGCGCAGCAAGCTGAAAGTACCCACTCAGAGCAG
>JAYQBD010000197.1:0-2996 GCA_038137135.1 Oceanospirillaceae bacterium | reverse complement strand
AGTCGGGATTCAAGGTCCGGACGAGCCATTGCACGAATCAAGTCATTAATACCAACAACGCCTACAACCTCGCCCGCATCATTAGTCACACGAGCTTGAGATGACGGCGACTCTGTCACCAGCTGGGCTGCATCTTCAACCAACATATCGCCAGACAGTTCCGGACCCGGTTTGTCATTGGGTGCGTGCATGATCGTCTTCAGTTGAATCACACGCCCGCGGTTAATATCCTTGGTGAAGTCGGCGATGTAGTCATCCTGTGGCTTGAGTACAATCTGTTGCGGCGTACCCTGTTGAATGACTTGGCCGTCACGCAGAATAGCGATCTGGTCACCAATGCGCAGTGCCTCTTCTAGGTCATGTGTAATGAACACGATGGTCTTGTGTAGCTCTTTCTGAAGGTCCAGCAGGATATTCTGCATATCGGTACGAATCAGCGGGTCAAGTGCACTGAAGGCTTCGTCCATCAGGAGGATGTCTGCATCAGTCGCTAGCGCACGCGCCAGACCGACACGCTGCTGCATACCACCCGATAGCTGGCCTGGGTAGTTCTCTTCGTAACCCGACAATCCCACACGATCAATCCAGTGGGCTGCCTGCTTCTTGGCATCTTTCTCGGGCATCCCCTGAATCTCTAGACCGTAGATGGTGTTCTCCATCACCGTTCTGTGCGGTAGCAGGGCGAATTTTTGAAAAACCATGGACGCACGGTTACGACGGAAGTTTCGCAGTTGCTTCTCGTTCATCGCGAGCACGTTCTCGCCGTCTATCCATACCTCACCGGCCGTCGGTTCGATCAGTCGGTTGATATGTCGAATCAGCGTCGATTTTCCCGAGCCCGATAGCCCCATAACAACCTGTATGCCTTTGGCTGGCATCTTCAGGTTGATATCGCTGAGGCCCAAGACGTGGTTGTACTGATCGTTCAGCGCGTCCTTGGTAACACCTGCACGCACCTTCTCCATCATGGACTGTGGATCGTCTCCGAAGATCTTGTAGAGGTTCTTGATCTCAATCTTGGTTTCCATATCACTCATCCTGGCCACCGCGGTAGTTTTGTAGACGCTTGCCGTAGCTCTGGCTAATGCGGTCGAAGATGATAGCCAGCGCAACGATTGCCAAGCCGTTCAACAGGCCCATCGCGAGATACTGGTTTGAAATTGCCTTGAGTACAGGCTGACCAAGTCCGGTCACACCGATCATCGATGCGATAACAACCATGGCCAGAGACATCATAATGGTCTGGTTCACACCGGCGAATATGTTCGGCAGTGCGAGCGGTATCTGTACTTGAGTCAATTTTTGCCACGGGCTTGCACCGAAGGCATCAGCCGCTTCCAGAACTTCGCGATCTACCAGGCGAATACCAAGGTTAGTCAGGCGAATCATCGGCGGCAGTGCGTAGATAACAACTGAGATCAAACCCGGTACTTTGCCGATACCGAGCAGCATTACAACGGGTATCAGATAGACGAAACTGGGTATCGTTTGCATAACATCGAGAACCGGCGTAACGATCGCTTGGGCTCGATTTGAACGCGACATCATAATGCCAATTGGTAGGCCCAGACCGATACAGAGCAGTGTGCAGACAATGATGATACTTACCGTACTCATTGTATCTTCCCACATGCCTAGGTAGCCGATCAGGAATAGGCTGACTGCGGAGCCAATGACGATTTTGATGCTGCGACTGGCAAGCCATCCAAGGCCGGCAACAATCAGAATGAACAGTGGCCAAGGCGTTGCGAGCAGTAACTTCTCTAGCCAGATTAGAAATTGCAGCAGAGGATCAAAGAAATTCTCAATACCCTCACCATATTCGCGGGTAAAGGATTTAAATCCTTCATCTATACCTTTTCGAAAGTCGCGCAGATCGCGACGTCCGAGTTCAGGAAATTCGGTTAACCAATCCATAAACTTCTCTACATACGCAAAAACGACCGAGCATCACGCTCAGTCGTTTCTGCAATTACTACAATTTAGAGCGCTTTTTTGATGTTGGCAGCGGCATCTTCCGATACCCACGTAGACCAAGTCGCCTCTTCGTTCAGGATGAACTCTTCAGCAGCTTCCTCACCAGACGCCTGGTTGTCTGCCATGTAGGTCAGGTACTTGTTCAGCAGGTCAGCATCAAATGTACGTGCCTTCACGTATTCAGCAACTGCTGGAGCGCGCTCAGTGAAGTCTACCTGTGCCAGTGAAACCACTTCAGATACAGTCCAGGTGCTGCGCTTCGGTGAATCACACTCTTCTACGGGCTTAACAATACAGTTATCCCAGTGGTCCTGATCGAAGCCTGAGTTGAAATCAACCAGTTTCAGATCGTACTTACCCGCCAGGGTAGTTGGTGCCCAGTAGTATCCGAGCCAGTTCTCGTTGCGCTCGCTCGCTTTAGCGATAGAGCCATCTAGGCCTGCACCTGAACCAGTATCAATCAGTTTCCAACCTTTCGCCTCCATATCGAATGCGCGGAAGAGGTTGGCTGTTGCTAGCTGACAGCCCCAGCCTGAAGGACAGTTGTGCAGACCACCCTTAGATGGGTCTTCAGGGTGTGGAAACAGATCAGGACGCGCGATGATGTCGTCGATTGTTTTCAGTTCGGGATGAGCTTTAGCGGCTGCCGCGCTTACCATCCAGCCTTCACCTGCACCGGTGATAGGCGCTGGGTTTAGTTTGACCAGACGGTTCTCAGCAACTGCTGCATCGATAGCGACTGCGGCAGCGTTAGCCCAGAGTTCAGAAGCGATGTCTGGAGTGCCCTTCTCAGTCATCGACGTGATCTGCGGCATAGTACCCGCTGTCAGGTACTCAACATTACACTTGTAGCCTTCGCCCATGATAAATCCATCAACTCGAGCGAGGAATTCACCACTAGCCCAGTTCATTTCACCAATTACGACGTCACCACAAGGTGCATGACCACCGGCAAATGCACCCGTGCTGGCTGCAAGGAGTGATACGGCAAGAATCTGCTTTTTCATTGTTGCTCCCGT
>JAYQBD010000196.1:0-3052 GCA_038137135.1 Oceanospirillaceae bacterium | reverse complement strand
CTAAATCGGGGCTTAAATATGACCCCAGCTCCGAGCAGGGGCAGATTGCTCACCTTGCATCGTCCGCTTCGGGCTTGGCGTTTCTGGCAACAATGTCCGATGAAGCCGCTATGGCGCGTGTAATGCAGCAGGGGATCGAGCGAGAGGGAGAGGGCAGTCAAGCGCCTGTTACTGTTGCCTCCTTGCTAGAGTGTCTGCATGAGACCCGTAGTCGCGGCTACTCGCGCAATCGTAACTCCTTCCTTGAGGGTATGGCGGCAATGGCGCGTGTGATTATTGACCCTATCAGTGGCGAGCCCTTCGGTACGGTGAGTATTGCTGGCCCCTCGGTGCGTCTGACGGATGCGCGCATGGATGAGTTCGAGCCGTTGCTTGAGCAGACTGCAAAAGAGCTCAGTGATGCGAGTCGCGCCTCTAACTACTTCAAGAGCATCGTCCGCTAATGTCAGTTCACTCCATCCACGACCGTCGCCCGGCTGAGCGCTATGATCTGATTGTGATCGGTTCAGGTGCGGCAGGTCTCTCCTCGGCCCTGAGCGCTGCGCAGATGGGGTTGAAGGTCTGTGTGCTGGAGGCGAGTGAGTATATTGGTGGTACCTCGGCTTGGTCTGGCGGGTGGATGTGGATTCCGCAGAATCACCTTGCCAAGGCTACAGGCATAGCAGATTCACGCGAGCAAGTGCTGACCTACCTGCGCTCAGTCGCTAACGGGCGTCAGTTAGACCCCAGAATCAACACCTTTTTAGACAATGCACCGAAGATGGCGAAGCACTACGAAGAGAGCAGCGCGCTAGAGTTTCTAGCGGGCAATCTCGTACCTGATATGCAGGATCTTCCAGGTGCCGTTACGGGTGGTCGCTCGCTCTATCCGGCCCCCTATGATGCACGTGAACTTGGTGATGCCCTCCAGTATCTGCGCCCGCCACGCGACATTCTCTCGTTCTGGCATATGGGTATCGGTTCGTTTGAGCTGCGCGACTTCTATGATGCACTACGCAAACCCAAATCGACCTGGCATGTGACCAAACGAATTACGGTTCATATTAAAGATATGCTGGTGCATCGCCGCTCTATGCTGCTGCAGAACGGTAACGCGCTGGTCGCGCGCCTTCTGCGTTCGGTACTCGACCTCAATGTAGAGCTATTTACTCAGGTTAAAATTGCACAACTAACCTCACGTGATGCCCGTGTCGATGGCGTTTGCCTAAGCGATGAGCAGACGATCGCTGCGGGTGCGGTAGTGAGCGCCGCCGGTGGCTTTCCTCACTCTGAAAAACTGCAGACCGAGCTATTTAAGCCAGAAAATGGCGCGAAGCACTTCTCAGCTGCGGTGCTGGAAAACCGTGGCGAGATTATTGAAAAGACGCGCGAGCTTGGCGCTTGCGTGAGCACAGGTTTTACCAACGCGGCGGCTTGGGCTCCGGTCAGTCGTGTGCCTAATGCCAACGGCGAGTATGCCCATTTTCCTCATCTACTCGAGCGCGGTAAGCCGGGCATTATCGCTGTCGGGCCTGATGGCAGAAGGTTTACCAACGAGGCCAACTGCTACCACCAGTTTCAGCAGGGGCTGTTTAGAGCCTATGAAATGGAGCAGCCCTTTGGCTGGCTCATTGCGGATGCCAAAGCATTTAAGCGCTGGGGGCTAGGATGGGCTAAACCCGCTCCGGTTCCCCGTGGTGCTGCACTGAAGTCTGGTTACCTGAAACGTGCAGGTACTCTGAGTGAACTCGCCGTGCTGTTGGAACTGCCGGCTGATGTACTAGAGGCTACAGTTCAGCGCTTTAATCAATTCGCTGTTGCCGGTGTTGATGAGGATTTTGGGCGAGGAGAGTCGCCTTACAACCGCAGTGCCGGTGACTTTGAATATGGGCCTAACCCATCTTTGGGTGCACTGACGCAAGGGCCGTTCTATGCAGTGAAGTTGGAGTCCGGCAGCTTAGGCACCTTTGCTGGATTGCAGACAAATGCGCGCACACAAGTATTGAACAGCGAGGGGCAGCCCATCGCTGGCCTCTACGCTGTCGGCAATGAGGCCGCCAGTATCTTTAATGGTGATTACCCCAGTGGGGGTATCACACTCGGACCCGCCATGACCTTCGGTTACATCGCCGGCAGGGCTGTGGCAGACGATCTAAACCCCAACGCGAAAAGCAGAGGAGCAACAATGAAATATTACGAGATGATCACGCTTAAAACGGTGATCTTTGGTGCCGGTAAAATGGCTGATGGGATTCAAGCATTCCTGAATGAAGAGGGTGCGAAAGGCCAGCTACTCGGCGCTTGGTTCTCGGATATCGGCGACCTCAACGAGGTTTACCTGCTGCGCGGGTTTGAATCTATGGATGATCTAGTTGCCGAGCGCACGCGCATCCGTATGGCTGCTGACCCATTTAACGGTGGTGACCTACTGCTTAACTACAGCTGTGACTCCTACGTGCCGCTGGACTTTATGCCACCAGTAGAGCCAGGTGAGTACGGCAAGGTGTACGAGATTCGTACGTACCAGCCAACCCTGAATGGCCTTGCTCCTACCATTGAGAAGTGGCGTGAAGCAGTGCCAGTGCGTGAACAGTACTCTCACCTGACTTGTGCAATGTACTCGCTCGATGGCCCAACGCGTTTCACGCAGATCTGGCCATACGAATCAGCCAATGCGCGAGCTGAAGCGCGTGCCAAGTCTGTTGCCGATGGTAACTGGCCACCAGCAGGCGGCCCGGCGTTCCTGCGTCCTGAGATGAAGTCGACGCTGGCTATTCCAATGGCCTTCTCACCGCTGAAGTAATCTGACCTAAAGTGAGCTTATGACTACCTACTCTCTCGCATATCTAACGACACGCGAGCTCGACCCCGATAAGGCGGTTGAGGTTGCGGCCGAAACTGGCTATCAGATGGTGGGGCTGCGTCTGCTACCGGCTGGCACAGAAGGGCCTTTCGCCATTATGACTGACAAGGATCTGCGGGCGCGTACCAAAGCAGCCTTGGCATCAACCGGCATACAACTGGCAGATATCGAGATTGTTCGAGTCAATGACAGCTTCGAGCTTGAGCGCTT
>JAYQBD010000195.1:0-3053 GCA_038137135.1 Oceanospirillaceae bacterium | reverse complement strand
GACCTCGATGGCCTGAAAATGCGTATCGGTGGTATGGGCGGTAAGATCATCGAGAAACTCGGTGTTGTGCCTCAGTCAATCCCAGGTGGCGATATCTTCCCATCTCTGGAGAAAGGCACCATCGACGCAGCTGAGTGGGTTGGTCCATTCGATGACATGAAGATGGGCTTCAACAAGGTTGCTGAGTACTACTACACACCAGGTTGGTGGGAAGCGGCTCCGAACCTCTCTGTTTACATCAACAAAGAGAAGTTTGACTCGCTGCCAGTTGAATACCAAAACATTGTTGAAGCAGCAGCAGAACGTGCAAACGTGAAGACAACTGCGTTCTACGACGCGAAGAACCCAGAAGCGCTGAAAACTATCCTAGCTGGCGGCACGAAGATGAAGATCTTCCCGAAAGACGTGATGGACGCTGCTTGGGACGCTGCACAGCAGACTTACCAGGAGATTTCAGCTGAAAACGCTGACTTCAAACGCATCTACGACAGCATGGTTGCGTTCCAGAAAGACCAGAACCAGTGGATGAGTGTGTCTGAGGGTCCTCTAGACTCTTACATGCAGCGTAAAGCACGCTAATCCTCTCTACTGAGATCAAAGGCCAGCCTCTGGGCTGGCTTTTTTGTTACTGTGATTCTCAGCATCTAGCTTTTTTCAGCTTTTTCACTGAATTATCAGTTAAAGGGTTTGCAACCACCGAGCCTTTTCCCTAGAATGTCGCGTCTCGAATTTTGGGCACTGGCCAAGCGGCCGGTTCCAACCAGTTAACCTGAAGTAAAGCAGGACAAGGTAATGAAAAGAACATTCCAACCAAGCGTACTGAAGCGCAAACGTACTCACGGCTTCCGTGCTCGTATGGCTACTAAGAACGGTCGTCAGGTCCTGAACCGTCGTCGTGCACGTGGCCGCGCTCGTCTGTCTGCATAAGTCATAGCGGACAACACGAATGCCTCATGGCTGAGTTTGAATACCCTCGCGAACTAAGACTCCTTAGCGGACCTGATTTCAAAAGGGTATTCGACAAAGCTAGCTACAAGGTCAGTGATCAACATCTACTGATACTTGCCCGCCCCAGCGAAACCAGCCACCCTCGGCTTGGCTTTGTCATTTCAAAAAAAAATGTGCGACTAGCGGTGAATCGAAACCGTGTTAGGCGTATCATTCGCGAGTCTTTCAGGCTGAACCAACAGAAACTCCCCGCTTGTGACCTAGTTATCTTGGCACGTAAAGGGGTTGATCAGCTCGATAATGAAGCAATTCATCGTCTGATCTCGAAGTCATGGAACAGGCTGAGTAAAAAAGCTGACAAAGCTAAACCAACTGCAAAAGAGTAACGACCCGAACGCCATGGATATACAGCGAGTCATACTTATTGCCGCACTAGCATTGATGTCTTATATGCTGATGCTGCAGTGGAACCAGGATTACAACACACCTGTCGCCGAGCCAACTGTGGCTACCTCTAGCGTATCAGCCTACGAGCCTGCTGCAGGTGATCTGCCAAAAGCAACCTCAAATGCGTCCGCTGATGTACCGGCAACAGCCAGCGCTGCGCCAGTGGCTGAAGCGATCGATGCAAGCCTGATCTCAGTCAAAACTGACACGCTGGAGCTGCTGATCGATCCACGTGGCGGTGATGTGATTGAAGCTAAACTGCCACAGCACCTCGCTGTGTTGAGTGAAAGCGAACCACTAACACTACTAGAGCAGAACGCTACCCGCACTTATGTGGCTCAAAGCGGTTTGGTTGGCAAGAACGGTCCAGATGCCAATCCTGATGGTCGCCCGCTCTACAACGCTGACGCACGCCGCTTTGAATTGGGTGATGCCGATCAACTCAGTGTTGACCTCAATCTGAACCAGAATGGCGTCGCAATCACTAAGCGATTCACCTTCACACGTGGCAGCAATGCAATCAAGGTTGAGTATCTAGTCAACAACCAAAGCGCTGAAAACTTTGAGACTGTGCTCTTCGGTCAGCTTAAACGTGACCGCAGTGCAGACCCATCACAGCAGACTGACATGGGTATGCAGTCCTACCTTGGCGCTGTCTTCTCGACTACTGAGAACAGCTACCAGAAAGTTGATTTCGATGATATGGATGACAAACGCTTCAGCGCCACCAGCGCCGACGGCTGGGTTGCCATGTCACAGCACTACTTTTTGTCAGCTTGGGTACCAGAACCTGGACAGACCTACACCTACCAGACACGTGTACTTAATGGCCTCTATATCGCCGGCTACCTAGCACCAGCTGTCAATGTAGCACCAGGCCAGCAGGCAACTTTGTCAGCTACCCTGTATGCGGGCCCTAAAGACACTGACCAGCTGGAGCAGGTTGCCACCGATCTAGATCTGACGATCGACTATGGCATCCTCTGGTTTATCGCCTCACCACTCTACATGCTGCTTAAATGGATCTACAGCATTGTAGGTAACTGGGGTCTGGCGATAATAGGCGTTACCTTGGTTGTGAAACTCGCGCTCTTCCATCTGAATGCCAAGGCTTTCAAGTCGATGGCGAAGATGCGTAAGTTCGGCCCGGAGATGGCTCGTCTTAAAGAGCTGTATGGTGATGACCGTCAGAAGATGTCACAAGAGATGATGAAACTTTACTCGAAAGAGAAGATCAATCCTCTCGGTGGCTGTCTGCCGATTGTTGCACAGATGCCAATCTTCATTGCGCTCTACTGGGTGCTCCTAGAGTCCGTCGAGCTGCGTCACGCACCGTTTTACGGCTACATCCAGGATCTATCGCAGATGGACCCTTACTTCATCCTGCCGTTGCTGATGGGTGCGTCAATGTTCGTGCAGCAACTGCTTAACCCGACTCCGCCAGATCCAATGCAGGCGAAGATCATGAAGATGCTTCCAATTATCTTCACCTTCTTCTTCCTCTGGTTCCCAGCGGGTCTGGTGCTGTACTGGGTAGTGAATAACGTACTATCGATCGCACAGCAGTACATTATCAACAAACAGATTGAAGCGGGCGACTCCAAGTAGAGGTGTATCGCGCTAGAATAAAAGGCTCCCACAGGGGGCCTTTTTCGTAT
>JAYQBD010000194.1:0-3072 GCA_038137135.1 Oceanospirillaceae bacterium | reverse complement strand
GGTAATCTCGATGAGGCACCTGGGCTTCGCCGCCCGGGTTCACCGAGTTCACCTGAGAAGTGATCTGATAAGCCGGCCCCATCCAGGCCTCGCAGGCCCAGGCGAGCATATCGTTGGCGTAGTAGCGGGCATATAGGTTTGGTGCCAGTAGCGCCAGTTTCTCCTGCGCATTCCAGACACGATCGTTGGCGCCGGGCTTAGCGAAGTGGTCACCGCGTGAAGTACCGCGTTCACGTTCAATGATTTCGCGGAACGCCTCGCTCGCTTCATCGACTAGCGCGCTATCAAACGCACCCTTGATTACCAAAACACCTGGGCCATCCTGCCAGACCCAGTGCCATTCGCTCTGGATTTTACGAAGGCTTGAGAAATCAAACTGGATCTGTTCTCGTAGCGCCTCGCCCGAATAGATAACAACTTCTGATGTAATTGCTGCCGCGAAGGGTACGTTATCTGGCGATACAGTTGAGCAAATGAGTGACCTCAGAGGCTCCAGATCGATATGCTCATGACTCAGATAGATGTTCGACATAGGTTGCTCCTCAAGTGAAGTTAAAATGTACAAGCAATTGCAATCGATGCGAAATATTTCAGTTAATTGAATGAAAAATGACAGTCATGTAACAAAGTTGTAACAAAACTGTATTTTAATATCGCGAGCTAAATTGAGTAACGTTTTGCGCGTTGCGCCTTAAACCCAAACAAGAGGAGCTTCTCTTGGACATTAAACAGATGAACAAGCTTGAAAAAGCGACAGCTTCGGGCCGCTCAGAGGCGATGCGTATTGGTTACGCACTGCTCTTCATGGTTGGCATCATTCTCTACATCGGCACTCATATCGAGGGTATCGAAGGTGGATTTATTCTCGTTGTAGCGGCTGTTGTAGGTGGCTACATGGCGATGAACATCGGTGCCAATGACGTTGCCAACAACGTTGGGCCCGCTGTTGGCTCCAAGGCTCTTACGCTGACCGGCGCAATCCTTATTGCTGCGATCTTTGAAGCTGCTGGTGCACTTATAGCCGGCGGTGACGTTGTGAGCACAATCAAGAAGGGGATTATTAACCCGTCTGCGATTGGTGATGCTGACACTTTCATCTGGCTAATGCTGGCGGCGCTGCTTGCGGGTGCTCTGTGGCTTAACCTCGCGACCTACGTCGGTGCTCCAGTATCAACAACACACTCTATCGTGGGTGGTGTACTTGGGGCTGGTATCGCGGCAGGCGGCTGGGGCATTGCTAACTGGGATCAGATGGGTGCTATCGCAGCGAGCTGGGTTATTTCACCAGTCTTTGGTGGTCTTATTGCAGCCGGATTCCTCTACCTAATCAAGCGAACGATAACCTATAAAAAGGATATGCGTGTTGCAGCCAAGAAGATGGTTCCGGTTCTGATCTTCTTGATGGCTTGGGCATTCAGCACTTACCTTGCACTCAAAGGTGTTAAGAAACTGATCAAGCTTGACTTCGTATCGGCACTGGCTATCGGCTTTGCGATCGCTGTCGTTGTCTACTTCATTGTTAAAGGTCTGGTTGCTAAAGCGGCTGACCGCCTGGACAACGATAAATCTGGTGTCAATAAGCTGTTCACCATTCCGCTGATCTTCGCTGCGGCACTGCTAAGCTTTGCACACGGCGCAAACGACGTCGCGAACGCAGTCGGCCCTCTGGCCGCGATCAACGACTCAATCATCAACCACGGTGTCTCAACTAAAGCGAGCATTCCACTCTGGGTTATGATGGTCGGTGCGCTGGGTATCGCTCTGGGTCTGGCGCTCTTCGGTCCAAAACTGATCAAGACTGTCGGTTCTGAAATCACTGAACTTGACCAGACTCGCGCATTCTCAATTGCGATGGCTGCGGCAATTACTGTAATTATCGCATCGCAGCTGGGTCTGCCGGTATCTTCAACTCACATCGCAGTGGGTGGTGTATTCGGTGTGGGCTTCCTGCGTGAATACCTCAAATCGAGCCACGCTCGCATGATGGATGAGATCAAATCTCACCACCAGGGCGCGGATCAGGAGGAGGTAGAGCAGTTCTTGGCTGAATTCGAGAACGCAACTATCGAAGAGAAAGGCGCGATGCTTAAGCAGCTGAAGAAGAAAACTGCTTCTGCTGAACTGAGCAAGAAAGAGCGCAAGCAACTGAAGAAAGCCTACAAACAGGAGCTGGTTAAACGCTCTGCAGTCTACAAAATCGCTGCAGCGTGGATCATCACAGTACCTGCTTCAGGCACTCTGGCTGCAATCCTGTTCTTCGTAATCCGCGGTGTGATGGTTTAACACCACCGATCGCTTCAACAAAAAGGCCCCTATACGGGGCTTTTTTCGTTTCTGTAACTATCACGAAATTGTCATAAACGCGTCACGGCCCTGTAACAAAAAAAGCCTCTAATAGATCTCAGTAAGGTTGGACACCAAGGCCAACCCCAACTTCGAAACTCTGATTCGACAGTAAGGAGATCTAAATGATCCTTCGCCTAACCGCAGCAAAATTTACAGCAACGGCTACAGTTGCCGCTCTACTCAGCACCCCAGCAATGGCACGTGACAACGTAAGTATTGCCGGCTCGTCAACTGTACTTCCCTTCGCTACCATTGTTGCAGAACGTCTGGGTCGAAACCCGGCCTTTAACACGCCGGTTGTTGAATCGGGTGGCTCTTCAGTTGGTAAGAAAGGCGTATGTGATGGTATCGGTACTGAGTTTATCGATATCGGTAACGCTTCGTCTCGCATGAAAACTGGCGAGCTTGAGTACTGTGACGCCAACGGTGTGAAACTCACCGAAGTTAAAGTGGGCTACGACGGTATCGTGCTGGCTAACTCGAAAGAGGCGCCGCAATTACAGATTTCTCGATCAGATCTGGGCAAAGCCCTGACAGCTAAAGTGGCCGTGAACGGTGAGTTGGTAGACAACCCCTACATGAACTGGAGCGACGTAAACCCAGCCCTGCCTAACATCGCGATCCGCGTCTACGGCCCGCCAACAACCTCAGGCACGCGCGCTTCGTTCGCTGAAATCATTAATGAGAAAGCCTTCTGTGGCAAAGATGCAGAGATGAAGGCGGCAC
>JAYQBD010000193.1:0-3073 GCA_038137135.1 Oceanospirillaceae bacterium | reverse complement strand
CTTGAGGTCGCCAAAGATGAGGTGACTGAACTGAATGAGACAGCCCAAGCGCAAGAGCTGCTCACTGAGCTTGAGTTGTTGGTAGCGTACTACATTCAATGGCATAAGCTGCGCTTAGCCGCTCGAAAGGAGCGAGACACGGCACTTGAGCAATTAAGCTTCCCCTACCCTGAGTTTCGTAAAGGCCAGCGTGATTTAGCCGAGTCCGTTTTCAAAGCGGTGCGGACCGAACGTCAATTACTGCTTGAGGCGCCGACTGGATCCGGCAAGACACTGGGCACTCTATTCCCCGCTTTGCGCGCGATGGTTAGTAGTGATATCGATCGTCTGCTCTACCTCACCACTCGCAACACCGCCCGAGCGATTGGGCTCGAGGGGATCGAGCAACTGCGCGATGCTAACGCAGTTCCACTCAGGGTGGTTGAGCTCAGTTCCAAAGAGGCGGGTTGCATTGAGCCGGACAAGCTCTGCCAAGGCGAGAGTTGCCCGCTCGCCAAAGGTTTCTTCGATAAACTACCGGACGCGCGTGAAGCCGCGTTTGCGCTGAGCGACACAAACTTGGATGTCGAAGGGCTGCGTGCGGTTGCTGCGCAGCATCAGATCTGCCCCTACTTTTTTGGACAGGAGATGGCGCGCTGGGCCGATGTCGTTGTGGCGGATATTAACCAGTACCTTGCACCGACGGCCTTGCTCAGTGCCTATCTACAACAAGATGAGTGGCGAGCGATTGCGCTAGTCGACGAGTCTCACAATCTGGTGTCACGCTGTCGCGACCTCTACTCAGTCGAACTGCAGCAATCGCAGTTTCGCTTTGACACCAAACGGGTAAAGCTGAAGAAAGCCCTGGATGGCGTGCAGCGAGGCTGGCAGGAAGCCTGCAAAGGTTTAGACATGGCCTCCAGCAAAGAGCCGGTGTTTGATGAGGTACCACCTGAAAAGCTCGAATACGCACTGCAGAGCCTCTGCACGGAGATCAGCGAATTGCTGGCCGAACAGCCGGACCAGCTAGAGCTGCAGCAGATGCTCTTTAGCGCTTCCGCTTATCTCAAATTAGCCGAGGTATTCGGCGATCACTCGGTGGTGCGACGTGCCAAGCCTAGGCGTGGTGCCGGCGAACTCGCTATTCTCAATCTCGATCCATCTATATTTCTGGCACCACGCTGGGCTGACCTGCACTCAGTCACGCTCTTCTCTGCGACGCTCAAACCGTTCGACTACTACCAGCAACTCCTCGGGTTGGATATAGAGTGCGCGCAAGGCTCACTACCCTCACCTTTTTTGCAGGAGCAGCTACGCGTCAAACTCTGCAGCCGCATAGATACGCGCTATCAGGTGCGCAACCGTTCAGTCGCCCCAATAGCCGAACTACTCATCGAACAGTTCGAGACTCGTCCCGGTAATCACCTCTTCTTCGCCTCGAGCTTCAGCTACTTACAGCAGATAGCTGAGGCCGTGGCCCTGCGCTCGCCCAACATAGCGCTGCATCTGCAGACCTCCGGTATGCGTCAGCCGGAGCGTCAGGCCTACCTCGATGCCTTTACCGAGGATAGCCAGCTATTGGGAATGGCAGTACTAGGCGGCCTGTTCGCCGAAGGGGTCGACTTGGCTGGGGATCGTTTGATCGGCGTTACCGTTGCAACCCTTGGTTTGCCGCCGTTCGATAGTCTGCACCAGCTAATGCGCCAGCGCTTCGACGAGCGTTTTGGACAGGGCTATGAGTACACCTACCTCTACCCGGGAATGCAGAAGGTGGTGCAGGCCGCCGGTCGATTGATTCGCACCCAGCAAGATGCAGGTGAGCTGCTGCTGATCGATCCACGCTTCAGTCGACCTGAGATTCGCTCTCTACTACCCGGGTGGTGGCCCGAGCCTCAATTAATCTAAATCTAAAGCTCTATTACCCAGCGAACTCAGGATCTTTTGCTATTCTGAAACATAGTAGCGGGGAGGAGTTAGATAGTGAGTCACTGTCTTAAACAAAATAAACAAGGTCGTTGGGTTATCTACGCGGTGGTGGACCCCATGCACCCCGTATTCACGTTCGAGAAAGATATGGTGGTCGCTGCGGTCGCTGTAACTAACTTTTTGAATGGTGGGACAAATATTACTCAGGAAAAACTAACTAATCTGCTGCGTATGGCGGTATGGTATCAAGAGTAGCTGACAAGACCCCCGGATTAGGAGCCCTCCTCCAACCATGCTCCAGGTACTCACGCACAACATACTCCCCGTCTTTGCGATTCTAGCGATCGGCTTTTTGATGGGTCGGCGCAAAACCTTCAGCGCTGATGAAGCACGCACCGTCAACCGAGTTGCCTTCCTGACCCTCCAGCCACCCCTGATCTTTGCCCTGTTGAGCAGCCTCGACTTCGGCACGATTCGCTTCGGTGCCCTGGCAATCTATCTTCTGTGCGAGGTGATCGGTTTTCTGCTGGGCTACGCCGTCGCGCGCTATCTATTTAAGCGTGACCATCTGGAGTCCTGGTTGCTCGGCATGGCAGTGGTTTTCGTGAACTCGCTGCTCTACATCTGGCCCATATCGGTGCTGATCTACGGCGAGACGGGTGCGCTACCGATCACCGCAATTGTCGCACTCGACTCCTCCATCGTTTTTGGCTTCTTTATCATCACCACAGAGATGATGGCGGGCAAAGAGTCACCTCTAACGTCGCTCAAGAAGTTGACCTCCAACCCTATTCTGATCGGGATTTTTTTGGCCGTGCTGTTAAATTTGGTAGGTATCTCGGTGCCCGAACCGATCATGACGGCTGCGCGCTTTGCGGGTGCCGCTGCAGCACCGCTCACGCTCTTTGCTTTAGGCGTCATTCTATCTGGACAAGCCGCAAAACCGAGCGTACCTGTGGTTGGCATTACCGCGATGAAACTCTTTCTGTTTCCGGCGTTGGTGTTTGTCGCACTAAGCGCTCTTGCGCCCGGCAACAACTGGGCTGACCGGTTTGTACTGAATGCAGCAGGCCCATCAGGCGCAATGGCCTTCTCGTTGGCACTGCTCCATGGCGTGCGCACCGACGTAATTGCTCCAGTAGTTATCTGGACCAGCGCACTGTCGCTG
>JAYQBD010000192.1:0-3081 GCA_038137135.1 Oceanospirillaceae bacterium | reverse complement strand
CGGATGCAGCCGGGCGTGGTTTACACCACCTTCCACCACCCTAATTCGGGAGCCAACGTAGTGACGACCGACAACTCCGACTGGGCAACCAACTGTCCGGAGTACAAGGTAACCGCGGTGCAGGTGACCAAGGTAACCGGTGAGTCTAACTGGCAGCAGCAGTTCCGTCAGTTCGACGAAAAACAGAAAGAGTTTCTGGCGGATGCGAAGCGCGAGGAGCATGTCTAAGGCCCTCAACTATCAGATCCGCTCAGTCGAGCGCTGGCGTCAGGGCGAAGATATTCGCTACGGCGAGGATGCTCTGGCTGAAGAGGTGCCTGTCGCACTGGTCTACGGCGGTATCTCCTACGCGGTGATGATGGCGACTCCCGATGCGCTCGAGCAGTTTGCACTGGGGTTCAGCCTGACAGAAGGATTGGTTGTATCAGCCGACGAGATCTTCTCGATTGAGACCTCTGAGGTTGAGTTAGAGCTAGGTCCCGGGCTGCAGGTCGATATTGAGGTTAGCCAACGCCGTTTGCATCAGCTGAAGGAGCGGCGTCGCAACCTGGCGGGTCGCACCGGCTGTGGTCTCTGTGGTAGTGAATCCTTGGATGGTGCAATTCGACCGATTAATCGAGTTGAACCACTAGCTATGATTGCCCCAACAGCCATTGAACAGGGTCTAGAGAACCTAACGGCTAACCAGTCTCTAAAGCAGCAGACCGGAGCCGTTCACGGTGCAGCCTGGTGCAACACAGAGGGTGGTCTGGTGTATCTGTTTGAGGATGTCGGCCGGCACAATGCGTTGGATAAACTAGTGGGTGAGATGACGCTCAATTCGGTTGATCCTCGTGAGGGGTTTGTATTGATGACGAGCCGTGGCAGCTACGAGGTTATCCATAAATGCGCTGCAGCGAATGTCTCGAATCTAGTCTGCATCTCGGCGCCAACCGGGCTGGCAGTTAAACTCGCTCAGCAGGCGGGTATGAACTTGGTGGGTTTTGCCCGCAACGGTAAGCACACGATCTACACACGGGGTCAGACCTCTCTCTAAAAGAACAGCTAAAAAGGGGTCTGACCCCACAGGAAAAAGATAATGGAATCTCATCAACTTACATCGATGATCTCAATGGCGAATCAGATCGCCGCAAACCTGCCACACGATCAGTCGCAGGAAGAGTGTGATAAAGCGGTGGCCAGCCACCTTCAACGTTTCTGGTCACGCGGTATGAAGCAGCAGATTCGCGACCACCTCGCGGCGGGTGGTGAAGGCTTAAGCGATGCAGCCAAGCGGGCGTTGGCGCGCATTTAAACCTGAGATTTGGTTGGGGTCAGGCCCCTTTTTAGTATAAAAAGGGGTCTGACCCCATTACGAGTCGCCCAAATGTACGATTGGCCTTTCACCTACGAGCAATTTATCACCGCTGCTGACTACGTCGGTATAGCGGTATTCGCCATCACCGGAGTGTTGGCTGCGGCTGGTCGTGGCATCGACTTCTTTGGTGTGATTGTTCTTGGAATGGTCACCGCACTGGGTGGCGGTACCATTCGCGATGTCACTCTAGGTGCCTATCCACTCGTCTGGGTTGAAAATCCCCTCTACCTTGAGATTGCCGTTGGCACCTCTATCTTCGCGTTTTTCTGGTCACGCTACCTCCACTCTCCACGGCGAATGATTCTGGTTTTAGACGCTGCCGGACTCGCATTATTTGCCATTATCGGCCTGCAAAAAGCGTTGGCGCTCGATGCGGCACCCATTGTTGCTGTCACGATGGCGGTCGTTACCGGTGTGGCAGGGGGCATGATCCGCGATCTTTTGACCGACCAGATTCCACTGGTGCTGCGCCCTGATAGTCAATTCTATGCAACCTGTGCTATTTTCGGAGCTGCTGTCTATCTGGCATTGGAGTGGTATGTCGGGTATGCCAATCGCTGGGTCGCGCTCGCGGCTATGGGTGCAGCCTTCGCGTTGCGCATCCTCTCAGTCTGGCGCCAGGTCACCCTACCTCACTTCACCCAGCGTCAGCGTAATTAATCCTCGAACTCTCTCGGTGCTTTAATGAACGAAGCTCAGTGGTGGGTGTTTCTACCTGCCTGTATCGGTATGAACTTTTTCCCGGGCCCTAACAACCTGATTGCGCTAGTCCATGGTACGCGCGTGGGTATAACGGCTTCATCTATCGCTGGCTTAGCGCGTTTGCCGGTTATGGTGATCATGTTGGTACTGTTGGCGGTAGGGCTTGAGGCGCTGTTGGCGATGAGCGAAAACGCCTTCTACATGATGCGTTTTGCTGGGGCCGCCTACCTACTCTATATGGCATGGCAGACGCTTAGCGCGCGTGTGAATTTCTCTAGTGTGGATGGAAATCAGAGCAGTATGTGGGCGATGGTTAAAGCCGAGGCACTGATCGCATCGACCAATCCTAAATTGATTCTGATCTTTACAGCGTTCTTCCCACAGTTTATTCAGCCAGCCGAGCCAGTAGCGCCACAAGTCGCTGTTATGGGCGGGACGTTTATCCTGATCGAGATAGCGGCAATTGTGGCCTACGCTTCGGGTGGAAAGGGGTTGCAGCGGATGTTGTCAAAAGATGATAACGCTAAGTGGCTGGCGCGCTTTACTGCCTTAGCGCTGGCCGCTGCCGCAGGCTTGATACTGATTCCCTAGCGATCAAATCGCTCGAGCAGTTGCATTAGGGTTGCGCGTTCGCTGGGCGAGAAATCTGTCAGCAACGATTTTTCCTGCTTGGCTACTGCCGTCTCGATCTCTTGCATCGCCGCATCACCTTGCTCAGTCATATAGAGTGCGCGCTGACGTCGATCGTTCGGTGATGGACGGCGCTCCACGAAACCGAGTTTCTGTAGCTTATCGAGTGCCGTAACCATTGCTGAACTGTCGATATTTAGCCGGTTGCATACGGCTATTTGGCTGCATCCTGGGTTGTATCGAATGGCGATCAATATGCCGTATAGCCCAGGGGTAATTCTGTAGCGATTGAAGACTTCAGAGTGGACGGTGAACAGCAGATACTGAGCTGAACGCAGACGGTAGGCCAATAGGTCCTCCATCGATCCAAGTGAGAGCCTCTCTTGCTCTCG
>JAYQBD010000191.1:0-3098 GCA_038137135.1 Oceanospirillaceae bacterium | reverse complement strand
GCCGCGGAGATAGGCTTTAGCTCTGTGGGTGTGCGCCTGATTGCTGTCAACGACACCACACCCGGCTACCCGCTAATGGATAATCCCGCCGACCTCAAAGAGACACTGAGCGCGCTGCGCGATACGGGGATCTACGTCAACGATGTTGAGTTCATCAAGTTTGAGCCCGAGATCGACCTGCAAGCACTGCAACCGATTATCGACACGGCAGCCGAACTCGGCGCTCGAAACATCATTGTTGCACCCTACGACGATGTTTTCTCCCGCCTTGGCGCCAACCTCGCTCGATTTAGCGAGATGGCCCAAGCGAGCGGCGTGAATGTGGTGCTGGAGTTCTTCCCCTGGACCCCGGTTAAAGATCTACAGATCTGCTGGGATCTGGTCAGCCAAGCCTCAGACAGCCTCGGCATACTCGTGGACAGCCTACACTTTAACCGCTCGAACTCTAGCATCGAGCTGTTAAAAACTATCCCACAGCAGCGCCTACCATTCGCACAACTCTGCGACGCGCCAGTGCAGCCGAACTACACCTTTGAAGAGCTCATCTACGCGGGTCGCGATGAGCGATTAGCACCGGGATCGGGCGAGATACCTCTGGTAGAAATAGCAAAAGCGCTGCCAGCCCGAACACCGATCTCGTTAGAAGTTCCACAACTGAAAAAGACCGCGGAACTCGGTGAAAAGGCGGTCCTGACAGAGCTATTCAGGGACAGTCAGCAGTTCTTCGAACGGATCTAACGCCCCTTTACGGCCACCCTCGCGCACTTCATTACGGCATGTTCCTGATTTACTGGAGCTATAGCCTCATCTTTCGGCTTAACGTTTGACGTTATATCTTTCGCGTTATATATTCACAGGATGATAATCTCATTTTCCTGTAAAGAAACAGAAAAAATCTTCTCTGGAAAACCCAGCCGCAGATGGCGCGATATCCGTAACGTGATCGAGCGTAAATTACAGTTACTAGATTCTGCGGTCACACTAGATGCATTGAGAAGCCCTCCAGGAAACCGCCTGGAAGCGCTTTCGGGTGATCGAGCTGGTCAGCAAAGCATACGAATAAATAAACAATGGCGTATCTGTTTCGTGTGGAGTGACGCTGGCGTGCACAACGTGGAAGTGACTGATTATCACTGAAATTAACGAAGGAGTTGGCATGATTCAGAATAATATGAGGCCGGTTCACCCTGGTGAGATTCTCAGGGAAGAGTATATGGTTCCTCTAGAGCTAAGTGCGAATCGTCTTGCTCGAGATCTGCGCGTACCTGTTACAAGAATCAGCAAAATATTGAATGAGGAGCGCTCAGTAACGCCTGATACCGCACTCAGACTCGCCCGATATTTTGGAGGTGATGCGCAGACTTGGCTGAACCTGCAGGCTGCTTATGATCTGAAAACTACGATTAAGGATCACGGTAAAGAAATTGAGCAGGACGTGCGTCCAATGGATACCGCAGCGGCTTAGAAAACAGAACCAATCGAAAAAAGGGCGAGTATCTCTCGATACCCGCCCAGCCTCGCTTGCGCTGCAATCTCAGGCAAACTGACGAAAATTTAGACTACCTCGCTACTTAGCGATCGTCGTTAAGCACATCGACCGAACGCACCAATGACGTGCTCTGCGACACAATCAGGTGTGCGGAAGCCGCCAGATACTTAGCGAAGTCGGGGTGACTATCGCGCGCAGCCGAGCGCTTCTCATAATCATCCAACGACTCGTAGCCCCAGAGGTGCACAAATTGATTCTGCTCACCAACCCAAGTGGTGTAGAAGCCTAGAGGATTGCCCAGGGTCTCACGCAGAATCGGCATAGCCATCGTATTGAAGACTTCAATAAATTCGCCCATTTTGCGCGGTGTAATGTTGTAGATACGATGATCCACGATTGGCATAGTTTTCATCTGTTCATTACTCCAGGTTGTCATCGATACCGGCGAGGTGACGACCCGTCACGTACCCCGCAGTCATGATAGGGCCAAGCGTGATACCCGCAGCCGGATAGGTACCGCCCATCACCGAGTGACGGTCATTACCTACAGCGTACAGGCCATCGACTTTACTGCCATCCGGGCGCAGAACTTTACCGTAGTTATCGGTCGGGATACCGCTGAAGGTACCTAGGTCACCCATATAAACTTTGAGCGCAAAGAAGGGGCCCTTCTGGATCGGAGCCACACAGGGATTGGGCTTGTTATCAGGGTCAGCTAGATAGCGGTTAAAGCTGGTGGCACCACGATTGAACATCGGGTCCTCGCCGTTAACGGCATCCTTGTTGTAGGTCTCCACGGTCTGCTTCAGCGTGGTTGCCTCTACACCAATCTCAGAGGCGAGCTCCTCCAGCGTACTGCCCTTCTTCAGATAGCCATTTTTAACAAACGACCCGTAAGGCAGCGGTGCGGGTTTAACGTAACCCAAGCCGTACTTACTCAAACAGGTGTGATCACACACCAGCCACATAAAGGTCTCTTTTTTGTCACTGCACGCATTGGTCATCGAGGTACCCACATCGTGGTATGACTCACTTTCGTTACAGAAACGTACCCCATCTGGAGTCAGACCAATGACGCCGGGTTTATAACGGTCAAGCAGATGAGGGAACATTCCCTTAGTGCCGTCACGGAATGGTACAACCGATGTCGGCATCCAAGCGGCAGGTTCTTTGTAGTCAGACGAGACCTCTACACCGATCTGCTCAACCATGCGCATAGAGTCGCCGGTGTTATCTGCAGGCACCGGGGTATGATGTTCACCGCCACGCTGCAGGTGTGGGTAAACTTTCTTAATGCGTTCAACTTCATTAGCAAAACCACCGGCGGCCAGAACGACACCTTTGGATGCGCGAATCTCAACCTCGCCCTCGGGGCTATCAACCAGCACACCGACAACGCGCCCATCCTCCTCGAGCAGTTTTTTCACTGCGGTATCCGTATGGATAGGGATATTCATATCAAAAGCACTTTTAGCCAGACGAGCCGCCAGCGCATTACCGCTGGTGACGTTGATCGCACGACCGTAGCGCGCCAGCTCAACCACATGGTTAGCTAGACGCTTACAGACATAGATAAACGAAGTGAGTGACTTGGTCGCCTTGAAGAAGT
>JAYQBD010000190.1:0-3106 GCA_038137135.1 Oceanospirillaceae bacterium | reverse complement strand
GGGTTAAAAGCTTCCACTTTTGTCCGTTACAATTGATAATTCAGTCTAACATTGAGTCGGGAAGCTGTGCCACAGATTCCCGAGCCACCAACGCTACCCCGAGAGACAGGACCTTTCTATGCCGCTCGAAAATCAGGAACTTCGCAAAGCTGGCCTTAAGGTGACGCTACCGCGAGTTAAGATCTATCAAATCCTCGAAGCGGGTGGCGAGGGCGATCACTTTTCGGCTGAAGATATCTACAAGCTGCTGATGGAGCAGGGTGAAGATGTCGGCTTGGCGACAGTGTATCGAGTACTGACTCAATTTGAAGCTGCAGGTTTGGTAATGCGTCACCACTTTGAAGGTGGGCATTCGGTATTTGAACTGTCGCGCGACGAGCAACATGACCACGTAGTTTGTGTTAAATGTGGACGTGTCCGTGAATTCAACGACGAGCAGTTGAGCGCACGTCTTGCTGAGATTGCTGACGAAATGGGTATCGTTATCAGTGACCGTACACTCTACCTCTACGGGCACTGTGCTAATGGGTGCGACGAGGCTTAAAACCATTGCCTCTCGGTTAATCTGCGCTGGTTAGCATCTCTTGAGCGTGCTCCAGCGTCTTCTCTGTTATCTCAATACCACCTAGCATGCGAGCGACTTCGTTGACACGTTGATTATCAGTAAGTTGTGCGATGCGCGTCTCGGCATTGCCGCTGTCTGCGTTTTTGCTGACGAATAGATGCTGATTACCCTGAGAGGCTACCTGAGGTTGGTGGGTGACACAGAGCACCTGTGCACGCTGCCCTAACTGGCGCAGCAGGCGACCCACAACTTCAGCGATGCCTCCGCCTATACCCACATCGACCTCATCAAATATCAGCGTCGGTGTTTCGGTGACCTGAGCCGTCACCACCTGAATGGCCAGACTTACTCGTGAGAGCTCGCCGCCCGAAGCGATGCGCCCAAGAGGCTTGGCGCCCTGGCCCGAGTTGGTACTTATGAGGAACTCGACCTCCTCAAGGCCCTGTGCACTGATGTGCTTGGCATCAATTGGGCTGAGCTGCGCGGTAAAGCGAGCAGAGTTCATGCCCAGCATCTCGAGTTGCTTATTCACTTCACGACTCAGCGAAACGGCCGATTTCTCACGTGCCTTACTTAGTTTGCGAGCACTAACTAACAGCGCTTCTCTTGCAGACTCAACTTCCGACTCTAGATGTTCGAGATCTTCATCGACATGACTTAACTTAGCTAATTGATCGTTGAGATCTTGCATAAGCTCAGGCAACTGCTCGGGTGCTACGCGATGTTTGCGAGCAAGATCGTAGAGCGCTGAAAGTCGCTCTTCGACTTCGTTAAGGCGCTCGGGGTTCAGATCTATCCCTTGTAGATAGTGCTCCATCTCACGCTGCGCCTCTTCTACTTGAATCAGCGCTGAGTTAAGCATCTCTTCCGTTTGGCGAATCGCGGGTGAGTTGCCCTCCATCTGTCCAAGTAACTGCAGTGCATGGTTGAGCAGAGAACTTGCATGATCGTTATCCCCCTCCCCAAGCAACTGACTCACCTGCTGTCCGCGCTGCAAAATCGCGCCGGCATTGGCCAGCTCTTTCTGCTCCTGCTCTAATAGTCCAAGTTCGCCCGCTTCAGGGTTGAGCTGATTGATCTCGTCGGTTTGATAGCTCAGCAGCTGTAATTGGGCACTGGCCTCCTCACTCAGCGACTGTAAACGATTGAGCTCGTGCGATTTGCTTTGCCAGGTTGAATAGAGCGAGCGCACTTCAGCAGCTTGGTTCTCACACTGAGCGAAGGCATCCAATAACTGACGATGGTAGTCGCGCTTGAGAAGACGCTGGTGCTCATGCTGGCCATGGATATCAACTAGTAGTTCACCCAGTTCACGTACCCGCGCGAGTGGGCAGGGGTGACCGTTGATGTAGGCGCGACTGCGTCCATCTTCTGTTAGGGTGCGGCGAAGTAGGCACTCACTCTCATCTTCGGCTTCTAGTTCATTGGCTGCGAGCCACTGCTGTGCTTCCGCTAGTTGCCGTATATCGAATACTGCACTGATCTCGGCTCGCTTTGCGCCCGCTCGAACCGCATCACTTTCTGCGCGTTTGCCAAGCGCCAGTCCAAGTGCATCGAGCATGATCGATTTGCCCGCCCCAGTCTCACCGCTGACCACGGTCATACCGTTTTTAAGTTCAAGGTCGAGGCTGGATACGATGGCGTAATTGCGAATGCTTAGCAACGTTAACATGATCAATACCTGTGGGTTTGTACAGTAGTTCTAGTTTTAATCCAAAGCGAACTACTGTGCAAGTATACAGTTAAAAAAATTGTCTCCTAGGGTTGAATCAATCGCCGCCAAACCCCAAATAGCTGACAAGTTTGAAACGAATTCGGAGAGACTTGGCATGTCCAATGAAGAGCAAAAAGCCCCAGAGGTAGAACTCGAAGAGCAGGCTGGTGCAGAAATTGAAGCAGAATCTGCTGATTCAGTGGAGATTGAAGAGCCTAGTGTCGAGTCGTTGACCGTAGCGCTGGCAGAGGCTGAGGCAACAATCAATGAACTGCAGAAGCAGCTCGCTGAACTAGAACCACGTGCACAGGCTGAGATCCTTAATCAGCGCCGTCGCGCAGAGCAGGAAGTTGAGAAGGCGCGCAAGTTTGCGCTGGAACGTTTTACCAATGAGTTGTTGCCGGTAGTTGATAGCCTAGAGCGTGCGATTGACGCCGCAACGGGTGACGACGAAGCGGTTAAAACATTGCGTGAAGGCGTCGAGATGACGCACAAGATGTTCATCGACGGTGTTGCCAAGTTCAACGTTGAAGTTCTGAACCCTCAGGGTGAAGCATTTAATCCAGAGCACCATCAGGCAATGTCTATGGTCGATGCGGGGGATGCTGAACCTAATACCGTCGTAGCGGTTATGCAGAAAGGTTACCTATTGAATGGTCGCCTGATTCGCCCAGCGATGGTGATGGTGGCAAAAGGTTAATTGCCACCACTTGAAGTTCGAATTTGCATACCCATATAGGGTTTAAGGTTAAAAATTTATCGCTCTGGCAGACCCAGAGACTTAGTAAAGATTGGAGATAAACATGGGTAAGATTATCGGTATTGAC
>JAYQBD010000189.1:0-3126 GCA_038137135.1 Oceanospirillaceae bacterium | reverse complement strand
GCTATACAATTCCGAAAGCAATTGGTATACCATTCGACAACCAAGACTAACCAAACAGAATCTCAGTTACAACACTTTGGTTTAGTAAAAAATACAATTTTTTTAACGTTACAAATGTGTTTCAGTAATAAAATTCTTATAACAAGAAAGATATTTAGAGACCTTCCGATATGCCGAAAAACACCCTTGCTGAGCGTATAGCGGCCACCTTGAGGCGCGACATTCTGCGCGGGAAACTCAAGCCCGGCGCACCAATCAAAGAGCGCGACAACGCCGCTGAACTCGGTGTAAGCCGCACCCCGATGCGCGAAGCGATTCGCATCTTGGCCAAAGAGGGACTTATCGAACTTCGCCCTGCTCGCAGCCCGATAGTTGCTCAACCCGGCTTCAAAGAGGTTGAGGATCAGGCCGCAGTCTTGATTGCGCTGGAAAAACTTTCAGTCGAACTGGCCTGTTCGCACGCCACAGCAGCAGACCTCGAACTGATCGAAGCTTTAGTGCAGCAGATGTCAGATACCTTTGATGAGACGGATCCGCTAGACATGTTCGAACTGGATATGCAGTTCCATTCAGCGATTGCCAAGGCTTCACACAACCAGCCGCTGATCAACACCCACACTCAATATCTACAGAAACTCTGGCGCGCTCGATATATCGCCGCCAGCCAGCGCCGCAACCGCGAGCGCGTGGTTTGTCAGCACACAGACATCGTTGACGCACTGCGAGCCAAAGACTCAAAGGCGGCACTCGCCGCTATCGAAACTCACCTTGATCATCTGGCGGAAGATGTCCGCGAGGTGATTGAACTTGAATCAAAGAACAGTGCGCTCTCTGCCTAAAAACAGTTCAGCCCAAACGAGACAAATAGGAAAAGAACAACATGAAACTACTGCGATTTGGCCCTAAGGGTCAGGAAAAACCCGGCGTTATCGACCAGGATGGCAACATCCGTGACCTGTCATCTGCGGTTGCTGACTACCAGGGCGCGAACATCTCGCTGGACGCTATCGCGAAAATCAAAGCACTCGACCTGACACAGTTTCCTGTTGTGGAGAATCCAGAGCGTCTGGGCTCTTGCGTGGGCACACCACCAAACTTCTACTGCGTTGGCCTTAACTACGCTAAGCACGCAGCAGAGTCTGGTCTCAACCCGCCTGCTGAGCCTGTACTGTTCAACAAAGCAACCTCCTGTCTCTCAGGCCCGAATGACGATGTCGTGATTCCGCGCAAATCATCGAAGGCGGACTGGGAGGTTGAACTGGGTGTGGTTATAGGTAAAGAGGCGCTCTATGTCAGCGAAGAGGACGCGTTGGACTACGTTGCCGGCTACTGCATCATCAACGATATGTCAGAACGCGAGTTCCAGATTGAGCGCAGCGGTCAGTGGGTGAAAGGCAAGTCAGCGCCAACCTTCGGTCCAACAGGCCCTTACCTGGTAACGACCGATGAGATCCCTGATCCTCAAGTACTCAACCTAAAACTGAGCCTCAATGGTGAAGTGCTGCAGAACTCGAACACCAGCGACATGATCTTCACAGTACGTCAGATTGTTTCGCATATGAGCCAGTTCATGCAGCTGATGCCGGGTGACATTATCTGTACCGGCACACCAGAGGGCGTTGGCCTAGGTATGAACCCACCGCGCTATCTTAAAGCGGGCGAGGTGATGGAGCTTGAGATTGATGGTCTTGGCTCACAGCGTCAAACCACAGTAGACGCACAGTAAACTCTTAAAACGCCGGCTCACTCAGCCGGCGTTTTCAATTCAGTCGCAGAGAAAACAACAATGAATCTCCACGCAAAACTGGCCGAGCGCAACGCGCAAGGCAAGCCTGTTCGCATCGGCCTAGTCGGCGCCGGCAAGTTCGGTTCAATGATTCTGGCTCAGGCTAAACACATAGAGGGTTACCACATCGTTGGCATCGCCGACCTGGATGTAGCGAAAGCGCGACAATCACTCGAGCGCGTGCACTGGGATGCGGAACAGTACAGCGCAACCTCGATCGCAGAGGCTTACGCCAGCGGCAAGACCTGCGTGCTTGACGACGCTAACAAACTCTTTGAGGCGGGCGAAATCGAGGTAATCATCGAAGCGACTGGCCACCCAACTGCGGGCACCCGCCATGCGATTAAAGCGATTGAGAACGGCAAGCATGTGGTGATGGTGAATGTTGAGGCAGATGTGATGTGTGGCCCCTACATCGCGGAACTCGCCCGCCAGAATGGCGTCGTCTACTCAATGGCTTACGGTGACCAGCCAGCGGCTATCTGCGAACTGGTCGATTGGGTGCACGCCTCAGGGTTTGAGCTCATATCTGCCGGCAAGGGCATGAACTTCGCTCCACACTACCGCTACTCCACCCCTGACACCGTCTGGGGTTTCTTCGGCTGGACCGATGAGGAGGTGGCAGCCGGCGACTTCAATCCGAAAATGTATAACTCGTTTACCGATGGCACCAAAGCCGCCATTGAGATGGCTGCAGTGGCCAACGCAACCGGCTTAGACTGCCCCGATGATGGCTTGGCCTTTCCGCCTGCGGGCCTGCATGATTTGACGCGGGTATTCAAACCAGTCTCAGAGGGTGGTCGCCTACCCAAGAAAGGGCTGGTCGATATCGCCGCCAGCCGCGAACCCGACGGCCGTGTGGTGGTGAACAACATTCAATACGGCATGTTTGTCACCTTCAAAGCGCCCGACGAGTACACTCGCGCCTGTTTCAAGCAGTACGGTATGCTCACCGACGAGTCCGGCTGGTACGGCTCTATGTGGCGTCCATTCCACCTAATCGGCCTGGAGACAAGCATTTCAGTGCTGTCAGCGGTGCTTCGCAATGAACCGACTGGCTGCTCACATGAGTTCCGCGGCGATGCCGTGGCAACCTCAAAAGGGGACTTTGCAGCCGGTGAGTTTCTGGATGGTGAGGGTGGCTTTAAGGTTTGGGCGAATGCGATACCGGCAACCAAGTCAGTTGCGCACAAAGCCTTGCCAATCGGTTTGGCACACAACGTGAAGCTCAAGCGCCCAATTAAGAAAGATCAGATAGTGACGCTGGATGACGTAGAGATCGTCGATGATCTAGATATCCACGCGATTCGAGAGAAGCAGAACAAGCTGCTGGCGGGGTA
>JAYQBD010000188.1:0-3128 GCA_038137135.1 Oceanospirillaceae bacterium | reverse complement strand
CTGACCGCCATATAAACAAACAGCCCCGCAGATGCGGGGCTTTTTGTTACGGCAGTTCTGTACGAGCGATGCAGCTCTTAATGCGTTGTCAGTGCTGATGGCCACCAACACCGTGCGCGTGGCCATGCGCAATCTCTTCTGCTGTGGCATCGCGTACGTCGACCACCTCGATCTCATAGCCTAGAGTCTGGCCGGCTAGCGGGTGGTTGGTATCGATAGTTACCATCTTTAGGCCCGGCTTCACAACGGTCACCTGACGCATGCCTTGCTCCGTCTTTACAACTGCTATCATGCCCGGTTTCCAGCTACGCTGACCTTTGGGAAGGCCCTGCAGATGTTTCATTGGTACACGAATCTCTGAATCGGGCTGACGTTCGCCATGCGCCTGATCGGGGGAGAGCGTTAGGGAGAAACGGTCTCCTACGCTTTTGCCCTCGAGCTCTGCTTCTATCGCAGCAAGCATTCCGTTGTGGCCATGTAGGTAGGCCATAGGGTTGGTTTCTCGATTGGTCTCGATTTGATTGCCGTCAGCATCTGACAGGGTATAAAAAAATTGCACAACTTTATCTTTGCTGATCTGTGACACCGGCAGCTCCTTGGTCGGTTAGATATGAGTGCGCCGAGTATCCGATGTGCGGCAGCCTTTGGCAAGTGGGCTATTGAAGGGGGGGCGACCCTAATAAGCGTTCGCGCGAGATCGACGGGGTTCAGCGGTTTATTGAGAACTGCATTCGCTCCGGCTCGACTGATCGCCTCAGTCTCCTGCCCCAGTGTCGCTGCCGTTAGTCCGATAATCGGCCGCTCGGTACCTTGACGACGCAGTTCCGCCGTCAGCTCTACACCGCTCATTTTTGGCATGAAAATATCGGTGAGCACTAAGTCTGTTTGACTCTCATTGTATACTTTCAACGCCTCTAGCCCATTTTTAGCGATTCTGACTTTGACGCCATAGTCGCTTAGCATGATTGCAGTCATCTCAAGGATCGCGTTGTCGTCCTCTACCAGCAGAACACTCAAGCCGGGAAGGACTGCATTTGGGTCCTCGGATTGTTCTGTCGTTAGGTCGGATTCGGTGGCCAACTCAGCATCCCATTCTAGGATGAAGCTCGCGCCTGAGTTTGCGTTGGGTTTTAAACTGAGGTTTCCGCCCATCAACTCAGCAATGGTTTTACAGACATGCAAGCCAAGACCGCTACCATTGAATGTCTCTTCACCTCGCTCGTAGGGTTTGAAAAGACGCTCAATCTCATCAGCCGATATACCTCTGCCATCATCGCTGACTTCAAGTGTTAAGTGCGCGCGACTTGCGGTTGACTTCTCAACCTGTACGTTAAGGTCCACAACTTTGCTGTGAGCGTGGATGACTGCATTTCTGACAAGATTGGAGATCAGTTGTTTTAGAGGTCCGACGGGCAACCTAAGCAAGATATTTGATAGCTGCTGGTAGTTCGAGCGTAGCTTTATATTGTGCTCATCAGTTAGTGTCTTAAGAACACTAATTTGTGAACTGATCAGATCGCTCAGCATCACTGTTCTGAGTTGAGCGTTGGCGATGTGCTCGGGTTGTGAGACGGTGCGCAGCGTATCGATCACATCAATTAACTGGTCCAATGTGTTATTGAACAGCGCTTTATCAATGCTGTTTTGGTGGCGCGCTGCGTTCTCCATCTGCATTTTAAGAATACTGGCAAGGGTGCGCAGCTCATGGCCAATCACTGCACACATTGGACTCTCAGAGTTGTTTTTATTCTCTCAACAAGATAACAGCCAGTAAGCGTGAATTTCTAGAAGAAAATCTCACTACTTTAGAACTTCAGATAATTTTACCAGTTGATTGTTAGATGCAATCAGCCGCTCGGCGGTCACTCGCATGTGCTCAGCTGTAACCTCACAGCAGCCGCCGATAAGGCGTGCGCCCTTGTCTACCCAGCTCTGAGACAGCTCAGCATACACTTGCGGAGTGATATCGGATCGTTCGCCCAAAAGTGCCACTGAGTTGCCGGCGGCTAGCGCTTCGATCGATATAAAGCCGTTGGCGTAGGCTCCAAACGGCAGATTGAAGTGTGTGATGTGAGGGAGCGCAATGTTGATATCTTCTGGCGCGCTGCAGTTTAGCCAGATTCCGTTCGGGCTGTAGGGTAGACATACCTCAATAGCATGCTCAAGGCTTTCGCCTGACCTCAGCTTGCCGTTGGGTTCAACGCGAAACCCTAGTGCGTAGGGCAGGCCGGTTTCAGTGGCAGCGGCACAGGCGGCACGTGCTTCCGTACTGTTTGACATGGTTTCAATAAGTAGCAGATCCAGGTCTGCCTGCAATTCGCAGATTTGCTGGAACTCGGGCAGCATGGAGTCAAAGCTGCGGGGAGGGTCGGGGAGATAACTGCCGTGCAGTGGAGGCAGGCAGCCGGCGCGTTCAACATCCGAACTGCTCAGTGCAATCGCCTCATTCATAGCCTGTTTTGCTTGGACAAAGATCTGGTTACCCAGCTCAGCGATACCGGCACCTGCCAGCCGTGTGGGCGTGGCGGTGTAGGTGTTTATTGTCAGTGTACGGCAGCCCGCTTCGATGAAGTCTGCGTGAACCTCAGTCACAATCTCTGGCTGCTTCAGAAGAACCTCCACAGACCAGAGACGGGCATCTGGCTTGCCAGCGCGTTTGTAGATCTCTTGACCCGTACCGCCATCCAAAAAACCGATCTGTGCCATCTTACTGCTTAACCTCAGGTGAGAGTCATTGTTGGGTTAACGTTGGCTAGGATACTAAACGACGGGGTAGATTGATGCGAACCTCTTTTGTCGTTAGCCTGCGATATCTGAGAACTTTGAACCGGGAGAGCAGAATGAGTGCAGCGAGACCTTTAGCCGGGATTCGTGTGGTGGAGATGAGTCACATGATTATGGGGCCATCCTGCGGTATGTTTCTCGCCTTTATGGGTGCTGAGGTGATCAAGATCGAGCCACCCGGTGGTGACAAAACTCGGGACCTTAGCGGTATGGGGCGGGGCTTTTTTCCGACCTTTAACCGCGGCAAAAAGTCGGTCACCTTGGATATTAAAACGTCTGAGGATCGGGACAAGCTGCACAAACTGCTCGAGGGTGCAGACGTATTTGTTGAAAACTTCCGCGAT
>JAYQBD010000187.1:0-3139 GCA_038137135.1 Oceanospirillaceae bacterium | reverse complement strand
GATGAATCCTTCTCCTTCAACAGGTGAAGAAGGTCCAGCACCATGATGTCTTTGCCACCCGGGATATCGATGTGGATATCCTGCATGTATGGCTTATCATCACTCTCAGGATTGTAACGATATACACTAACTAACATCGTGACCGCTCCTTAGTATGTACGAACTTTTGGTGGGAAAGCTTCCATAGTCTTCGGCGCGAAGTTTACGGCACGCTTGCCCAGCGTTTTAGTTTGTGGGTAGAAGACAGAGTGACAGAGCCAGTTCTCGTCATCACGCTCGGTAAAGTCGTTACGGGCGTGTGCACCACGCGACTCTTTACGCTCATAAGCGGCGATAGCCGTTGCCTCAGCAACTTCCAACAGGTTTTCTAGCTCCAGCGCTTCAATACGTGCTGTATTAAAGTAGCTGCTCTTATCTTCCAGGTGTACGTTTTCAACGCGTTCACGGATTGCCTTCAGCTTCTTCAGACCCTCCTCCATCGCGTCGCCGTCACGGAATACACCGAAGTAGAGCTGCATGCACTGCTGCAGATCCTTACGAACATCAGCAACCTTCTCACCGCCGGTCGTGCTGTTCAGACGCTCCACACGCGCCAACGCAGCGGCAATCTGCTCATCAGTTGCATCATTGACTTCGTAACCATCACGCATCTGCTGCTCAATCTGCAGACCACAAGCGCGACCGAATACAACCAGGTCGAGCAGTGAGTTACCACCGAGGCGGTTAGCACCGTGTACAGATACACAAGCAACCTCACCACAAGCAAACAGACCATTAACAATCTTATCTTCACCGCTCTCTGGATCTGGGTTGATAACCTGGCCACCGATATTGGTTGTAATGCCACCCATCATGTAGTGACAGGTCGGAACAACTGGGATCGGCTCTTTGACCGGGTCAGCTGCTGCGAAGGTCATTGAGAGCTCACAGATACCAGGCAGACGCGAGTGCAGCACCTCCTCACCGAGGTGATCAAGCTTCAGGTAAACGTGATCGCCATCAGGACCACAGCCACGGCCTTCCAGAATCTCAAGGATCATTGAACGAGCAACAACGTCACGACCTGCGAGGTCTTTAGCGTTTGGAGCGTAACGCTCCATGAAGCGCTCACCATCTTTGTTGACCAGGTAACCACCTTCACCACGACAGCCCTCTGTTACCAGAGTACCTGCACCGGCGATACCGGTTGGGTGGAACTGCCACATCTCCATATCCTGCGCCGCAACACCTGCACGCAGAGCCATACCCATACCGTCACCGGTATTGATCAACGCGTTAGTCGTTGATGCGTAGATACGGCCAGCACCGCCTGTCGCCAGAACAGTCGCTTTCGCTTTGATGTATACAGTCTCACCTGTCTCGATACAGATTGCGGTACAACCTACAACCGAGCCATCAGAGTTCTTGACCAGATCGAGTGCATACCACTCGTTCAAGAAGGTCGTTCCCGCCTTCATGTTCGCTTGGTACAGCGTGTGCAGCAGCGCGTGACCAGTACGGTCAGCTGCAGCACAAGTACGAGCAGCCTGACCGCCCTCACCGAAGTTCTTCGACTGACCACCAAATGGACGCTGGTAGATGCGGCCGGTTTCGGTACGAGAGAAAGGCAGACCCATATGGTCAAGTTCGAATACTGCGCGTGGACCTACAGAACACATGTACTCGATAGCGTCCTGGTCACCAATGTAGTCTGACCCCTTGACGGTGTCATACATGTGCCAGCGCCAATCATCGTTCGGATCAGCACTTGCGATCGCACAGGTGATACCACCCTGAGCCGATACAGTGTGAGAACGAGTTGGGAAAACTTTAGTTACACAGGCAGTGTTTAGACCTGACTGTGCAAGTTGCAGTGCGGCACGCATACCTGCGCCACCACCGCCAACAACGATCGCATCAAAAGAGAGCGTACGTAGCTTAGACATCGATTAAACCCCCCAAAGAATCTGGATGCCCCACACGACGTAGATAAACGCCAGCAGGCCACACGCGGACTGGAATACAAAACGGATGCCAGTCGGTTTGATGTAGTCGGTCGATACAGACCACATGCCGATCCAAGCGTGCGCAACCATAGAGAGCATAGCGAGCAGCGTGAAGATCTTCATAGCCGTGCCTTCAAACAGGCCTGACCACTGCGCATAGTCCAATTGAGGGTTAAGTAACAGGTAGCCCAGCATAAAGACGGTGTAAGCCGCCAATACAACCGCTGTAACGCGCTGCATCATCCAGTCGTAGAGACCACTACGACCAAAACTTGTAATAGAAGTTACCATATCCATACTCCTGCCAGCAGAATGGCTACCACAGCGATCGCAAGTGTCGCCTTAGCGGCTGCTTTTCCAGATTCGATCTCTTCCCAGTAGCCAGCGTCCATCACGAGGTGCTTCAGACCTGCGAAGAAGTGGTACAGGAGCGCCGATGTCAGACCCCAAGCGATGAACTTCGCGATAAAAGAGTCAGTAAGCATGGCGGCTGCTTGGTCGAAACCTGCCTGAGACTCAAGCGAGAGGCTCAGTGCGTACATCATGAAGATTGCGCCAACGAACAGCACAACACCTGACACACGGTGCAGAATGGAGGTAATAGCCGGTAAAGGCTGTTTGATTGTACGTAGATCTAGGTTTACAGGTCGTTTTTTGTTCACGGCTCTAGTTCACACTCTACTGCCCTCTTGCGGGGCCTCGGTTACTAGGTAGTACCTAAAACGCGGCGCTTCATTAATCAGCTCTAGAAGGAACCTTTGAAGCGTCCGTCAGGACCATTAAGAAATAGCCTGCCAGCATAAGCTTATGCCATATTGCAGTGCGCAATTTCACGGGGCCGCATTATATCAATTTGTTTCAGCGTGACAACGCAAATGGACCATCCATAGCCTATTGTTTAATGCGCAAATATTGGACTTCAGACCTTAGTCGATATTTATAAATCGTTCGGAATAACCTCATTACATATTGGTCTAGATGCCGTGCTGCAGCGCAAAAAGTTGGATTGACAAAAAGTTTGCCCTCTCTATAGTGGTACAGCCTTTTTTGTCGCTGGTTTATCCACGAGCGACTTCACAGATGCAGCGGTAACCTCGCCTTGCATTTCCAGATAGTAAAGAGGAGCCACACATGGCTGAAAAAACAGCACGTCT
>JAYQBD010000186.1:0-3228 GCA_038137135.1 Oceanospirillaceae bacterium | reverse complement strand
GCTCTTTCTCATCGACCCAAAGCGTACGCCCCGCCTCACCAATATTGGCGGAGTAGAAGCGGTTGAGTGAATTAGCGATCTGGTCAGGCGGCGAGAAGAGCAGCTCGACTGGATGCTTGATGCTAAAGCCGAGCTCTTTTGCCAAGGAGTCATTCATTGGATCGGCGCAACCGAGCTGAATATGGCTTCTCGTCCGTGCCGCAGCGACCACCTGGTATTTGCGCGCTATCGCTTCGGGTATACGAGCAACTTCACTGGCTCCCATACGATCGAGATCGGCAACAGGAATACCTGCTTTACGGATAATCTCTAGCAGCTGGTCGGTTCCCAGACTCAACTTGCGGCCCAATATGGTCCAGGCTTGTCCGGTATCCTCTGGTAGGTTAAGACCAGCCAATTTATCGACAAATTCTGGGTGCGTTCGTACCAGTAGATCAACGAGCCACTTCATCTGTCACTCCCAGCTAAATTTCAAGTTGCGGGCTGAGATCTCATGATCAGGTGTTGCCCCCATGTAGTAGAGGGTGTAACTCCCCTCGCCTTCGTAAATCACCCCGATCCAGTTATCCAACTGAGGATCATTAAAGGGCTGGTCGATCATCTGCCCCGATTCAAATCGCGCTGTCATGATCTGCTGTGCATGGTCATATAGCTGTTCAACCGACTGAGAGGTAACCGGACTGGCCGCCTCTAAACCCAGTCCCAATAGGATGTGCTCGGCCTCATAGGCGACCAACACAATCATTAGAATCCACAGAACAAAGGTCAGTTTTATCTGAGAACGCCGTTTCAAACGTCGGACGGGCTCTGTCTGTTCAAAATCCGAATCCACCGCGACGGCGATCAACTCATCTAGCTTACTCATACAAATTGATCTCCTTAATTACAGCTCACCCCGCGCTTCGGATCCCAACTTTTGTCTGGATAGATATGGGACGCCTGACAATGCGGGTTTTTAGTTCCGTTCTGGAAACAGTGCCAATTCAAAGAGCCGGTACACTGTCCTTGAGAAGCACGCTGCGTCGAACTGCTTCCAGTTGCGGAGACCTGACCTGAGTGAGTGCCACTACCCGCTATGGGTCCGCTGGTTGCCAAAACAGGGTGCGGGACAGCTGTCTGAACAATTACAGGAACCTTGTTAACTAATTTTGGCGGTACCAACTGCGGCAAAGGGTGTGGAGCCGCTCGCTGACAGGGCTTAGCTGGATCTGGGTTGAGTACATAGATAATTTGACTGGGCGGACAGTAATTTGCCGGCGCTTGGCTCATCGGTTTAGCGCAGGGGTCATTCGGGTTAGGGTTAGCGTGGTAGGTGTGCTGGCTCGGTGGACAGACTGGTACCTGCATCGGTGTGGGTGACGTAACCACCTTAACAGCAGCTCCCGCTTTCCCACCACCCTTGCTGACCGCGGTCAGGGTTGATGTTGGTTTTTTGACTGGCGTCACGTTATTACCAAAGTGCACCTGATGATTACCATCGAAAAGATAGATCGCTAAGTACTGATCAGGTTTGTAGGCCGATACTACACTGTGGGGAAGCTCCTCATAGGCTGCAGCGAGAATATGATTGGTTTCGCTACTAGCAGGATGAGGGAAGTAGAACAGCACTGGTTTATCGCCACCCGCTTCGGTAATTGTGGTCGTAAAACGATCTACAACAAGATTTTGCTGCGGAAATCCTTGGAGCTCTTTGGGTAGTTTGCCCCAGCCCGCATCTGTTAGCTGGGCAGGCCAACCCTCAGTCGCAGCGTAGGTCGCAGCCTGTACGCGTACCGCATCGATATGAGTCAGTAGATCTGCGGACTTAGCTTTGTAGACATAGCGCTGATAGGCCGGCAGTGCGACAGCAGCCAAAATTCCGATGATAGCGACCACCATCATCAGCTCGATCAGTGTAAAGCCTCGACTCTTCATAACGTATCCCGCATATAAACTCTCATTGAATATAGACTACTGTGACTGCTCTGACATCCAAACCGGTGCAGATGATCCACTCTGCTGGATTCAACCCTAGAATCGCAGTATAAGATTCAAAACCATTTCAATTTAAGGGGTTAGCAATGCAGTACACCAAACTCGGCCGTTCAGGAGTTGAGGTTTCGCGGATCTGTTTAGGCACAATGACTTGGGGTCGACAGAATACTCAGGCTGAGGCTGACGAGCAGATCGAATATGCACTCTCTGTCGGCATCAATTTTTTCGATACTGCCGAGATGTACGCTGTCCCACCGACTGCTGAGACTTACGGCAAGACTGAAACCTGCATCGGTAACTGGCTGGCACGTAACCCCGAGCGCCGCTCCGAGATGATTATCGCGACCAAGATCGCAGGTCCCGGACTCTCCTGGGTACGTAATGGCGGCCCGATCACGGGAAAAGCGGTTATCGAGGCGGTCGATAACTCGCTCAAGCGCCTGCAGACCGACTACATAGACCTCTACCAGCTGCATTGGCCAAACCGCACCTCTCCGCATTTCGGTAAACATGCGCCCAACTTCTTTAAGTTCAGCGATATTGATGCCGCCGACCATGAGGCGCAGATGCTCGACATTCTGCAGGGTGTCGACGAGTGTGTAAAAGCGGGGAAAATTCGCCACTTTGGTCTGTCGGATGATACCACCTGGGGCATCAACACCTACCTCAAGTTGAGTGAAAAACATAACCTGCCGCGCGTTGCGTCGATCCAGAATGAGTTCAATCTGCTCCACACCAAAGACTGGCCATTCCTGATAGAGAACTGCTTGCACGAAGATATCGCTTACCTACCTTGGTCGCCGCTCTCTTCCGGCATGCTCAGTGGCAAATACGCTAACGGAGCAATGCCTGAAGGGAGCCGTTGGAGTATCTCTAACCCCGCATCACTGCACCGCAACACGCCAATGGCCCATGAAGCTATTGCTGCCTATGCCGAGGTAGCGAAGCGTCATGGTTACACGCCTTGCCAATTAGCTCTAGCTTGGTGTGATCAGGTCGATGGGGTGACCTCGACGATTATTGGTGCAACCAGCATGGAGCAGTTGAAAGAGGATATCGCGGCCTTTGATATGCCGTTGAGCGAAGAGGTTCAGGCTGAGGTTGCGGCTGTGTTACGCAGGTACCCACAGCCGTTTTAAGTGTCTTGTCGGGTCGCGACCTGCCTTTGGCAGATCCCTCCAACAAGAGAGCTTTGTAGGAGGGATATTCGCGCAGCGAATGTCGCGAAAAAATCAGTAGTTTTGAATCGTCACA
>JAYQBD010000185.1:0-3236 GCA_038137135.1 Oceanospirillaceae bacterium | reverse complement strand
CGCACCTCTCCTTTACGCAGCAACCTGTAAATCAAACTTTTTGGAGCTCCTTTAAGCGCCGTTCTCAAAAAGTTATCGATACGCTGCCCTGCCTGATCGGGCTCGATATCGATGTACTGAACTTTGGGCGCGTCTGATTCGGCTGCAGCAGGAGCCAAAGCGCTGCGTTTTTGGTGCTGAGGTTGCGTCATTAAAGGAACTGATTGGTAAATGATTGATTGCTGATATACAGCGTTGTTGCTATATTCTACCGTTGCTGATTGGAGAAAGCCGCAAAAAGTTGTCCGGCTGTCCGTCACGACCTCAGACGAGCCCCCTGCAGAAACAGAGCAGGGCCACGCAGTGAGGCGATGTAAGAGCCCTGATTTAATCCAGTGTGCCAGTCGCTCAACTGGTTGTTGAACTAATCGTCGAAAGATTCGTCGGGCCTCCCTCCAGCCCATGGGCTTCGCACACTGAGTGCTGAAGTTAATAGAAGAGTTTTTATTTAGGCTACGCCTGCTAGATTGCTGATGCGCTCAGCGACTGGTTGCAGGTGGAGATGCACGCTTACCAGGAACCTGCGCAACAGAGAGCTATTGATCGACCATTTGAATCGGTCACCAAAGGCTGCGCAGTAACAGCAAGAAACTATAACGATATAGGTCAGCGTTTCCTCCACCGTATGAGATCCGTTTTAAGGTTGCGGCACTGCCCCAGCCTTTGCGTTGATTGTGAAAGACCAGCACCGCCTTTGCGCACCTCAGCCTCTACAGATGCAGCTGCAAGAGACTGATTTTAATGAAAAGAATGCTAATTAACGCAACTCAACCAGAGGAGTTGCGCGTAGCGTTGGTCGACGGCCAGCGCTTGTACGATCTGGATATCGAATCGACCAACCGTGAGCAGAAGAAAGCGAACATCTACAAGGGTCGAATCACCCGAGTAGAGCCCAGCCTCGAGGCTGCTTTTGTTGACTACGGCGCCGAGCGTCACGGTTTCCTCCCCCTCAAAGAGATTGCTCGCGAGTACTTCAGCGGCTCACCTGAGCGTGGCCAGCGGCCAAATATCAAGGAGCTGGTTAAAGAGGGAAGCGAGATAATCGTACAGGTCGAGAAAGAGGAGCGCGGTAGCAAGGGCGCTGCACTGACGACCTTTATCAGCCTCGCCGGCCGTTACTTGGTGCTGATGCCTAACAACCCACGTGCCGGCGGTATTTCACGCCGTATCGAGGGTGACGAGCGCACCGAATTGAAAGACGCGATGTCTGGTCTGGAGATTCCAAAAGGTATGGGCGTTATCGTTCGTACCGCGGGTATCGGCCGCAGCACAGAAGAGCTGCAGTGGGACCTGAACTACCTAGCAACCGTCTGGGATGCCATCACCAAGATTAACGACCGCCCTGCTCCATTCCTGATTTACCAGGAGAGTAACGTGGTGATTCGTGCCGTACGTGACTACCTGCGAGCTGACATTGGTGAAGTCCTCATCGATGACAGCAGTGCGCATCAGCAAGCACTTGAGTTCGTTCGCCAAGTAATGCCGAGCTACGAGGCGCGCATTCGTGAGTACAAAGAGCAGACTCCACTGTTCAACCGCTTCCAGATTGAGAGCCAGATTGAATCCGCTTTCGAGCGTGAAGTTAAGCTGCCATCTGGCGGTTCAATTGTTATTGATCCGACCGAGGCACTGGTCTCTATCGATATCAACTCAGCGCGCGCTACCCGCGGCGGTGACATAGAAGAGACAGCACTGAACACCAACCTGGAAGCGGCTGATGAGATCGCTCGCCAGCTGCGTCTGCGCGATATGGGTGGCCTGGTAGTCATCGACTTCATCGACATGACGCCGATTAAACATCAGCGTGAAGTCGAGAAGCGTCTGCAAGAGGCTCTCAAGCTAGACCGCGCACGTGTTCAGATGGGTCGTATTTCGCGCTTTGGCCTACTGGAGATGTCGCGCCAGCGTTTGCGCCCATCACTGGCTGAGAGCCGCGGCCACGTCTGTCCTCGCTGTCACGGACAAGGCACCATCCGTGATACCGAATCATTGGCGCTCTCTATCCTGCGCCTGATCGAAGAGGAGTCAGCGAAAGATCGCACGGCTCAGATTCGCGCGATTCTGCCGGTCTCTGTGGCGACCTACCTACTGAACGAGAAGCGTCATCAGGTACACGACATCGAAGTGCGCAACAAAACGCGCGTCGTTGTGGTACCCAACCCGAATATGGAGACCCCTCACTACGAGGTCGTTCGCCTGCGTGATGACAACACGCTGACCACACTCAACGATGCTAGCTACACGCTGCAGCCGGAAGAGATGGAAGAGGACACCAGCGAAGAGCCTAAAGTTGTGCGTCGTGAGCAGGCCGCCGTACAGGGTGTATTGCAGACTGCCAACCCTCCTCAGCCAGCCGCTCCTGCCACACCAGCTTCGGAGCCAGCAGAGCCTCCACCAACTGCACAGGCCGAGCCAGCGCCAGCACCTGCGGCTGCGCCATCACTCGGTCAGCGCATTATGCGCTCACTGAAGAGCCTGTTCGGTGGTAGCAGCGAAGCTAAGCCAGAGGCCAAAGCCGAACCCGCAGAGAAAACTGAAGAGAAGAGTGACGAGAACCGTAACCGCTCCAACCGCGGCAACCGCGGTGGCCGCAACTCCAACAACCGCCGTCGTAACGACAATCGCCGTGGTGGCCGTCGTGGCCAGCAGGAACGTCGTGATAGCGATGAGGTGATCACTGTTGAACAGGAGTCTAACCTTCCTGAGATCGGTAAGTCTGACGAGCAGAACAGCGACGAGCGCGGCGAAGGCCGCTCACGCCGCCGCCGTCGCGGCGGTCGTAACAACCGTCGCAACAATGATGGCGAACAGGGTGACAACAACGCCGCTGAAAACTCGGATGAGAATCAGGAACAGCAGCCTAAACGTGAGCGCAGCAAGCGTCGCGGCCGTTCACGCCGTGCCAATAGCGATCGCCAGGCTGAACGCACCAATCCGTTCGTCGAGGAGGCTCAGGAAGAGCAAATCCAGCAGACGGATGAAGGCACAGCTGAGGCAGTAGCTTCTGCCGAACAGGCTGAGGTAGCTACAGCTGAAGTTCAGAGCGCAGTCCCCGCAGAGGCAGCAGTTACTGCTGAAGAGACTGCGACTGAAGCTCCTGCGACTGACGTTGCTGAAGAAGCGCCCGCAGCAGAGGCATCTGATACCGAAGCCACAGCTGAGACGGAAGCGCCTTCAGCTAGTGAAGAGCCTTCAGC
>JAYQBD010000184.1:0-3274 GCA_038137135.1 Oceanospirillaceae bacterium | reverse complement strand
CACCGTCTTCGTGGTAGCGATTAATCTCTTCGGTGGTCAGGTCGCGTTGGTACATACCCATTCCCAATCATTGTTGTTTGAATCGATAGTAGATTTTGCCGCCGAAAGCGTAAAGCCTATTCTTTCGGCTACTCTCTCGGCTATTGGCCCGCGGACGACCTGTAGGCTTTGGCGGTTTGGCCGGTTAGGCGTTTAAAGTAGCGTGAAAAGTAAGCCGGATCAGCAAAGCCTAAACTGAAGCAGATCTCCCGAATCGACTGTTCGGTCATCGTCAGCAAAAGTTTCGCCTCCTGGATTGTGCGATCCTGAATTAGCCGCTTAGGTGGCTGGCCTGCGATATTTTGGCAGATCTGATGCAAACGTGTTTCAGATATTCCAAGCTCCGTGGTGTAGCGGGGCAGGGACCAGTGCTCTTTGTAGTGCTGCTCTATCAGGTCGCTGAAGCGGTTGAACAGGTAGAGGTCGTTATTGCTTATCTGATCCCCAGCGTTACCTCGGCTCGAAAGGCGGCTGATCAGAATCAATACCAAGCGAATCAGACTATCAATAGCCAACGCCTTACCTGGTAGGTCGGCGTTCCACTCCTGCTGCAGTGACTCTATCGCCTGTACTAATCTATCCCACTCAGTGCGCTGGTTGTCGCTGAGCCTAAGCGCCGTTATACAGCTGGGCTTTGCAAGGTCGGTACTGATGTCACGCCCCAAACCCTCTTTAAGTAAACGCCAGATGATCGATTGATGGATTGTCAGTACATGCCCAGTGGTATTCGTTTCAGTGCGGAACGAGTGGGGGATAGAGGCCGGGGTGAAGAAGCAGGCAGGACCTTTAACCTGGAAAAGCTCGTCATCAATGTGAAAACTGATGTCGCCTTGATTGAGGAAATGGATTTGGGCGTACTGAGCATGCCTGTGTACCGGCATATCACGGCCAAAGAAGTCGGCGAGGTTGCCGTGCTCATCATAATGAACAAGTGCATCCGCGTAACGGTTATCGTACTCCTGACCGATAACAATATTGGGGATCCAGTTTTCCATCGCGCCTTATCAAAAGTGAAAGTATAAAAGTACAACAATTAGCTTAATAATTGCATTTATATATTTTAATTAACATGTGAAACTAATGCGAAATTGGACTCCGTCCTGACAAGAATCACAACAGAGGTCTACGCAATGTCGATGCAGTATCACCTGAACGGATTTAAACCGGGTAACTATGAGGTGCTCGATGAGGCACGCAAACCCTACCCAAATCCGCCGATTGAGGATCTGCCCTCAGAAGTTGACGTGCTGATTGTCGGTACCGGCCCTGCGGGCTTGACCATGGCACGTCAGCTCTCGGTGTTCGCTAATATCAAGACCGCTATTGTTGACCTGATGCCTGGGCCGCTGCTCTTCGGACGTGCAGATGGTATCTCTTGTCGTACTCAGGAGATCATGGAGGCGTTTAACTGCAGTGAGATGGTGGTTAAAGAGACCTACCACCTGATGCAGAACACCTACTGGGAGCCGGATCCTGAAAACCCACAGAATATCCGCCGTCTTTACAAAATCGATGATGCGCGTCTAGGCCTCTCTGAGTTTAAACACGGTATTGTTAACCAGGCTCGTCTGCATGAGCTGCTAGCCGATGGTATGGCGAACTCTGTGACAGGGTTAAAGCCTCACTACAGCCGCAAGCTGATCTCGCTCGATATCGATGAGTCCCTGACTCAGGATCTCAATGCACACCCAATTACCGCGGTGTTTGAGCGTGTGGATGAGGCGGGTAAGGGTATTCGCGAAACTGTCAAAGCTCGTTTTGCGGTCGGTTGTGATGGTGGACGCAGTAGCGTGCGCCGTAATCTCGGTATCGAGCTGCAGGGCGACTCCGCCAATAAGGCTTGGGGTGTCATGGACATCCTGCTCAACACCGACTTCCCCAATATTCGCGTTAAGGCCTTCATCCAGTCGCAGGATCACGGCGCGGTAATGACTATCCCGCGAGAGGGTGGTTACCTGATTCGCTTCTACGTCGAGCTGGATCTGCTAGGTAAAGATAAGCGCGCTGCCGATGTTGCCCTGAGTGAGAAGGATCTAATCGCCAAAGCGCAGAAGATCTTCCACCCCTACACTCTGGATGTGAAAGAGGTCGCTTGGTGGTCGATTTATGAGGTTGGCCAGCGTATCGCTGAACGCTTTGATAACCGTCCTCTGGGAAGCGGCGAGGATGTAATTCCACGCGCATTCCTTGCGGGCGATGCCTGTCATACGCACAGTCCGAAAGGCGGTTGGGGCCTGAATACCTCACTGCCCGATACCTTCAACCTGGGTTGGAAGATGGCGCACGTGCTGCAGGGCAAAGCGCAGCCTAAACTGCTGCACACCTACGAGACAGAGCGCCGAAAAGTAGCACAGCATCTGATTGATGCCGATCGCGAGCTCTCCAAGCTGGTGGCGACCCGGCCAAGCGCCGATGATAACTCCGCTGCAGCGAAAGTAGATGCAGCTAAGATCGAAGCCTTCATGAAGCGCCAGAGCGGCTTCGTAGCGGGCACCTCAATCGAGTACAACCCATCCTACTTAGTCACGGGGCAAGAGAATCAGCAACTAGCGACTGGCTATCACATTGGCCAGCGTTTCCACTCGGCGGAAGCATCTCGCGTGGCTGATGGTAGGATCGTGCATCTAGGACATCTGGTCAAAGCCGATGGGCGCTGGCGTCTGTTTATATTTGGTGGCAAAGATGACCCACGCAATGGCAGCACTGAGAGCAATAAACTGGTCGACTTCCTCGCGAATGATGCGAACTCGCCTGTCGTTAAGTACACACCAGAGGGTGCTGGTGTTGATTCGGTCATCGATACCTACGCTGTGTTCCAGCAGCAGGATCTTGAGATGCATGACCTACCGAAGTTCCTCTGGCCGGCCAAGGGTAAGTATGGCCTGAATGACTATGAGAAGGTGTTCCAGAGCATCGAGTCAAACGACCTGTTTGATCTGCGCGGTATCAACCGTGACCAGGGTTGTATGGTGATTGTGCGCCCGGATCAGCATATTGCGAATATCTTGCCGCTGAGTGCGCACGAGGAGCTATCTCACTTCTTTGCCCAGTTTATGGTCAGTTAGTAGACGGCTCTCAGCATCTGCTAACAGTGCTGTAAAACCGCATAGCTGCGTTCTCCGCTGGGTAGTACCTGAGCAAATTTGGGTCGGGTTCAGTGGAGATGCGGGTGCTGGCTTCGATCAGCTTCAAGATAAGTAACGATTAGAACAAAAGAGAAGGGTAGAGCAATGAG
>JAYQBD010000183.1:0-3300 GCA_038137135.1 Oceanospirillaceae bacterium | reverse complement strand
ACCTTGTCGTAGCCGGCGCTGGGTAACTGGTAGAGTTTGGCGTTCAGCTGTGGCAGAGCATTGTCGTAGCGAATACCAATAACGATATCCGCCGCCTGATAGGTCGCAATATTCTCTGCGCTGTCGATCTGATCCGGTACATAGCTGATTGAGTGATCCTGCTCCAACAGAGTTTCAAACTGCGGCATAAAGGTTTGGGCATTAGCCCCGTGAAAGACGATTTTCATTCGTTTAATAACCCAAATTAGAGAACGGAGATCATGCCGCCGTCGACATAGATGATCTGGCCTGAAACATAGTTAGACGCATTGGATGCAAGATAAACACAGGTGCCCACAAGCTCTTCGGGCTTGCCCCAGCGGCGCATTGGCGTGCGCCCTTTAACCCAGGCATCGAACTCAGGGTTGTTGATCAGCGCTTCGTTCATATCGGTAATCATGTAGCCCGGGCCAATCGCATTTGCCTGGATGCCGTGTTCGCTCCACTCGGCTGCCATCGCTTTGGTCAGCATCTTGATACCGCCTTTGGCGACGGTATAGGGGGCGACAGTTGCGCGTGCCAGCTCAGAGGTGAGTGAGCCGATATTAACGACCTTGCCACGCCCGCGCGGGATCATACGCTTGGCCGCTTCTCGACCAATCACAAAGGCCGATGTCAGATTGGCGTCTAGCACCCGTTGCCAGTCTGCTGTCTCCAGCTCAACCATCGGTTTACGGAACTGGATACCAGCATTATTCACCAGAATTGAGACTTCAATGCCGTCGTTATCAAAGCGCTCGAAGGCTGCCTTTACTGCACTCTCATCCGTGACATCGAAGGCGGCGGTAACAACTTCATAGCCGGATTCGCGCAGCTTATTTGCGCTCTCTTCAAGCCGCTCTGGATTAACGCCATTGAGTACGATGCGTGCACCCGCTTGCGCTAGCCCTTGGGCAAAGGCGAAGCCCAGCCCGCGTGACGAGCCTGTGATTAGGGCTGTCTGCCCTGATAGATCAAATAAGCCAGAGATATTTAATTGAGTTGTGCTCATTAGTTCAGTTCGCTCTGTCGAGTGGTAAGATCGCCGCGTTCAAAGAAGGAGGGGAGTAGTTCAACGCCAAGTCCGGGTGCCTCCATGGGGTAGACGTAGCCCCCCTCGATTTTTGGCATCTCGGTTACGAGTTCCAGGTACCAGCCTTTGTAGAAGGCGCGCACCGACTCTTGAATATAGGTGTTGGGCTGGCTGATGCTCATATGAATGGCTGCAACAAAGCCAATTGGACCTATGCAGTCGTGCGGCGCAAAGGGTTTGTGGTGCAGGTCGGCCAGGGCCGCAATCTTGCGCCCCTCTGTTAGACCGCCGGTCCAGCAGAGGTCGGACATCACAACATCTATCGCGTCTTTGTCGAGGTAGTCCTTGTAAGCGAAACGTGAGCCCAGTGTCTCGGATGCACAGCTCCAGATCGGCGTGGCAGCGCGGAAATCGGCTAGCGCCTGCGGGTTGTTCATGCGGATAGGATCCTCACACCAGCGCGGCTTGAACTGTACCAGTTCGCGGGCGATATCCTGTGCAACCGGCAAGTTCCACAAGCAGTGCATCTCCACCATCACATCAATCTGGTCGCCGACCGCTTTGCGGATGCTCTCAAATGGCTGCAGTGCTGTGCGCATCTGTTCCACGGTGATGAACTGTCCCTGATTCTCAATAGCCGGTGGGTCGAATGGCCAGATCTTCATTGCCGTGATGCCCTGTTCCAGCAGGTCCTCGGCGAGCGCGCCGGCATTGGTCATAAAGGCATCAAGATCTTCGTAGCGACCTGACTCACCTAAGTTCCAGGTGTTGACCGGTTTAATATCGTTGGAGCGCACATAGCGGGTGCCGGCGCAGGTGTTGTAGATGCGCACCTTGTCCCAGGATTGCCCACCCAACATGGTGTGTACCGGCTGGCCTGCGACCTTTCCGAAAATATCCCAGAGGGCGATATCGATCGCCGACGCGGCGCGATACTCGACACCCGTCGAGGCCTGCGCATTCGGCAAAGAGATCATCTCTTTGTGCAGTGTTTCGATATTGAGTGGATTCTTGCCTAGCAGACGTACGGCTAGCGTGTTGTGAATGTGCGCTTCGCAGGCTTCGGCGCCGTAAAAGGTTTCGCCTAGGCCAGTGATGCCGGCATCGGTTTCGACATGCACCCAGAGGACGTTGGCAAATTCGTCGACACGGTAGGTACGGATTCCTGTGATCTTCATGAAGCGCTCTTTGGGGTCAAACCGGAAGCGAAGGTTCGCGCCTTTCCGGCAATGTTATTTTTCTTAAGAATGGTATACCATTTCTGACGGGTTGAATAAAGCGGCAAGTGATAGCGGCGTATATAGGATGGAAAAAAGCGTGAGTGACCTTCAACAAGCAAAAGCGATAGTCGTCATGGGTGTCTGCGGTTGCGGCAAGTCGACTGTTGGAATTGAACTTGCAAAACGCTTGGGTATGTCCTTCATTGATGCCGACGATCTGCACCCTTCAGCCAACATTGCTAAGATGAGTCAGTCGGTACCCTTGAGTGATGATGATCGCTGGCCTTGGCTAGATATTGTCGGCAAAGAGCTCGCTTCTGAGGCGGGTGCGTCTAGTGGTGCAGTCGCCGCCTGCTCGGCGCTGCGCCAGGCCTATCGTGATCGAATTACTGAAGCTGCGGGGCAGCCTGTTCTGTTTGTTCATCTGGCAGGTAGCTATGAGTTGATCTCCGAGCGCTTGAATGCCCGCGGTGGGCACTTTATGCCACCCGCGCTGTTGAAGTCACAGTTTGAGACCTTAGAGACGCCCAACGAAAACGAGCTGGCCGTTGAGGTGGATATTGCACTTGGGGTTGATCAGATTGTGACTCAGATTGTAGACCTTCTTAGCTGATCTTTAGGCGTACAGCGGATCCAAAATTACCGTCTGCTGTGGTCGCTTCGATCCATTTTCCGCTTATTATCCATATTAGTTGACCCGCCAGATTGGCTGGACCGTATAGCTGTGGGTGCTTTTTAATTCGAGGGGAACTCCAATGTTCAAAACTGCAATTGCTGGCAGCCTGCCAAAGCCAAACTGGCTTGCTGAAACCGAGAAGCTCTGGCCAGAGTGGAAGTTCGATGGTGACGAGTTGCTGCAGGCAAAGGCTGATGCAACCTTGCTCTGGATTAAAGCGCAGGAGGATGCCGGGCTGGACGTGATCGGTGACGGAGAAATGGCGCGCCAGCATTTTGTGCACGGTTTTGTTGAGCATGTTGAGGGTATCGACTTCGACAACAAGGTGACTATGGGTATTCGTAACAATCGCT
>JAYQBD010000182.1:0-3311 GCA_038137135.1 Oceanospirillaceae bacterium | reverse complement strand
TCGAGCCTTTACTCTCTAATGAAAAGCCCCGCCGGAAATCCTAGTACCGTTAACCGCCTAATGTGGCGAGTCATCTTCAGTATCGCACTACTGGTGATACTGGTAGTAGGGTTCACGACGGGGCAGCTATCTTCTAATGTACCTTGGTAACTAAACCGCTTAGAACACGTATACGAAGATAAACAGACCGATCCACACTACATCTACGAAGTGCCAGTACCAAGCTGTCGCTTCGAAACCGAAGTGATTATCAGCGGTAAAGTGACCTTTCATCAGACGCAGAGTGATGATGATCATCATAATGGTACCCAGCGTTACGTGCGCGCCGTGGAAACCAGTTAGCATGAAGAAAGTTGCACCGTAGATACCTGACTGCAGAGTAAGGCCATAGTGGTTGTATGCTTCGTAGTACTCGTAACCCTGGCAGAACAGGAACACAACGCCTAGAGCGATAGTCACCCACATCCACTTGATAACGTTCTCGCGGGTACCGCCATGTACCAGCGCTTTATGAGCGAAGGTCAGGGTGAAACTCGAGGTTACCAGCAGAACAGTGTTGACCAGCGGGAGCGCCCATGGGCTGATGATACCTTCAGGACCAGAGAATTTATCCCCCGGAGTCTCCATCAGCGGCCACTGAGCTGTGAAACCCTCCCAAAGCATGTTTGACACGCCTTTATCGCCTTCACCGCCAAGCCATGGCACCGCGAACGTGCGCACATAGAAAAGCGTACCGAAGAAGGCCGCGAAGAACATCACTTCTGAGAAGATGAACCAGCTCATACCCCAGCGGAAGGAGCGATCCATCTGCGCCGAGTAGAGCCCCTGGTGACTCTCCTCAATGACTTTACCAAACCAGTTATATACCACTGCAATCATTGCTAGTGCACCGACTAACAGTGTTATACCGCCGTACGAACTCTCATTGAGCATCCCGCCAGCGCCGAATGCCATCAAGAAAAGTGCGATAGATGCGAGAATCGGCAAGCGACTCTGCGCTGGAACGTAATATTCCGTAGTTGCACTCATAGGGTTGACCTCTTGTCGTTATTATCGTTTTTCGCCTCAGCCACCTGCTGCTGATCAGTAATATCAAACAGGGTGTATGAGAGCGTAATAGAGTCTAAGTGCTCTGGAATCTCTGGGTCGATAAAGAATACCATGGGCATTTCCGCTGTCGCGCCAGCATCCAGTGGCTGCCTGTCGAAACAGAAACAGTTCACTTTCTGCAAGTACTGAGCAGCTTCAGAAGGCGATACCGAAGGAATCGCCTGCGCTACCATGTTATTTGCCGTCGGATTTGTCGCTATGAATGCAGTCTGTTGCATCTGCCCAGGATTAACCCTGTAGACCTTCTGCATTGGCTCGAACTCCCAAGGCATCTCCTCGTTGAACACAGAGATGAACCGTACTTTGACGGTTCGGTCCTGATTAACGACTAGCGGCTGCTCTGACTCACCTGTCCGCGTGATCTTGCCGTTGAGACCGGTGATCTCACAGAAGACGTTGTAGATAGGCACCATCGCGAAGCCGAAACCGAACATCAGAACCGTTCCGAGCACGAGGCGAGCCACAAGCTTTTTAGTGTCTGCGGCTACGCTCATCTTACTTTGCTCCCTCAATCTGTGGAGGCGTAGTGAAGGTGTGGTAAGGCGCTGGTGAAGGAACACTCCACTCCAGACCTTCTGCACCTTCCCAGCATTTAGCTTCAGCTTTCTTGCCAGTGCGGATGTTCTGGATAACGTTCCAGACGAAAATCAACTGAGACAGACCGAAGATAAATGCACCCACTGAAGCTACCGCGTTGAAATCAGCGAACTGCAGCGCGTAGTCAGGGATACGACGAGGCATACCCGCAAGACCGATAAAGTGCATCGGGAAGAAGGTGATGTTTACACCGATAAAGCTCATCCAGAAGTGGAACTTACCCGCAGCTTCGTTGAGCTGGTGGCCAGTCCACTTAGGCAGCCAGTAGTAAACCGCAGCCATGATCGAGAAGATAGCACCCGGCACCAGTACGTAGTGGAAGTGAGCCACAACGAAGTAGGTGTCATGGTACTGGAAGTCAGCTGGTGCAATCGCCAGCATCAGACCCGATAGACCACCGATGGTGAACAGAATTACGAACGCCAGCGCGAACAGCATTGGAGTCTCGAATGTCATAGAACCGCGCCACATGGTCGCGATCCAGTTAAACACCTTAACGCCTGTTGGTACCGCAATCAGCATGGTTGCGAACATAAAGAACAGTTCGCCAGCCAGCGGCATACCGACTGTAAACATGTGGTGAGCCCACACGATGAACGACAGGAATGCGATAGATGCTGTTGCGTAAACCATTGAGGCGTATCCGAACAGCTGCTTACGAGCAAAGGTTGGGATAATCGCACTCACGATACCGAACGCAGGCAGGATCATGATGTACACCTCAGGGTGACCGAAGAACCAGAACACGTGCTGGAACAGTACTGGGTCACCACCGCCAGCTGCATCAAAGAAGCTGGTACCGAAGTGGATATCCATCAACATCATGGTTACTACGCCTGCCAGTACTGGCATTACAGCAATCAGCAGGTATGCAGTGATCAACCAGGTCCAAACGAACAGTGGCATCTTCATCAGCGTCATGCCTGGAGCGCGCATGTTCAAAATGGTTGCTACGATGTTGATCGCACCCATGATTGAACTGACACCCATCATATGAACAGCAAAGATGAAGAAGGTCACGCTGTCAGGCGCGTAGGTTGTTGAAAGCGGAGCGTAGAAGGTCCAACCGAAGTTCGGTGCACCACCGTCCATGAACAGCGTGAGCAGCAGCATGCCGAATGCGAACGGCAGGATCCAGAAGCTCCAGTTGTTCATACGTGGCAGCGCCATATCAGGCGCACCGATCATCATTGGCACCATCCAGTTAGCCAAGCCTACAAAGGCAGGCATTACTGCACCGAATACCATGATCAGGCCGTGCATGGTTGTCATCTGGTTAAAGAAACCAGGCTCAACAAGCTGCAGACCCGGTTGGAATAGCTCTGCTCGGATGACCAGGGCCATACAGCCTCCGATCAGGAACATCGCCAAACTGAACCACAGGTACATCGAACCGATGTCCTTATGGTTGGTAGTGAAGAGCCAACGACTCAGTCCTTTAGCCGGACCGTGGTCGTGGTGATCGTCATGGTGTTCTGCAGTGATATCAGCAGTACTCATTTTTCACCTCCATTCCAGCTAGCCACAGTTGATGGCTTCACGCTGTCGCCCACATTATTACCCCAAGCATTACGCTCGTAGGTTACAACTGCTGCAATCTCCTC
>JAYQBD010000181.1:0-3340 GCA_038137135.1 Oceanospirillaceae bacterium | reverse complement strand
GAGATGGCCAAGCGTGCACTCTACCGTGCGTCGGAAAATGATTTTGAAACTCAGTTGGAGCTCGAGAGCCAGTGCCAGAAGTTGGCCGGTCGTAATCCGCTCTACTGGGAAACCGTGCAACAGTTTTTGGATAAGAAGTGAGCCTTATGAACTACAGAACTCAAGCAGAGATTAAAACTGTTGGCGTTATCGGTGCTGGCACCATGGGAGCGGGTATCGCTCAGGTCGCTGCGCAAGCGGGTCTTGATGTAGTGCTGTTCGATTTGAGCTCAGAGGCTCTCGAACGTGCTAAAGCGAACCTGCGCAAATCGATGGATAAATTGGTCGCTCGCGGCAAGTTCAGTGCTGCTGATGCTGAGGGTATCTGTGCTCGTGCCAGCTACGCCAGTGAGCTGCAAGCAGTTTCTGGCTGTGATCTGGTGGTAGAGGCGATTGTTGAGCGCTTGGATGTGAAACAGAAACTGTTTGCTGATCTTGAGGCGATATGTGCGCCAGAGACGATTTTGGCAACGAATACTTCGTCGATCTCCGTGACAGCGATTGGTGCTGGGCTCAAAGACCCTGCACGTCTGGCGGGTCTGCACTTCTTTAATCCAGCGCCCATTATGAAGCTGGTTGAGGTGATTAAGGGTCTGGCAACCGACCAGGCAGTTATCGATACCTTACTGGGGCTTGCCAAAGGCTGGGGCAAGGTTGCAGTAGCCGCGAAGAGCTCGCCTGGCTTTATCGTAAACCGGGTCGCGCGTCCGTTTTATGCCGAGGGTCTGCGCCTCGCTGAAGAGGGTGTGGCTGAACCTGCGCGCATCGATACCCTAATGCGTGAAGCGGGCGGATTTCGCATGGGTCCATTCGAGTTGATGGATCTGATCGGACAGGATGTAAACTACGCAGTGACCTGCTCAGTCTTTGATGCTTACTATCAAGACCCACGATTTAAACCGTCGTTGATGCAGAAAGATCTGGTCGACGCGGGATGGCTTGGCCGCAAGAGCGGGCGTGGATTTTATCAGTACTCTGAGGGTAAGCCTGTCACGGCTCCACTGGAGTGGGATGAGATCCGCTTTGGCGGCTTCTTTAATATCAGCAGCGTGGTTGAGTCCGCTGCGATCAAACCGCTGATCGACCGTATCCAAGCACGCGGTATCGAAATCCCCTCGCGCTCTGAGGGCGTTGATGGTGAGATCCAGTTCAATAATGGCGCGACCCTTGTGCTGACAAACGGCCAAACGACTCTCGAGCGATCGCTGGAAGAGGATAATCCGCTGCTGATCCAGATGGATCTGGCACTGGATTACGGCAGCTGTGAATCACTGGCGCTATCAACGCATCCAGAGTGTCCCGAAGAGGTGTGGACGGAAGTCTACGCAATGTTTGATTTCATAGGTGTGAAAACCCGTGTCGTAAAAGACCTGCCAGGGCTGGTCGTGATGCGTACGGTGGCAATGCTGATTAACGAAGCGGCTGATGCGCTGCACTACGATATTGCGGATGCGGCCGGCATTGACGCTGCGATGCAGTCAGGCGTCAACTACCCAACAGGACTGTTAGGCTGGGCCGACAAAATTGGTACGGCTTATATCGCAGATGTGCTCGATAACATTAGCCTTTTCTACGGTGATGACCGCTACCGCTTGTCGCCCGCTTTGAGTCAGCGTGCGCTGATCAATGCGCCTTTTTACCCAGTTAACTAATCGGAGATCAATCATGAGTGAAGCTTTTATTTGCGCGGCAAAACGTTCGGCGATTGGTCGTTACGCGGGTGGTCTGGCAGCGGTACGTCCAGACGATATGTTAGGTCAGATTATCGCCGGTACCTTGGCGCAGGTTGAGGGTCTCGACCCCGCGTTGATCGACGATGTGATCATGGGCTGTGCTAACCAGGCCGGTGAAGATAACCGTAACGTGGCGCGCATGTCGGTGCTGTTGGGTGGTCTGCCGACTTCGGTACCGGCTGCGACTATCAACCGTCTCTGTGGTTCTGGTTTGGATGCTGTTGGCACCATTGCGCGAGGTATTCGTGCCGGAGATCTGCAGATTGGCCTCGCTGGTGGTGTGGAGTCTATGACGCGTGCGCCTTTTGTTATGGGCAAAGCCGACACTGCTTTCGGTCGGGCACAGAAACTTGAAGATACCACGATGGGCTGGCGCTTGATCAACCCTGTGATGAAAGCGACGCACGGTATCGATTCGATGCCGCAGACGGCCGACAACGTCGCTGTTGAGTACGGTATCTCACGCGAGGCGCAGGATGAGTTCGCCTTTCACTCTCAGGCTAAAGCCGCTGCTGCTCAAAAGGCCGGTCTGTTTGCCGAGGAGATCCTGCCGATTGAGATCCGGGATCGCAGAGGCGATGTGACTACTTTTGAAGTCGATGAGCATCCGCGTGAGACCACTTTGGAGAAACTCGCGACGCTGCGCACAGTTAATAATGATGAAAGCGCAACAGTCACCGCTGGTAACGCTTCAGGTATTAATGATGGCGCCTGTGCGGTTCTGATTGCCAGTGAAGAGGCGGCCAAGCAGCATGATCTAACGCCGCGTGCGCGCGTGTTGGGGATGGCTACTTCCGGCCTTGATCCGCGCATTATGGGCGTTGGCCCAATCGAAGCGGTGAAAAAGGCGTTGCGTTTGACTGGGCTCACGCTGGATCAGATGGATATCATCGAATTGAACGAAGCCTTCTCTGCGCAGGCCCTTGGTGTACTGATCGGTTTGAACCTAGATCCAAAAGATCCGCGTCTCAACCCTCAGGGCGGTGCAATAGCGCTGGGCCACCCTCTTGGTATGAGTGGTGCACGTCTGGTGACGACTGCACTGCATCAATTGGAGCGAAATGGCGGTAAATATGCACTATGCACCATGTGTATCGGTGTAGGGCAGGGTATCGCTGCCGTTATCGAGCGAGTTTAGAGCGGCTCTAGTGAACTATATTGGTAGCTGTGTGCGTAGGAGTGCATAATATTTCGAGTTGCGTGGAAAAATATTGCATTTTATTGTTGTAAATCAATTTAATGTGAAATATAGTGCATATCAACAAGTGAGAAACATAAGCACAACTATAAAATTTTTCGGAAATATGCAGAGATGATCAACTTTCAGACCAGCCCAGCCCAGTACAACCACTGGAAACTAGAATTCGAAGGCGAGGTTTGTCGCCTGATTATGGATGTAAACCCGTCGGCTACGTTGGCAGAGGGCTACGAGCTCAAGATGAACTCGTACGACCTCGGCGTAGACATTGAACTGAACGATGCACTCCAGCGCATCCGTTTCGAACACCCTGAGGTTAAGTCTGTTGTGATCACCTCTGGCAACGAGAAGATCTTCTGTGCCGGTGCGA
>JAYQBD010000180.1:1903-3409 GCA_038137135.1 Oceanospirillaceae bacterium | reverse complement strand
CGTACAGCGCTCGTACAGCTGTATAAACGGGTGCTTAAAAAACAAAAGAGGGCATTCGCCCTCTTTTTAGTAACTCGATATCGAGTGTGCGATCGATTAAACGCGCAGTGCTGGCAGCCCCACGCCGGTCGCTTCAAAACCGCCATCGACTGCAATCACCTGACCGCTGACAAACGATGCTTTGGGCGAGCAGAGGAAGTAGATAACTTCCGCTAGCTCACGTTCGCTGCCGTAGCGGTTCAGAGGGATAGAGTCGTGGTACGCCTTGATGATCTCGGGTGAGTGCACCGCAACCGAGAGTTTGGTTTTTACCGGACCCGGTGCAACACAGTTGGCACGGATACCGTACTCGCCGAGTTCGCAAGCTTGCTGCTTCGTCAGGTGAACTACAGCCGCCTTAGATGTGCCGTAGGCAACGCGCAGCGTCGATGCACGCAGGCCGGAGATAGAGGCAATATTTACAATAGCGCCAGAACTCTCTTTTAGCAGCGGTGTTAATGCTTGGCTCAGATAGAAGAGACCGTCTAAGTTGGTGTCCATAATCTTGCGCCAGAGCTTCTCATCGCACTCTTCAATCGGTCCGAAGTCTGCGACACCGGCGTTGTTAACCAGCGCATCCAGACGGCCAAATTCAGCACGAATCTGCTCGGCAACCTTGGCTGTGTTCTCAATGATGGAGATATCGTAGAGGTAGGCCCTGGCACCGAGTTCAGCGGCGGCCTCTTCCAGTGCAGGCTCATCACGGTCGAGAATAATGACCTGGTAGTCATTCTCTAGGAATAGCCTCGCGGTCGCCATACCGATGCCGCGAGCACCGCCGGTAACCAGCGCTACAGGTTTAGTCATGCTAGCTCTCCGGTTAACCGCGACCGATGAATGGCATGTTGGTTGCCATCACCGTCATGAATTGCACGTTGGCGTCCAGTGGCAACTCAGCCATGTGCAGTACCGATTTAGCGACGTGGCTTACATCCATGACCGGTTCAATCTCGATACGGCCGTCAGCCTGAGGCATACCGGTTGTCATGGATGCTGCCATTGCTGTGAGCGCGTTGCCGATATCGATCTGACCACAGGCGATGGAGTAGGGGCGTCCATCGAGGCTGATTGAGCGCGTCAGACCCGTAATCGCATGCTTAGACGTGGTGTAAGGTGCAGAACCCCAACGCGGTACATGCGCGGAGATAGAGCCGTTGTTAATAATGCGGCCACCCTGAGGGTCCTGCGCGCGCATAATCGCAAACGCCTTGCGGGCGCAGATGAATGAGCCAGTTACGTTGATATCCATGAGGTTGCGCCACTCATCAACATTAAGCTCATCAATGGTTTTGCCCAGCAGTGCGACACCTGCGTTGTTAAACAGAGCGTCAACTCGGCCCCAGGTATCGCGCGCCCTATTGAATGACTGCTCTACATCATCTTCGTTGGTGATATCACACTGCATTACCAGTGCATTGGGGTTGCCCGCGGCAGTCTCTTCGAGCTGCTCTTTACGACGGCCCACCA
>JAYQBD010000180.1:0-1803 GCA_038137135.1 Oceanospirillaceae bacterium | reverse complement strand
GCATTAAGTGTTGAGTTGTTCAGATCCAGACGTACCTTGTCACCGGTCTGCAGGTAGGCCAAGCCACCTCCGACGACTGACTCTGGGCTCGCATTCAAAATTGAAGGGCTCTCAGAGGTTCCAGACTGGCGCCCATCACCCACGGTAGGTAAGTGGTTGATGCCTTGTTTGATGATCTCATCGGGTGGCTGCATGTTGACCACCTCGGCAGAACCCGGGTAACCAACACAACCTACACCGCGGATAAACAGAATGGTATGGTCATCGATGCCCAAGCTCTTGTCGTTGATGCGGTCGTGGTAATCCTCGGGGCCTTCAAAGACAACAGCTTTGGCTTCGAATACGCCCTCGTTGCCGGGTTGTGATAGGAAGCGCTCCTGGAAGTCTTTTGAGATAACACTGGTCTTCATCAGCGCCGAGTCAAACAGGTTGCCCGATAACACTTTGAAGCCCGCGTTTTTGCGCATCGGCTCGTCGTACGTGGTGATTACGTCGAGGTCCTCACTTGCAGCGCCCTGCAGATTTTCGCCCATGGTTTTGCCGGTCGCTGTCATTACGTCAGTGTGAATGCGGCCTGCTTTGATCAGCTCGCCCATCACAGCTGGTACACCGCCGGCGCGGAAGAAGCTCTCACCGAGGTACTCACCGGCTGGCTGCATGTTAACCATCAGTGGTACGTCGAAACCGATCTTCTCCCAATCTTTCACATTGAGCTCTACGCCAATGTGACGAGCGACGGCCTGCAGGTGTGGTGGCGCATTCGTTGAACCGCCAATCGCCGCATTCACAATAATCGCATTCTCAAACGCTTCGCGGGTCATGATGTCAGATGGTTTGAGGTCTTCGTAAACCATCTCAACGATGCGTTTACCGGTCTGGTAGGCCATTGCCATACGCTCACGGTAGGGTGCAGGAATCGCGGAGTTACCACTCAGTGACATACCCAGGGCTTCTGCCATGGCATTCATCGTGCTGGCAGTACCCATGGTGTTGCAGTGACCAAGCGATGGAGCAGACGAACAGACGCGCTCCATAAACTCTTCGTAGTCGATCTCGCCAGCTGACAGCAGACGGCGGCTCTCCCATACAATCGCGCCGGAACCCGCGCGCTTACCTTTCCACCAACCGTCCAGCATTGGACCGCCGTTAAGGGCAATCGCTGGGATATCAACAGTGGCAGCACCCATCAGCATCGCCGGGGTCGTCTTGTCACAGCCAGTTGTCAGAACAACGCCATCCAGTGGGTAACCCTGCAGCACTTCAACGAGACCGAGGTAGGAGAGGTTACGATCTAGCGCAGCGGTAGGGCGCTTACCTGTCTCCTGAATCGGGTGAACTGGGAACTCCATCGGGATGCCGCCAGCTTCACGGATGCCGGCCTTGATGCGGTCCATCAGGAAGACGTGAATCTTGTTACACGGAGAGATATCACTGCCGGTCTGCGCGATACCGATAACGGGCTTCTCGCTCTGCAGCTCTTCGCGGGTGAACTCTTGGTTCTGGTAGCGCTCTACATAGAGAGCGGTCATGCCTGGGTTATTTGGGTTGTCGAACCACTCTTGGGAACGAAAACGCTTGTTGGCCTTGGTATTGGACATGCCATGAACTCCTGGCTGGTTTTTATTAGTGTGATTTTTATCGGTCTTTAGTTGGCATCATTATGTGAAGCTGGTATACCAAAAGCAACCATTACAAATTAATAATTCTGGATGTTGTTTATCCGGAAACTTCTGATAGAAACCGACAAGAAAAATTAGAGATTCCCATGATTAAAGAACCCGCTTTGCTCACCATTCGCAAGAA
>JAYQBD010000179.1:0-3413 GCA_038137135.1 Oceanospirillaceae bacterium | reverse complement strand
TCTATCGAGTCAAAACGGTCTTGCAACAAACGGGTGGGTCCATATAAGGGATCTGGCGAAGCCAGGTCGCGACATGAAATTTGGTCGCGACCTTGTGCTCTGCACAAGATCCCTCCTAAAAATCCTCATTTTTTGCTACATTTACACCATTCACTCATATCCCCAAGGCACATCATCGGCTTATGCACTCTAAAGGTACGCTCTACATCGTCTCTGCACCCTCAGGTGCGGGTAAAACTAGTCTGGTTAAGCAGCTGTTGGAGCGTGATCGTAAGATCATGGTGTCGGTCTCGCACACCACGCGCGAGCCGCGCTGGGGCGAAGAGAATGGCGTTGCTTACAACTTTGTCTCAACGGAAGAGTTTGATGAGTTGATTGCCCGCGGCGCTTTCCTGGAGTACGCAGAAGTTTTCACAAACAAGTATGGAACCTCGCAGCTCTGGGTACAGGACCAGCTGGATAAAGGCCGTGATGTGATTCTTGAGATTGATTGGCAGGGTGCGCAGCAGGTGCGTCGCCTCGTTCCTGAAGCGCTGTCTATCTTTATTCTGCCACCCAGTCGTGAAGAGCTGGAGAGTCGCCTGCACAGCCGCGGCACCGATTCACACGAAGTGATTGAGCAGCGTATGTCCCAGGCAATCAGCGAGATGTCACATTATGGTGAGTATGATTACTTGGTGATTAACGACGATTTCCAAACGGCACTGCAGGAGCTACACGCGATCTTCCTTGCGACACGTCTGCAACAGCCGACTCAGGCACAGAATCACGAGCATCTATTGGCGGCGCTCTTGTCTTAGGGTGGTGATAATCTGTACAATCGCCGGTTCCGAAATTTAGTGTAAATAGTTTGAGGCTTGTTAAATGGCTCGCGTAACAGTTGAAGATTGCCTGGATAACGTAGAAAACCGCTTTGAGTTGGTTATGGTTGCATCTAAGCGTGCTCGCCAGATCCAGGTTGGCGGCAAAGACCCTAAGGTTGAGTGGGAAAACGACAAGCCGACTGTTGTCGCTCTGCGTGAAGTTGCAGAAGGTCTGACCACACCAGCCGTTCTTGACGAACAAGAAGCCGAGTAAGCTTCCAACTCCCTCGCCTTTGCGGCATCATCTACGCAGTAACCCTCTATACTGATAGATGATGCCAAACATAGACGCACTCTCCGAACGCCTTCACGACTACCTAGATCCGACACAGATCCAGCGGGTTAGGCGCGCCTATTTCTATGCCGAGCAGGCACACGATGGTCAACGCCGCAAAAGTGGCGAGCCCTACGTGACTCATCCCCTCGCTGTTGCCAATGTCCTGTCAGAGATGCATATGGATCATGACAGTTTGATTGCGGCGATGTTGCACGATGTCATCGAAGATACTGAGATCAGTTATGAGGGCATACATACTCAGTTTGGTGAACAGGTCGCGACTATCGTTGATGGCGTCTCCAAACTGACGCATCTTGAGTTTGAAACCAAGGCTGAAGCCCAAGCTGAGAACTTTCAGAAAATGGTGCTGGCGATGGCGGAGGATATCCGCGTTATCATCGTGAAGCTCGCCGACCGCTTGCACAATATGCGCACTCTCGGTGCGATGCGCCCTGATAAGCAGCGTCGCATTGCAAAAGAGACACTGGATATCTATGCGCCGATCGCCGCACGTTTGGGTATGCGTGATCTGCAGGTCGAGTTGGAGGACTTAGCCTTTCAGGCTTTCCATCCGATGCGCGCTAAATATATCCGCCGTGCGGTGGTAAAAGCGCGCGGGCAGCGCAAGGACATCATTACTGAGATTCAGCAGGCAATTCAGAAGCGCCTGGATCAAGAGCACATGAGCGGCATTGTCACCGGTCGCGAAAAGCACCTCTACTCCATCTACCGTAAGATGAAGAGCGAGAATCGATCTTTTGCCAGCATCATGGATGTGTTTGCGTTCCGAATTGTGACCGAAACAGTTGATGACTGTTATCGTATTTTGGGCGCAGTTCACAACCTCTTCAAGCCAGTTCCGGGTCGTTTTAAAGATTATATCGCCATCCCCAAAGCTAATGGTTATCAATCGCTGCATACCGATCTTTTTGGTGCGCGCAACATCACCATTGAGGTGCAGATCCGCACCAAAGAGATGGATGCGGTTGCCAGCCAGGGTATTGCTGAGCACAGCCACTACAAAGTGTATGGCGACTCAGAGAGCGCAGTCGGCTCCTACAACCGTGCACGAAAATGGGTTGAAGGGCTGTTGGAGATGCAGCAGCGAGCCGGTGACTCTATGGAGTTTATCGACAGTGTGAAGAAGGATCTCTTCCCTGATGAGGTGTATGTGTTCACCCCTAAAGGGAAAATATTCGAGCTGCCACGTGGCTCCACGCCGGTCGATTTTGCCTATGCGGTGCATACGGATATCGGCAACTCCTGTGTCTCCTGTCGTATCGACCGCAGACTCGCGCCGCTATCTGAGCCGCTATCGACTGGTCAAACAGTTGAGATTATCACCACACCGCGTGCCCAGCCCAACATGGCGTGGCTCAATTTTGTTGTAACCGGGAAGGCACGGACTTCGATTCGTCACTTCCTAAAAAATCAGCAGCGGCATGAGTCCGTGGAGTTGGGGCGCCGTCTGTTGAATCAGTTCTTGGCGACATACGACCTGAGCATTGAGCAGGTGGACCCTGAAAAGTTGGAACATCTGCTTAAAAGCGCTGATCTCAATAAGCTTGATGATCTGCTCGAGGATATCGGTATGGGTAACCGTATGGCCTATGTCGTTGCTCGAATGCTGCAGCCCGATCCTTTTATTGAGGCCTCGGAAGCTCAGCAAGATCGTGCTCGCGGTGCGGCGGTGGGTATACGTGGTGCTGAGGGTATGGTGATGCATTATGCCCGCTGCTGTCATCCAATTCCTGGTGATAGCATTATTGGCAATATTTCGACGGGTCGTGGATTGGTGGTACACCGCGCAGATTGCCGTAACCATAAGAAGAAATCGAAAGACGAAGAGCAGCGTACTATCTACCTCGAGTGGTCAGAGACAAATGATGATGAGTACCCGGTGGTATTGCAGCTTCAGGTCGAATCACAGCGCGGCATGATTGCGCAATTGGCGATGGCGGTATCGGCTGCAGGTGCTAACCTTCTTAAGGTAGACTCCGGTGAAAAAGATGGCCAGATGAACGCCGTCTCCATGGAGCTCACCGTGCATAACCGAGTACACCTTGCGCGAGTGATGAGAAAACTCAAAACAGTGCGACAGGTAACGCGCGTTACACGTCAATAGTTTAGGGAGCTCCGAGTCTCCCGATCCCATAGATTGGAGTGTGGCTATGGAGCAACAGGGGCAGAACCTCAGGCTTCTGATGATGCAGGATGAGCTGGGCAAGCACCTGCTCGTTATCCCTGCTGATATGGAACTCAAAGCGGATCTA
>JAYQBD010000178.1:0-3441 GCA_038137135.1 Oceanospirillaceae bacterium | reverse complement strand
GTGGAAAATCAGGCGCTCGATCCTCTTCAAAGAGTGGGAAAGGGCGCGGCAAACGATAGCCGAGCCCGCCTTGCCTAGGTATACTGCGCCGCAAATTCGTCTGTTAAGAGTTGAGTGATGAGCGAACTGATACTTCTAACCCTATCGGGTACCGATAAGCCGGGTGTGACCTCGGCGGTTACAGCCATTCTGGCAGAGTATCAGATTGATATTTTGGATATCGGCCAGGCGGTTATTCACGATAATCTCTCACTCGGCCTACTGATCAATGTGCCTGAAGCAGCAGAGTCCTCTCCGCTTCTGCGCGATCTACTATTCAAAGCGCACGAACTGGATATGGTAGTACGGTTTGAGCCGATCACTAGAGAAGAGTACCAGCGCTGGGTATCAGCGCAGGGTAAGTCGCGTCATATCATTACGTTGCTGGCGCGTCGTATCCGCGCCGAGCACATTGCCGGCGTCACTAATGTGGCCGCCAGTCACAATCTCAATATCGATAATATAAGTCGTCTCTCGGGCCGTATTCCGGTGGATGATGTCGATTCTGGGCACAGCAAGGCCTGTGTTGAGTTCTCTGTGCGCGATATGCCTCAGGATGAGGCCTCGCTGCGTGAGTCGCTGATGAAGCTCTCATCTGAGTTGGATGTGGATATCGCTTTCCAGCGTGATGATATCTATCGTCGTAACCGCCGTCTGGTGGTCTTCGATATGGACTCTACGCTGATTGAAGCTGAAGTAATTGATGAGCTGGCAAAAGAGGCGGGTGTAGGCGATCAGGTAGTCGCAATCACCGAAGCCGCGATGCGCGGTGAGCTCGATTTCAACGAGAGTTTCCGGCGCCGTGTTGGGCTGCTAAAAGGTCTTGATGAGTCCGTACTGCAGCAGATCGCAGAGCGCCTGCCAGTGACCGAAGGTCTTCCAGAACTGATGACGCAGTTGAAGCTGACAGGCTACAAAACCGCGATCCTCTCCGGCGGTTTCACCTACTTTGCCCGCCATCTGCAAGAGAAGTTTGGCTTTGATTACATTCATGCCAATGAGCTGGATATTGTTGACGGTAAGGTGACCGGTGAAGTGACCGGCCGCATCGTAAATGGCGAGCGTAAGGCTGAACTGCTGCGCGAAATTGCAAAGCGTGAGGGTATTCACCTCGAGCAGACTATTGCGGTGGGCGATGGTGCCAACGACCTGCCGATGTTGTCGATAGCCGGCTTAGGTATTGCTTTTCGTGCCAAGCCGCTGGTGCGTGAGAGTGCCAAGCAGTCGATCAGCAATCTTGGTCTGGATGGCATCCTCTACCTAATCGGTTTCCGCGACCGCGACGTCGGTTAACCGCTAAGTGTCGCCTCAATGGGCGACCTACTCGAAGTATTCGTAGCGCATCTCTTCCTGAGGCGGTTGCAGGTAGTAGCCCTGCACCAGATCGAATCCCATACGGTAGAGCTCGGGCAGCATAGCGGCATCCTCAATAAGCGGGGCGATCACTTTGGTTCTGCCTCTCTCAATCGGTTCAAGCAGGCGCCTGATCGCCTTAGGGCCGCGATCCGGATACTCCAGCTCTTCAATAAAAGCGCCATCGATCTTAATAAAGTCGGGTTTAATCTTAGCGTAGACTTTGCCTGAACTGGTCGAACACCCAAAGTGCTTGATGCAGATCCCGATGCCTTTGAGGCGAAGCTGTTCAACCAGCCGCAGTGCATTCTCCATATCAGCAGCAACGTCAGATTCGCTCAGTTCCACGGTAATGAAGTTACCGCTCAGGCTCAGTTCATCGAGCTGCGTTGCGAACCAGGTGGCGAATGAGCTGCTCTTCAGCGTGCGCCGCGCAAGGTTAATGAAGATCGACAGCTCCCGGTCAGGGCCAATCTGACGCTGCAGAGCAAGCAGGCTCTGTTCCACCACCCAGCGATCGAGCTTCACCATGACTCGAGCATGCTCAAGACTGGAGAGGAATTGCGCCGGTAGCTTATCCTGGTTAGGTCCATCACTCATGCGCACCAATATTTCGTAACTGCGCTCTACGCTCTCCTCACTCAAGCTGACGAGAGGTTGATAGAGCAGCTTGAGCTTGTGATCAGCAATTGCCTCCTCTAGCTCTTTAGTTGCGCCATCAACTTGAATTTGGTGCTGCACTGGGTTGGTGAACGCTGCATGAGCGCTCTCTTGATCCCCGAGTGTGCGAACAGAGCTCTCGGCACGCAGCAGCAGTTCGCTCGCGGCTGGAGAGTTGTCATTGATTGGGCTGATACCTATTCCCAGCGATAGCGAAGTGACTCCTGCAGGGCACTGGAACTGACTTCGACTGAGTTTACTTTGAATCGTCTGCGCAAAACTCTTCGCGATAGTTCGGTCAGGGTTATTGATCAGTACCGCAATATCCAGATTATTGAGAATCGCTAGGGTATGGAACTGCTTTAGCGGTGTTAGCTGCTTTATCAACGCCGACCGTATCTGCTGAAGCAGAGAAGAATCGGTCGTTGAGGGTAGGGTTTCAACGCGAAAGTAGAGCAGAAATGCGTCGTGCCCGCCGGCGGATGCCTGATGTAGTTGGGCCTCAAGATGCTGAACAAACTCTGCTTCAGTAACTAGGCTGTGCTCACCTGGCTCGCTAGCGCTTGTCTTCGCGCTGAGCGCCATCGGATCGATGTAGAGTGGTCTGAGCTTTGGCCGATCCGGTGTGGCTGGATAGATCTCAACGCTGGCACTGAACTCGGTACCCTGAGAGTCTCGCAGTGTCAGCGTCTCGTGCAGTGACGCGGTCGCACTTTTCAGGGTAGCTTCGACAGTTTTTAGACTCTCTGAGGTAAAGAGTCGGGTGAGTGGCGTTTCAGCCAAGCTACGTGTGCTGAGCTGGAAGAGAGACACAAAGGTGCTGTTGGGCTCAACGATACTGTGCTCTTGAATGGCGGCAATAGCTAGAGTGGACTCTTCGCTGAGGCGTCGATTGAGCTTGGCCATATGCTCTAAACCCAGCTCCAATGTGTGCAGGCGACGATTTTGTTTCTGCCGTTCAAACAGCTGGGTCGCACGCGTGATGATTAGGTCGTGAGCCTGCTCTGGCAGGAGAAACGCAACGCCCCTCTGAATGGCGGCCTGCTGATCACTATAGTTGGGCTCTTCGGCGAGTTGAATAACAGGGATCTCTCGGCTCTCGTTCAGTAGCGTTTGGCAGATCTCCACAGGCTTTAACGCGCAGTTGTCTGCGGTCCGCGCAAACAGCATATCCCAACTGCGATCACCGAGGGCTTCGATTAGTTCAAGTTTGTTGTGAACCACGCGACCGCGAGGGGATAGCCCAGCACTGCGCAGAAGAGATAGGAGTCCATCGCTAACTGATGAGTCAAATCCGGAAAACAGTATGTCAACATAGCTGCGGCGCTCGGCTTGAGAGCGCGACATCTGGTCCAGCAACGAGAAGGTGGAGTGGGCTTGTGACATAGT
>JAYQBD010000177.1:1342-3454 GCA_038137135.1 Oceanospirillaceae bacterium | reverse complement strand
TCTGTAGCGCGCAACGCCGCGGGCACAGAACTCTGCTCGCTGGCGCAACTCACTGAGAATTCGCTGCGAGAGGATCGTGAACAGCATATTCACCTGCTAGCCCCTGCCGACCTGCAGGCGATTAAAGCCTCGGGCGTCACCTTTGCCGAGAGCATGGTTGAGCGTGTGATCGAAGAGCAAGCGGCCGGCGATGCAGACCGCGCTGAGGCGATTCGTGAACGGGTGAAATCGGTAATCGGTGATAGTCTCTCGGGTATTGAACCGGGCTCAGATCAGGCGATGCAGGTTAAAGCTGTGTTGCAGCAAGAGGGGCTCTGGTCACAGTATCTGGAAGTGGGTATCGGGCCTGATGCGGAGGTGTTTACCAAGTGTCAGCCGATGGCCGCAGTGGGCTTTGGCGCTGATGTCGGTATCCACCCTATCTCAACCTGGAACAACCCCGAACCAGAAATCGTGCTGGCGATGAACTCGCGCGGCGATATCGTTGGCGCAACACTCGGCAACGATGTGAATCTGCGTGACGTTGAGGGGCGCTCGGCACTGCTGCTGGGCAAGGCGAAGGATAATAACGCCTCCTGTGCTATCGGTCCCTTCGTGCGTCTGTTCGATGGTGAGTTCACGCTGGACTCTATTCGCAAGGCCGATCTGTCGATGCGCGTTGAGGGTGTCGATGGGTTTGAACTCGATGGCTTCTCATCAATGACTAAGATCAGTCGAGACCCTGCCAGCATCGTGAAGCAGACCATTGGCCGTCATCACCAGTACCCAGATGGATTCTTCCTGTTCCTCGGCACTATGTTCGCGCCCGTCAAAGACCGCGATGCAGCAGGGCAGGGCTTTACCCATCACAGCGATGATATCGTCAAAATTACAGAGGCGAACCTGGGTGAGCTGCGCAACCGCGTACGCTACTCCACTGAGTGCCCAGAGTGGACCTTCGGAACCTCTGCGCTAATCCGCAATTTAGCTAAACGAGACTTGCTGTAATAGCGGGTCTGCAATTGGAGAGAATAACAATATGAACGTTCTGATTATCGGTGGTGGCGGCTTTGTCGGCCAGAAGCTGGCACGTGCACTGGTTGCTCGTGGTGAACTCAACGGCAAAGCCCTCAGCAGCATTAATCTAGTTGATGTAATGGAGCCGGGTGCCATCGATGGTGGCTCTATTGCGGTAAACACCAGCATCTGTGACATCACCAATACCGCCTCTGTTGCCGAAGCGGTAACGGCCGATACTGATGTGATCTACCTGCTCGCTGCGATTGTTTCTGCGCATGCGGAAGAGGATTTTGACGCCGGTTGGAGCATCAATATGATGGGTACGCTCAACGTGCTGGAGCGAGCGCGTGAGCTGGGTAACAAACCTCGCGTGGTGTTTACCTCCTCTATCGCTGTCTATGGCGGTGAGGTACCGGATCCAATCGTTGATCACAGCTTCCTCAATCCGCAGACCTCTTATGGCGCGCAGAAAGCCGTGGGTGAGCTGCTAATCAACGACTACAGCCGCAAGGGATACATTGATGGAGTGGGCTTCCGTCTACCCACTATCTCTGTGCGCCCCGGCAAACCGAACCGCGCAGCATCGAGCTTCATGTCCTCCATCCTGCGCGAGCCGCTGAATGGCGAGGAAGCGGTCTGTCCAGTTGATGCAGACTTCCCGCACTACTACCTGTCGCCACGTAAGTGTGTGGAGAACCTTATCAAAGGTGCTGAGCTTAAGGCACAAGATCTGGGGCAGAACCGATGCATGATGATGCCCGGTCGTATGTGGACTATTGGCCAGCTCATCGATGCGATGACCAAGGTAGCAGGTCCTGAACCTGCCAAACTCATTAAATGGGAAGCTCAGCCGGAGATTCAGAAAATTGTTAAAGGCTGGCGCTTTGATCTGCGTCCCGAGAAGTCGCTGAAGCTAGGCCTGACTGCGGACGAATCTTTCGAGGATAACATCCGTTACTATATTGAGGATGATCGTCCCTAGTCACCTTAGTAGCGCATCATTGAATCGATAGGCGCGCAGCACATTGAGTAACGAGAGCCCTCATGGCGTAAGCTATGAGGGCTTTTTTACGCTTTAAACTATCGATGTACGAAAGTTGGCCCGCACTTTGC
>JAYQBD010000177.1:0-1242 GCA_038137135.1 Oceanospirillaceae bacterium | reverse complement strand
TTCCGGTAAGTTGATCTGTGCAGAACGCGACAAAATGTTGGTCTTTCCAAAGACGGATGAAGAGACCGACAACTTTCTGGAGCGAGCCGCCAAAGAGTTTGATATGCGCGCGCGCAGCTATGATCCGGTCTTGAGTTTACCAATCTGAAGTAATGAGCCTGAGTCACAAAAAAAGGGAGCCTAGTGCTCCCTTTCTTATGGACCCGTCGGGGGGGTTAGTTCACCGGTGTCAGCAGTGCTGTGCCCGCGAGCTGAGCGCTGATGTTGTCACGCTGCAGCTGACCCATATCTGCGCGGGTCTCAACGGTACCAGAACCTTGGTGCGGTTGAATGGTAACGTTGTCGAGTGCGTAGAAACGCTCATCGATCTTCGGTTCATTCAGGAACACGTCCAGTGCTGCGCCGCCAAGCGCGCCGTTTGTTAGCGCCTGAATCATCGCCTCTTCATCAATCGTCGTGCCGCGAGAGATATTAACGATGATGCCACGTGGCCCCAGAGCCTCGAGCACCTCTTTGGAGACAAACCCTTTGGTCTCTTCGCCACCTACAAGTGCGACCACAAGGTAGTCGACAGCTGCAGCCAGGGCGACTGGATCGCTGTGATAGGTCCAGTTAGGCGTCTCTTTCTCCGAGCGAGCGAAGTAGTGTACGTCCATCTTGAACGCCGCCATGCGATTAGCAATCTCTCGGCCGATACGACCGAGTCCTAGGATGCCCACTTTACCGCCCGATATCTTACGCGCTAGCGGGTATTCGCCCTTGGCTGCCCAGCTACCGTCGCGCGCCCACTGGCTCGCCTGTTCAAACTTGCGGCCGTGTGCCAACAGCAGCAGCACCGCGAGATCAGCTACATCATCATTAAGTACATCGGGCGTGTTAGTTACTTTGATACCGCGAGCAGAAGCCGCTGTGGTATCGATCGCGTCGTAGCCCACACCAAAGTTGGCAACCAGCTGCAAATTCGGCAGTAGATCCATCTCTGCAGCACCAAAGGCGATATGGCCTTTAAAACCAACCACCTTTATCGCAGCGCGGGCAAGTTCATCAAGCGAGGCCACATCAGCGGGAGCGGCGCACCAAGTTGGATTGAAGGTGCTGTTGAATGCGTCGACGTCGTTCTGGGCGTAGCTACCGATTACCAGTACATCTGACATTGGATGTTGCTCCTACTGTGGCGGTTTTACCTGAATTAAGAAAAAGTGCCGATCAATCGGCACATATATCTTGAACTGACTTTTTGAT
>JAYQBD010000176.1:2372-3464 GCA_038137135.1 Oceanospirillaceae bacterium | reverse complement strand
AATAGGCATGTTAAGAAAGAAAACGAATGGGGTAGCGAAAGGCTCCCGTGCGGGATCTTTACTTTCATCGCTTGCAGCCAAAACATTGGATCGCCGCTCATTCCTTGCGGCATCTGGTGTGGCAGTAGGCGGGCTAGCAACCTTGTCTCTCGGCTCTTCGCGAGTGCAAGCTGCTACACCATCCGATGCGGGTGGTGAGGTAGTACGTAAGAAGTCGGTTTGTACGCACTGTTCAGTGGGTTGTACCGTTGAAGCAGAAGTACAGAATGGCGTTTGGACTGGTCAGGAACCTGGCTGGGATAGCCCATTCAACCTTGGCGCTCACTGTGCGAAAGGTGCTGCTGTTCGTGAGCATGCTCACAACGAACGCCGTCTCAAACATCCGATGAAAATGGTAAACGGCGAGTGGACTAAGATCTCTTGGGACCAAGCTATCAACGAGATCGGCGACAAAATGTTGCAGATCCGTGAAGAGAGTGGCCCAGACTCAGTCTACTGGCTTGGTAGTGCGAAGTTCTCGAACGAACAAGCCTACCTGTACCGTAAATTTGCTGCCTACTGGGGCACAAACAATATCGACCACCAGGCGCGTATCTGTCACTCAACTACAGTGGCGGGTGTAGCGAATACCTGGGGTTACGGTGCAATGACCAACTCCTACAACGATATTCACAAGTCGAAAGCGATCTTCCTGATCGGGGGCAACCCAGCTGAAGCGCACCCAGTGTCTCTGCTGCACATCCTCAAAGCGAAAGAAGAGAACAACGCACCTGTGATCGTATGTGACCCACGATTCACCCGTACTGCAGCTCACGCTGACGAGTACGTGCGTTTCCGTCCAGGTTCAGACGTTGCGTTGATCTGGGGTATTCTCTGGCACATCTTTGAGAACGGCTGGGAAGATAAAGAGTTCATCCGTACCCGTGTCTACGGCATGGATGACATCCGTGAAGAGGTTAAGCGCTGGAACCCTGCAGAGGTTGAGCGTGTAACCGGTACTCCGGGTGCGCAGCTCGAGCGTGTTGCTCGCACTTTGGCGAACAACCGTCCAGGTACAGTTATCTGGTGTATGGGTGGTACTCAGCACACCAA
>JAYQBD010000176.1:0-2272 GCA_038137135.1 Oceanospirillaceae bacterium | reverse complement strand
CGTCCGATGATGAACGAGAAGGGTATCCCTGTATCTCGTTGGATCGACGGTATCCTGGAGGCGAAAGAGAACCTTGATCAGCCTGATAACACACGCGCAATGGTGCTTTGGGGTCACGCTCCGAACTCACAGACGCGTATGCTTGAGATGAAAGAGGCGATGGAGAAACTCGACATTCTTGTTGTAGTTGACCCATTCCCAACAGTCTCTGCAGTACTGCATGACCGTAAAGATGGTGCTTACCTCCTGCCTTCGACAACCCAGTTCGAGAACGCAGGTTCAGTAACAGCATCTAACCGCTCACTGCAGTGGCGCGAGAAAATCGTGGAACCGTTGTTCGACTCCAAAGTCGATCACGAGATCATGAAACTCTTCGCTGATAAGTTCGGATTCACCGACCGTTTCTTCCGCAATATCAAACTCGAAGGCGATATCCCGAACACCGAGGACATTACTCGCGAGTTTAACCGTGGTATGTGGACGATCGGCTACACCGGTCAGTCTCCAGAGCGTATCAAGAAGCACATGCAGTACCAGCACCACTTCGACAAGACCACACTGCGTGCAGTGGGTGGACCTTGTGACGGTGATGTCTACGGTATGCCATGGCCTTGCTGGGGTACACCTGAGATGAACCACCCAGGTACACCGAACCTCTACGATATGTCGTTGCCTGTGTCTGAGGGTGGTCTCACCTTCCGTGCACGTTTCGGTGTAGAGCGTGATGGTGAAAGCCTACTGGCGGATGGTGTCTACTCGAAGAACTCGGAAATCAAAGATGGTTACCCAGAGTTTACGATGCAGATGCTGATGGACTTGGGTTGGGATAAAGATCTCACTGCAGACGAGCGCGCGGCGATTGATGCAGTAGCGGGTCCGAAGACCAACTGGAAAGTCGACCTCTCTGGCGGTATCCAGCGTGTAGCTATCAAGCATGAGTGTGCACCATTCGGTAACGCGAAAGCGCGTGCGATCGTTTGGAACTTCCCAGACCCAGTACCGCTTCACCGTGAGCCGTTGTACACCACTCGACGCGATCTGGTTGAAGATTACCCAACCTACGCTGATAAGAGCTTCTGGCGCGTTCCGACTCTTTACGAGTCAATCCAGAAGAACGACTTCAGTAAAGAGTTCCCAATCATTCTGACCTCGGGTCGACTGGTTGAGTACGAGGGCGGTGGTGATGAGACCCGTTCGAACCCTTGGCTGGCAGAGTTGCAGCAGGATATGTTCATTGAGGTGAACCCGCGTGATGCGAATAACCTGAACATACGTGATGGCAACGACGTCTGGGTCTCTGGTCCGGAAGGCGGTCGCATCAAGGTCAAAGCGATGGTAACCGAACGTGTCGGTGAGGGTGTAGCCTTCATGCCGTTCCACTTCGGTGGTCACCTAGAGGGTAAAGACCTGCGGTCGAAATACCCAGCGGGTGCCGACCCATTCGTTTTGGGTGAATCAACCAACACCATTCAAACATACGGTTATGACTCGGTTACCCAAATGCAGGAAACCAAGGCGACCCTATGTGCGATTGAGCCAGCATAAGAGGAGGTGTAGAAGATGGCACTTGAAGGACAAGCACGCGCAAAGTTCCTTTGCGACGCCGAACGCTGCATCGAATGTAATGCTTGCGTCACGGCTTGTAAAAACGAGCATGAGGTCCCTTGGGGCATCAACCGCCGTCGCGTGGTAACCATCGAAGATGGTAAGCCAGGCGAGCGTTCGATCTCGGTAGCATGTATGCACTGTTCAGACGCGCCTTGTATGGCAGTCTGCCCAGTGGATTGTTTCTACCAGACCGACGACGGTGTGGTGTTGCACTCTAAAGATCTCTGTATCGGATGTGGCTACTGCTTCTATGCTTGCCCATTCGGCGCACCTCAGTTCCCGCAAGCGGGTAACTTCGGTAGCCGAGGCAAGATGGATAAGTGCACATTCTGTGCAGGTGGTCCGGAAGAGGACAACTCAACTGTGGAGTTTGCTAAGTACGGACGCAACCGTATTGCAGAGGGCAAGTTGCCTATCTGTGCGGAGATGTGTTCGACCAAAGCGCTGTTGGCCGGTGACGGCAACGACGTGGCAGACATCTATCGTCAGCGTGTCATTAACCGAGGTTTCGGTTCTGGCGCCTGGGGATGGGGCACAGCCTACGAGAAGAAAGCCTAATCGGGCTTTGGCCGGGGCCTGCGGGCCCCGGGTTATCTCTAACAGCTTCATTTAGTGAATTCTATTGGAGTGCTCTTATGAACTTCAAAGCGGTAACTGCTGCCCT
>JAYQBD010000175.1:0-3491 GCA_038137135.1 Oceanospirillaceae bacterium | reverse complement strand
AATGAAATTCACACTCCTGATTCAGTCCGCACCTATTGATTCGCAGAGCAGTGCAACTGCGCTGCGATTTGCACGCGCCCTTCTTTCTAAAGGACATGAGATCGAACGTCTCTTTTTCTATCGCTCTGGTGTTCAAAGTGCCAATCGCCTGGCGTTAGCACCTCAGGACGAGACAAATATTCCAGCCGACTGGCAGCAGTTGATCAATGAACATGAGCTAGATGCGGTCGTTTGTATCGCCGCTGCGATTCGCCGTGGCGTGGTCAACGCGACTGAAACGGCGCGCTATGGCGTTGAAGGAGATAATTTACTGGAGAACGCTGAGCTTTCTGGACTTGGCCAACTCGTTGCCGCCTGTGCCGCATCAGATCGTGTGGTCACCTTCGGAGGTGGCGCATGAACTCCTTCTTGATCATCTCAAGAGCAGCACCCTACGGCAGCGCAGCAGCGCGCGAAGCGCTCGAGCTAGCCTTAGCTTGCGCGCTCTTCGACCGAGAGGTCGCGCTGTTATTGCTGGATGACGCGGTTTACCAGCTTCTGCCCGACCACAGTCCTGCGGGCATAGGTCAGAAGAACCTCGCAGCGATGCAACAATCACTGCCGCTTTACGACGTAGAGAAGATCTACGTCTGCCAGACCAGTCTTGAGGCGCGCGGTTTGACTACAGAATCACTCACACTACCAGTGACCCCAGTAGACCCACAGAGCTTAAAGGCGTTACTACGAGAGTACGAGGCGATTATCAATGTCTGACTCCACCCTACATATCCTTAATCGTGGGCCGAACCAGCCAGATCTCTTGCAGCACCTGCTGGATACGCTATCCGAAGGTGATCAAATTCTGCTGATTGAGGATGGTATCTACTGGGCAAGCGAACACTTCGCCGGGCGATTCCAGTTAGCTCAACCTCTGATTCTTGAAGCCGATGCACAGGCACGCGGCCTTACTAATCTGTGTGGCGAAACCGTTGACGATGCCGGTTTTGTCGATCTTTGCGTAAAGCATCGACGCTCTGTGAGCTGGTGTTAATGACTCAAATTAGTGTTGCAGGCCAAAACTTGGCGCTTGACCCTGAGGGTTATTTGGTAAATCTCGATGAGTGGTCACCAGAGGTAGCCCAAGCCCTGGCTGAGGATGAGGCGCTGGAGCTGCGTGATGAGCACTGGGAACTGATTGAGCTGATTCGACAGTTCTATGCCGAGTTCGATCACTCACCCGCCATGCGTCCACTGGTGAAATACATCAGCCTGCATCTGGGCAAAGAAAAGGGGCGCAGCATCTATCTGATGCAACAACTGCCTCCCAATGATAAGACCGGCAGCCCGCCCAAACGCCTGGCGCGAATCGCTGGCCTACCCAAACCCGATAACTGCCTTTAACTTCTGACGATTATGAGTCGTTTTCGGGCGAGATTCCTAATTCAGTTCTATACTTTTACTACTCTTAGAGGCCAGCCTTTGGCCAGTCGTTGAAATACGGGGTAGTACTTATGGGTCTGGAAGCGGCTGCAGAAGAACTTCGAATGATGGAGGCGGTTCATCAACGCCAAGAGGATGAGCGCAAACGCAAATCCCAACAGGAAGAGATTATCTACCATCAGTGGGCCACTTTTCGCGTAGATAACGAGCGCTACGGCGTCGACGTGATGCGTGTGAAAGAGGTGCTGCGATACTCTGATATCACGCCGGTACCCGGCTCCGATAGGTCGATCCTAGGCATCTTGAATCTACGCGGTAACGTCGTGACCGTTATTGATACTCGTACCCTATTCCACCTTAGCCCTGCGGAGCCAGACGATGCAACCCGTGTCATCGTGGTGGAGCTGAATGAGCACGAGGTGATTGGATTGGTCGTAGATTCAGTGGATGAGGTTATCAACCTACCGCAGAATGAGGTCGACCGTGCCCCAAGCGCTGTGAATGAGGAGTCGACCCGACGCTTTGTGCAGGGGGTCTGCTACCACAATAAGGTGCTTATTATCCTTCTCGATCTGGCCAAAATGTTGGTTAGTATCACTCCTGACACTGACGACTGAACAACGTCGCGGGCGAAAAGCACTACAGCAGTTCGCTCGCCTACATCGCCAAATTCATCTACTCTAGGCGCTCTAGGATAAACGCTGTTTGAGATCTCATAGATGAACCAAGCTGAGCTTGCGGGTTTGACCCAAAATCAACTCGACTCATACTGGATGCCGTACACCGGCAACCGCGAATTCAAAGCTGACCCGCGCATTATTACCAGCGCCAAAGGAAACTACCTAACCGACGCTACAGGGCGTCAGGTACTCGACAGTCTCTCCGGGCTCTGGACCTGTGGTGCGGGACATAGCCGACCTGAGATCGCAGAAGCGGTTTATAAACAGCTCAACACCCTAGATTACGCACCGGGTTTTCAATTCGGACATCCACTTGCCTTCCAGCTATCCGAGCGGTTGGTAGACCTCGCACCCGCAGGTCTAAACCGAGTCTGTCTGACCAACTCCGGCTCTGAAGCAGCCGACACTGCTACCAAGATTGCTCGAGCCTACTGGCGCCAGTGTGGCCAAGGCTCAAAGACGAAAATTTTGGCACGCCAAAAGGGCTACCACGGAGCGAGTTGGGGCGGTATCAGTTTCGGCGGTATACCCGCCAATCGTAAGCTCTGGGGTCAAGGACTAGAGACCGACCTGCTCAACCACACCTGGCGCGCTGAATCCGCCTTTTCCAAGGGCATGCCAGAGCACGGTGCGGAGATGGCGGACGAGCTTGAGATGCTGATCGCTCTGCACGATGCCTCTAACGTAGCTGCCGTGATCGTTGAGCCCTTTTCCGGTTCCGCTGGCGTGATTGTGCCCCCTCAAGGCTATCTGCAACGCCTTAGGGAGATCTGCACTAAGCATAATATTCTTCTGATATTCGATGAGGTGATCACAGGCCTAGGACGCTCTGGTGCAACCTGGGGTGCCGATGCCTTTGGCGTAACGCCCGATATGCTCACCTTCGCTAAACAGGTCACTAATGGCGCTGTACCTCTTGGCGGTGTGCTGTTGCGCCAAGAGATATATGACGCATTTATGGCTAAGGGTGGCGCTACGCACGCAGTTGAGCTGCCGCACGGCTTTACCTATTCGGGTCACCCCGTTGCCTGTGCTGCTGCGATGGCGACCCTAGATATACTCGAGTCAGAAAAGTTAATTGATCGAGTTGCGCAAAGAGCGCCTGAGTTCGAGACCAAGATACACAGTCTCAAAGGCACCGAGCATATCGTCGATATCCGCAACTTTGGCTTCGCTGCTGGTATTACGCTATCACCTAAAGATGGAGATCCGACTCTGCGCCCTTATGAAGTCGCGCTGGAGTGCTGGAAACGCGGTGTTTATGTCCGATGGGGTGGCGACACTCTGCAGTTTGGCCTACCGTTTCAGATAGAGTCTGAGGAGATGGATCGTATAGTGGCGACGGTGGCAGAGTCGATTGAGGCGTTAGGGTAGATCAGGCAACCTGCGACG
>JAYQBD010000174.1:0-3503 GCA_038137135.1 Oceanospirillaceae bacterium | reverse complement strand
TAGACGAGAAGTAGATCGTCAAAGCCAGTGGCACGATCATCCAGATCAACAGCGTAATTACAGCCGGACTCAGCAGAAGCCGTGGCATAAATCGGCTCTGTGTGCGCTCAGTAGACATGGGAAGATACCCGTTCAAATAGACCAAACAAAGAGCCCGGCGCCGGATACCCAGCGCCGGGCTCTGATTTTACCGGGAGGCTGGAAGCCCCACCGTTAGCACCGCTTAGTAGTAGCGCGCTTTACGCATTTCGCGATCAGCTGCAGCCTGCGCCGCTTCTAGTGCCTCATCAACAGACTTCTCACCTGCCAGTGCAGCAGCCATCTGCTGACCTACAGCTGTACCGATTGCCTGCCACTCTGGGATCGCAGCGAACTGTACGCCAGTGTATGGAGACTTGTTGAAGGTAGAGTCGTATGGGTTAGCGCTGTAGATCGCTGTCAGCTCGGCATCTGCAAAGTTAGCAGCAGCCTGGAACTTCTCGTTAGCGTAGGTAGATGCGCGTGTACCTGTAGGTACTCGGCCCCAACCGTTAGTTTCGCCAACCAGGTTGATGTAGTCCTTAGAAGTTGACCACTCCAGGAACTTCATCGCAGCATCTTTCTTCTCAGAAGAAGCTGGGATACCCAGTGCCCAAGCCCACAGCCAGTTTGCACCGCGCTTAGTCTTCTGTGTAGGCGCCTGAGCGTAAGCGATTACGTCAGCAACTTTAGACTGTGATGGGTCAGATACGAATGATGCAGCGATGGTCGCATCAATCCATGCTCCACACTTGCCTTCGTTGATCAGTGCAAGGATTTCGTTGAAGCTGTTGGCAGTAGAACCTGGAGGTCCGTACTTGTTCATCAGGTCAACATAGTAGTTGATCGCCTGCTTCCACTCAGGTGAATCGAACTGTGGTTTCCAATCCATGCCGAATAGCTGAGCGCCGAAGGTGTTTGCCAACGTGGTGATGAAGCCCATGTTATCGCCCCAGCCTGGCTTACCGCGTAGACACACGCCGTAGACGCCGTTAGCTGGATCATGCATGGCTTCGATAGCCTGTTCCATATCAGCCCAAGTTGGGTTTTCAGGCAGAGTAATACCAGCCTTGTCAGTCAGGTCTTTGCGGTACATGACCATCGAAGACTCGCCGTAGAACGGTGCAGCGTAGAGGTTGCCTTCATGAGACAGACCGCCGCGCATTGCTGGCAGGATGTCATCTACGTCGTAGCTGGCGCTGAAGTTAAGTGGCGCAAGCCAGCCCTTCTCACCCCAGATTGGCGCTTCGTACATACCGATAGTCATGATGTCGAACTGACCGCCTTTAGTAGCGATGTCAGTTGTTACACGCTGACGCAGCACACCCTCTTCTAGGGTTACCCATTTAACTTTGATGCCAGTCTCTTCTTCGAACTTTGGCGTCAGCTTCTGCATTTCGATCATGTGACCGTTATTTACAGTCGCGATAACCAGCTCAGTACCGGCGTGAGAACCTGCCATAGCGGCTGTTGATGCGAGGATACTACCGGCAACGGCAGCAGAGAGCATTTTCAGTTTCATTGTGTTACTCCTGATGGATTATTCTTCTTAGAGCCCGTTCTAGTACGTTAAAGCAAGTTTTAACGTCTTCTAGCCAGAGTCTGCGCATCAGAGTAGCACCGGAAGCTGTGTGATTTTTAAACAATCCGCCCAGATATTTAAACTTTGATGCAGATTTATTTCGCACCTGCGGAATAAAGTGCGTCAGAGTTTAATCGGATTAATTAAAACTTTTAGGGTAGATAGATTCTGTTGATGGCATGCGCTCAACGAGTCTAAGCAATGGCTGACTTGGCCAGATATCGCGCTAGTAATAGCCCCAGTGCCTGATCCGGATCTACGTAAGTGCTCCGTCACAGAGCTGCTTGAGTTTGAGAGTATCATCTGAGCCTGTAACCCAATCGTTAACCCCATGCTGTCTTAGTGCCGTTTCCAGCTCAGGATGTGACTGCGCCAACACATAAACCGGCGGCAGACCTGCCCACGCAACATATCGGCGCAAGCTCTCCATATGCGGGCGTACCTGCTCATCAGGCATATCGATGTGGTAGATCAGCCCAAAAATCTGCGTATCCTGACGCAGGATACGGGCCGCTTCTGGCCCGCTACCGGCAATCGTAATCGGATAATCGATCACTTCAGACCACTGGTCAGCCAAGGTTTGATCCCCGCCGAGCAGCAAGAAACCCGGCTTGCGCTGATCGTTAAGCTCCAGCCCAGCCATCGACATCGCCACATTGATATGTTCCGGATCGATACTGCCCCAGAAGTCAGCACCAAGGACACGAGTAACCTCGTCGATCGTTGTAATTCCACCCACAATCGCCTGCACGGCAACCTTGGCAAGGCTGCGATTCAACTCAAGATCCGGCTCTTCCAGGTACTGACTCTTGCGCATTCGAGCACGCGCATCCGCGTCAGGCTGATAAATCTCGATTAACGGGAAGCGCCCCAGGTAACCCGTAAAGTGACAGGTCTCACAACCGATAGCTCGTAACGGCGGTGTTTCACTGAAATTATCAAAAAACAGCTGTTCTAGCGGTGTACGCTGCTTAACCTCTTCGGCACAGTGCGAGCAGACCCTACGTGCCATACGTTGCGCCACAGCCGCTTTAAGGCCATCGGCCAACTGCCCCTGCGTCACTCCCAGATCAACGAGGCGCTGAATGGTTCCCAGGGCATCCTGCGTATGCAGAGTCGAAAATACTAGGTGACCGGTCATCACGGCCCGCATCGCCATCTGAGCCGTTTCAGCATCACGGATCTCACCCACCAGGATGATATCAGGATCCTGACGCAGCATCGATTTAAGGACCGTATCAAAACGACGACCCCGCCCCTCGTCTACCTCTATCTGGCTGATACCCTGCAGCTGATACTCCACCGGGTCCTCCGCTGTCATGATATTGATTTCGGGTTTATTCAGACCGGCTAGCAGAGAATACAAGCTTGTCGTTTTGCCCGAACCGGTGGGGCCAGTGAAGAGAACCAAACCTTTGGCCTGTCGACACACCTGCTTTAGCGTCTGCTGGTCTCGCATCGGGAAACCCAGCGCTTCTAACGAAAAATTACGGCTCTGGTTGAGCAGGCGGATAACCAACCGACTGTCGTCATGGCTTGGTAGATAGGAGATACGCAGATCATAGGTGCCATCGTTGATCTGCACGCGTAAGCGGCCGTCTTGTGGAGTCGTGTGATTAGAGATGTCTAAATCGGCTTGGGTCAGAATAAAACGCAGCACCGAATCACGCACCGTCACTGGCAAACTGGTACCGCGCATCAGCATGCCATCTACGCGGTAGCGCACCAAGCCGCCACCCAAGAATGGCTGAATATGTATGTCGCTGGCGCCCAGCTTCACCGCATCGTTAAGAATGTGCTGTGTAATGCGGGCGATCGCCTCTTCCGGATTGACCTTGGCTTTCTCAAGCTCTTTCTCATCGACCCAAAGCGTACGCCCCGCCTCACCAATATTGGCGGAGTA
>JAYQBD010000173.1:0-3566 GCA_038137135.1 Oceanospirillaceae bacterium | reverse complement strand
AGTGCGGTCTGCTCGTAGGTCATGCCGAAATCGAGGGACATGATCGCCGGGAAGAAGATTGGCACTGTTAGTAGAATCATCGACAGCGAGTCCATCAAGCAGCCCAGTACTAGATAGACGGCTAGCATTAGCAGAAGAACCAGCATCGGGGTCACCTCTGCCCCCACGATCCAATCGGCGAGCGCCTGCGGCATGCCTGACAAGCTGAGGAATGCGTTGAAGATATCTGCGCCGAGAATGATCACGAAGATCATACCGGTATTTACTGCAGTCTGTTTAATGCACTCACCAAAACCTTGCCAAGTTAGCTGACGGTTAATCAGCGCAATAACGATTGTGCCCACGACGCCGTAGGCCGCGGCTTCCGATGGAGTGAATACGCCGCCGTAGATACCGCCAAGGACACCAATAAACAGAATTGAAGCGGGAATCAGTTCGAGCAGCGCTTTACCACGCTCGTCCCAGCTCGCCTTCTCGGTTTTGTCGGCGTAATGGGGGTTGAGCTTAACGACGATCGCTATGACCAGCATATAGCCCATCACGGCCATGATTCCCGGTACCATCGCTGCCATAAACAGTTTAACGATGTTCTGCTCGGTCAGGATCGCGTAGATGATCAGCACGATTGAGGGTGGGATTAGAATACCTAACGTACCACCGGCAGCGAGTGCGCCGGTCGCCAGAGCACCGTGATAGCCGTGTCGCTTCATCTCCGGCAGCGCTACCGAGCCCATGGTGGCTGCAGTTGCTAGTGAGCTTCCGCAGATCGCGCCGAACAGGCCGCAACCGCCGACTGCTGCAAGTGCTAGGCCGCCGCGACGATGGCCGATAAACGCGTTGACGCCAACAAACAGCGAGCGGCTAATGCCTGAGCGTGCCGCGAGGTTACCCATAAATAGGAACAGGGGGATTACCGCAAGAGAGTGGCTGGCCATCTGTGCGAATGACGAGCCTTTCATGTAGTAGGTTAGGGTGCTGAAGTCGTCGATGATGGAGTAACCGATAACACCTGAGAGCATCATTGCGATACCGATGGGTACTCGCAAAAACATAATAACCAGCATGAACAGGATCATTAGTCCTGCAATGACTTCAGAACTCATTTTGAACCTTCGTAATCAGCGATTAACGCGATGGGTTTAACAAAACCTGCCAGCGAAGTTAGAACAAATCCGAAAGCGATTGTGTCGTAGAAGTACCACTCCTTCATGCGCAACATCATGGTCTCGTTGCCATATTTGGCTGCAGAAAGACCACCGTCGTATGTGTAGTACGCGAGGATGGCAAATAGGCCGCCGAGTAGAAGACTACCGATAACGTCCATCGTTAGCCGGAAAATTCGTGTAGCAGATGAGGTTAGGACGTCGACAATAACATTGCCAAAACGCATCTGGCAGTAGGGTAGGCAGAGCGCCACGACGACTGCAGTAAACATCTGCACGATCTCTGTATCACCCTGAATGGGTGCAGAGAAGAAGTATCGACCACCCACACTGACTACAGTTGTAACGGCCATCAGGGTCAAAACTACCCCCCCTAAAAGAGCAAGCCACATAGTGGCTTGCTCATAAAGGGAGACGATTGACCGGGTTTTAGTTAACAGTTGTGACACTGACTTTCACCCTAAGTCTTGGTTTACTTGCTGTATTTGTTCAGAGCAGCCTGAGCAGATTCCAGCAGAGCCTGACCATCGAGGCCACGCTCGTTCATTTCGCGCACCCAGTCGGTCGCTACATCTTTGGTCGCTTCGCGCATCTTAGTCACTTCAGCCGCCGCCATGATCTGGCGTGTTGCTTTCTCGTCGATCATCTTGCGACCTACGTTCTCAGCGTTCTTGAAGAACTCGCCAAACTGCTTGGACATCGCCATACCTGAGTGATCGTCGATTACTTTCTTCAGATCAGCTGGCAGCGATTCGTATTTAGCCTTGTTCATGCCCATTACGAATACTGAGGTGTAGAGGCCACGACCATCTGCATCTTGAACTTCAACGGCATTATCAACCAGTTCATGCAGGCGCAGTGCTGGAACGATCTCGAAAGGTACTACAGTACCGTCGATAACATTCTTCGCCAAAGCCTGTGGCATTTCGGGTACTGGCATGCCAACCGGAGTCGCGCCCAGTGCTTCCAACGCCATCGCTACAGGGCGGCTTGGATTACGCAGCTTCTTGCCTTCAAACTTAGCAACTGTATCGATTGCATCGCCTTTCGAATAAACGACACCACGATCATGTACCCAGAAAAATAGTGGATGCATATCTGCGAACTCAGCCTGCACCGAAGGGTTCGCTTCGTAGTAAGCCTGCAGCGCCTGTGAAGTCTGTTCTGCATCGGTCACCATGAATGGAAGTTCGAATGCAGAGATCGCTGGGTAGCGCCCTGGAGTGTAGCCTGGGAGTGTCCAGATGATATCGGCAAAGCCATCCTGAACCTGGTCAACCAGCTGAGGTGGCTTACCACCAAGCTGCATTGCAGTGTACATCTTCACTTCAATTCGGCCGTTTGAAGCTTCGGCAATTGACTCGGTCCACTCTTTAATCAGTTTTGAGTGAGCTGGCGCTTTGCTTGGCAGGAAGCTGTGGTACTTCAGTGTCACTTCAGCAGCCTGCGCAGCCATTGAGAGAGCGGCGCCCATTACAGCAACAGCCGTGGCTTTAACCAAAAATTTTTTAATCATTGTTTACTCCTAGGGTTGTTAGCGTTCTGTATTCGGAATCTCAAATGCCAGTTTCGGCTCGAGTATCGCCGAGCAGCAATCAATCACAATGTATCTGACGCTTGACACTACTTCTAGCCTGGTATGAGCGTAAATTAGATTTTAGAAGAGGGCTATTCAAAAAAAAGAGGCCGCCTGTTAATGGGCGGCCTCTAGCTAGCGAAATTGCTAGCGCATTAGATTGGAAAGTTTGGGATTCGGCTCGTCCGAAGGGCGGAAAAGAACCGCAATGTTACCAATCTCTTGGATCAGTTGTGCCTCAACAATCTCTACTAACTCTTTGATCAGTTGACGCTTTAGATCCCGATCACCGACCGCAAACTTCACTTTGATCAGTTCGTGGTCTTCAAGCGCGCGGTCTACCTCAAGCTGTACATTCTCTGAGAGGCCGTTACCACCAACGGTTACGATTGGGTTGAGCTTGTGTGCAACGTTACGTAAACGCTTCTTTTGATCGTTCGTGAGGCTCATACTAAACTGCTGTCCTGAAATAGTGCTGTAATTCGTGCCTAGTTTACTCGCTTTGTCTGCAGCATAGTAGACACAAGCCCTCCAGACTGTTTGAAAGGCTGATCACGTGTTAGCATCGCGAAACTTTCTCAGCTCGGATTCAGCAAGAAGACAGGTGAACTGTTGTATTTTTAGCGAATATCCCCATCTACTCTGTAGTTCGCTGATTAGTAATCTGATCTGAAACGACCTGCAGGGTCGAAAAACAGCAAACGATTTGCACAATGCAGAGTTGCTCGGAAAAGGATTTTGTGGCGTACAAGTTTCCTAGTAGAAAAGAACTAACTTGTAGCCGATCAATTTAGAGGTGTTTTTCTTTGAACGATATGGCCAAAAAC
>JAYQBD010000172.1:0-3579 GCA_038137135.1 Oceanospirillaceae bacterium | reverse complement strand
TTTGGTTAGTCTTGGTTGTCGAATGGTATACCAATTGCTTTCGGAATTGTATAGCATCGGAAGAACCTCACCTGTTGGGGTAGAACAAAAATAATAATCGGCGCTAATTTTTGATGTGCCGAGACAACGGAGAATGAAGGTATGAACCTGAAGAAATCCATGCTCGTTACTGCTGTTGCTGCAGCAGTCTCTACCGCTGCAATCGCAGATCCAATGACACTGCGCGTTCAGACTCACTACGCTACAGAACACCCAACTGGTCAGATGCTGGCTACTTGGGCTGACGACGTTCAGACTATGTCTGGCGGCGAAATCACTGTTGAGATGTTCTACTCATCTTCAGTTGTAGCGACTACCGAAACTTTCGATGCTGCAATCAACGGCATCCTCGACTGTGACGCGACTGGCGGTGCTTACCAGACTGGTAAAAACCCAGCGTTCCAGTTCGTTGGTGACATCATGGGTGGCTACGACACTCCATGGCAGCAGTACTCTTGGCTGTACTACGGTGACGGCTACGCCGCTGCACAGGAGCTATACAACGCTCAGAACATGCAGCTGATCGGTTGGTCTATCTACGGCCAGGAATCTATGTCTTCATCTAAGCCAATCCGTGGCTTTGAAGACCTGAAAGGCTGGAAGTTCCGTTCACCACCAGGTATGGAAACTGAGATCTTCGAAAAACTGGGTGCATCTCCAATCGTAATGGACTTCACCGAGATCTTTACCGCGCTTGAGACTGGTATCATCGACGGTGCTGACGCATCAGGCCTGTACAACAACGTAGGTCTGGGTCTGTACGACATCGTTAAGCACGCGACTTACCCAGGCTTCCACTCTATGCCTTCTGACCACCTGGCATGTAACCTGGACGTATGGAACGGCATGACTGACCAGCAGCGTCGCATCATCGACACTGCATGGCAGAAACTGTCATTCCAGGTAGCACTGTCTAACGGTAAGAAGAACGCCGAAGCTGCTGCAATGCTGAAAGAGCAGGGCGTTACTCTGCACGCTTGGTCTGAAGAAGATCGCGCTGAATTCCGTAAAGCTGCACAGGCTGCATGGGATGACTGGGCGACTCGTTCACCGGAAGCAGGCGCACTGGTTGCAAGCCACAAGGCTTACCTGAAAGAGCTTGGTCTGATCAAGTAATAGAGCACTTCATCTGAAGTAACTCTGTAGAGGGGTGGGTTCTTCCTGAGCCCGCCTCTCACGCTACACTACAGAGCTGCACTGGCTCTGCACTATAAGAACAATCCTGAGTAGGATCTTCGGTATGAATACTGAAAGCCTTTGGCTTGGTTCCCTCCGACAACCCATGCGCAAGTTGATGATCGCTTTCATCTCCCTGACGGTGGTGATGTTTGGCGTCATTCTTGTCTCTAACCTGTTTTCTGAGGAGTTTCTTGGCGTCCATGAGATGATTCGTCCTGAGGGACGTCCCATGGTTGGCATTATGCTCTTCTTGTTGGCCGGCACTATGCTGACCTCTTCACTCTATCTCTCTGACACAGTCGAGAGCATTGAAGGACACCCGCAGGGCTTCTTCGATATTCTGTCATTGGTAGTTTCGCGCACTGCTATGGTGCTGACAGCGCTGACCGTACTGGTGATGTTCTATGAGGTAATACTGCGTTACCTCTTCTCAGCACCGACGCTTTGGGCAAATGAACTCTCTTTGTGGATGGCGTCATTCATCTTCCTGTTTGCTGGCCAGTACGCCATGCAGCAGCGCAGCCACATCCGCATCTATGTTATCTACGATCTGATGCCACGCTGGATGCAGAAAACTGCAGACGTAATCTCCTGTTTCCTGATTGTCTTCTTCGCGTTTGCGCTGGTGTGGGGTAACTACGCTGATGCGATGCGTCGCTTCCTGCGCATGGAGACCTTTGGTACGGCTTGGGATCCACCGATTCCGGGTATCGTTAAGCCAGCCATCCTGATCATTATTGTGCTGGTGGCTGTACAGGCGATCTCAAATTTGATTGCAGACTGGAATAAGGCGCCCGAATCACACTCTCCGCTCGATGATATCGACCAGAGTGAGATCGATAACATCCGACGGACACTGGAGAAGTAAGACGTTATGGAATTCTTAGAACTATTCTCCTGGATGAAGGTGGGCGACGTTGCCACCCTCTCCATTGTGCTGCTGATCGGGATGTTCATCCTGCTCGCGATCGGTATGCCGCTGGGCTTTGCCTCGGCATTCCTCGCGGTTGCGGTTATTGTTATGAAGTTTGGTCCGGAAATTTCGTTCAGAAGTTTCGGTCAGGGTCCTCTATCGGTACTCGCTCAGGCTGTATACCGGCAAATGACCAACTATGTGCTCATATCCATACCCTTGTTCATATTTATGGCGGCGCTATTGGAGCGTTCGGGTATCGCACGCGACATGTACAACTCGCTCAACATGTGGCTCAGCCGTACCCGTGGTGGTATCGCAATTGTCACTTCGTTGATGGCGGTAATCATGGCAGCGATGTCAGGGATCATCGGCGGTGAGGTTGTACTGCTCGGTCTTATCGCTCTGCCGCAGATGTTGCGTCTGGGTTATAACCAGAACCTGGCAATCGGTACTATTTGTGCGTCGGGCTCGCTGGGCACCATGATCCCACCGTCTATCGTTCTGATCTTCTACGGTCTGGTAACTGAGACTTCGATTAAAGCGCTGTTCACTGCTTCGTTCCTGCCAGGCTTTATTTTGGCTGGTTTGATCATGGCGTACATCTTTATCCGCACACGTATCAATCCATCTTTGGCACCACTGCCGGAGGCTGAACCTGATGACCCTGAGGGTCTGGAGAAAGGTCTGCGCTTTATTGGTTTTGTAGCCAAATTTGCGATGTACGTGATGAGCGTAGTGCTGCTACGTACTGTTTTCTTGACGCTGACCGGGCAGAACGATCCTGCGATTCTTGATGAGCCGATGCGTTGGGGTATGGTCTCTGACCTGCCGTTCCAGATCGGTTTCATTGTCGGTATGTTGGTGATTACCCGCTTCCTCGTTGGCCCGCAGCGTACGGCTGAGGGTTGGGAGATGGGTCGCGGTCTAGTCGCGCCTATTATCGTTATCGGCGTGGTTCTGGGTTCGATCTACATGGGTATCACCGGCATCACTGAAGCTGCGGGTATGGGTGTAATAGCTGTATTCGTACTCGGTGTGATTCGCCGCGAGATGACCTTTGAGGTGGTTTGGGATGCGCTCGTTCGTACACTCAAATCAACCGGTACCATCATTTGGGTAACCATTGGTGCGGCAGCACTGGCAGCGGCATATACGCTGGCGGGCGGTCCTACTTATGTAGCCAACATGATAGTGGCGGCTGATCTGCCAACTATGGGCATCATCTTCACGATGATGGTGATCTTCCTGATCATGGGTATGTTCATGGACTGGGTTGGTATCGTACTGCTGATCATGCCGGTATTCCTGCCCATCGTACTGAAACTGCCCGTTGAAGAGCTTGGCTACTTTGGTGAGGCGCTAGATCCACGTCAGGTGGCTATCTGGTTTGGTGTGGTCTTCTGTATGAACATGCAGGTGAGCTTCCTGTCACCGCCATTCGGTCC
>JAYQBD010000171.1:0-3601 GCA_038137135.1 Oceanospirillaceae bacterium | reverse complement strand
GTCGTCGGTGTGACGGCGGCGCTGGCGGCCTATCTGATGTTCTTCTTTAACCCCAATGATTACCGCGCTCAGATTGAGGAGCGGGCACTGCTGGATGGCGGGGTTGAGTTGAAGATCAATGGGGATATTGGTTGGTCGTTTTACCCCTGGCTTGGGCTGGAGTTGAAGCAGCTCAGCGTTAACTATCCGGGGCAACCACAGTTGGCTACCTTGGCGAGTGCCGGAGCAGCGTTAAATATTCCCGCGCTGCTCGGCGGTGCGGTCCAGCTCGATAGCATTCTGGTGGACGGCCTGGAGCTGAATCTGGTGCGTGATGCCAAGGGCAATGAGAACTGGGTTACCACTACACAAACTGGCGTTGAGATTGAGTCCAAGGATGGAGATAGTGGACGGGGTGAGCATGGCGGTGACCTGCGGCTGGCGATCAATAGCATTAGCCTGAGCAACGCCAAAGTGAGCTTCGAAGATCAAATTTGGGCACGTAAAATCGAACTGGCAGACCTCAACCTGAGCGCCAATGCAGTCTCTCTTGATCAAGCATTTCCAATCAATTTCACCGGGTCGCTAACCCAGACTGATGCCGGTGAGTTGACCACCCAGATGGGTATGGAGCTGAGCACTGAGCTGAGTCTGAATGTGCAGCAAGGAGTCATCGAGCTTCGAAATCTGGTCTCTAAGCTCTCGCTCGAACAAGCAGGTTTGGCGCAGCCCCTAGTGGTTGATCTGAGCTCGGATCTACGTCTGAATCAGCCGGAGCAGCGCATCAATCTAGATAACCTGAAACTCAGCTTGGCAGATCTAGATATCAGCGGGAAGTTAGCACTTACAGACTTCACAACACAGGCATTACAGGGCGATATTAATGTCGCGCAGTTCGACCCTCGAGCTGTGGCAGCGCGCTTTGGCGCTGAACTGCCAGCCCTCGGAGAGGGCGCTCTGAGTAGCGCAGCGGCCAAATTCAAACTAGGCGGTAGTGCCAGCAGCGTACAGTTACAAAATTTAGCACTGACCCTCGATAAGACTCAGATTACAGGCCTGCTGGCCATGAACCTTGAGAGCGGTGCGTTAGCGGCAAACCTCAACCTTGATCAGATCAATTTGGATACCTACATGGCGCCAGCTACTGAAGCTGCAGGCGTTGGAGAGACCACGCCCGCAGAGAAGGGCTGGTCGAAGGAGCCACTGTTTGATGCTGAACCACTCAAGGCCATCAATGCCGACCTCAAACTGGCCATCGGCAAAGCGACCTATCAGGGCAACAGCATCGATAACCTCAATCTAGATTTGAGTGCGAAAGCGGGCGATATTCGCCTGAAACAACTGACGGCCGAGGCCTTTGGTGGTGCTGCCGATATCAGTGGTGCACTAGATGCGCGTGCCACGCCGGCTAAGATAGCGATCAAGCCCAAGTTTACCGGCATCAAAGTAGAGCAACTGATGGCGCTAGCGATGGAGGAGACACCAGTAAAAGCTAACGCCAATCTCAATGCGGCGTTGACCACTCAGGGTAATTCACTGCACTCAATCATCAATAGTCTCAATGGCGATCTGAATCTCTCTGCCGATGAGGGGATCATCCAAGGCATCGACATGGCGCAGGAGCTGTGTCAAAAGATCGAAAACATCACATCGCTAGGCTTCAATCCTGATCAGGTTGATCGCACTACGCCAATAGCGGATCTGAAGTCGGGCTACACCATCAAAAATGGCGTAGTCACGAACCCCAGCACCACAGCAGGCCTCGATGCAGCCCTGTTGGATGCCAAAGGTACCATCGATCTGCCACAGCAGGCGTTCGACTACAACTTGGGACTGTCGCTTACCGATGATCTGTTTCAGCAGAGTTGCGGTATCAACCCAGCACTGAAAGGTGTGCGTATCCCTGTGAACTGCAAGGGTAATTTTGATACCGACCCTGTTAAACTCTGTGCCCTCGACACGAGCTTTGTCGGCGACGTGATCAAGAAGGCGATCGGCGCTAAAGCACAGGCCGAGATCGACAAGAAAAAAGCTGAGCTCGAACAGCAAGCCAAAGAGAAACTGCAAGAGAACTTGCAGAACAGCGTTGGCGATAAACTCAAAGGTGAAGCAGGTTCACTGCTGAAGGGGCTGTTCGGCAACTAAGAGCTCGGAAACTAGGAGTCTGCCTCCCCGAATGAGTGGATTTGATTTTAGCGCGGCCGTGCTGAGCTGGTTTGATCAGCACGGCCGCAAGCACCTCCCTTGGCAACAGGAGAAGAGTGCGTATAACACCTGGATCTCAGAGATCATGCTGCAGCAGACGCAGGTAGCTACCGTTATTCCTTACTACCAGCGCTTCATGGAGCGTTTCCCAACGGTTTCCGATCTAGCTCAAGCGCCGATTGATGAGGTGCTGCATCTGTGGACTGGCCTTGGCTACTATGCTCGCGCTCGCAATTTACACAAGGCAGCACAATACGTGGCTACGGACTTTGGCGGGATATTTCCTACCGACCCCGAGCAGCTCGAGACGCTTCCAGGCATCGGTCGCTCCACCGCCGGTGCAATCGCCTCAATTGCTGGTGGGCGCCGCGCCGCTATTCTGGACGGCAACGTAAAACGGGTACTAGCGCGCTTTGCAGGTGTTGAGGGCTGGGCCGGTACAACTAGTGTGCAGAAGGAGCTTTGGAAGCTCGCCGAAGCGCTAACACCCACCGAAAGGGTTGGCGACTACACCCAGGCGATGATGGACTTGGGTGCAACCCTCTGTACCCGCAGCAAACCTGAGTGCGATCGATGTCCATTAGCACAGCATTGCAAGGCACTCAGTCAAAATCGGGTAACCGAGCTGCCGCACCCTCGCCCTAAGAAAGTTCTGCCCGAGAAACAGACTTTAATGCTGATTGTGCGCCGTGGCTCTGAGGTGCTGCTGCAGCAGAGGCCACCCACGGGAATCTGGGGCGGACTCTACAGCTTCCCGGAGACACCGGATCTACGCGACCTACCCCAAGGCTGGCAGCTCAATATCGATCGGGTGAAACCGCTCGCCCCTTTACGCCACACGTTTTCGCACTACCACCTCGACATTACACCGATGTTAGTCGATGCATCCGATCTCGATTTTGCTACGTTAATGGAAGAGCGGGCTTCGCTTTGGTATAACAGCGACCAACCCACAGAGATCGGCCTGGCAGCCCCGGTAAAAAAGTTGCTGGCCAACCTGAATAAGCTCGACACTGGAGACTAAGATGAGCCGTACCGTTTTTTGTAAGAAGTTCAAAGAGGAACTCGAAGGCCTCGAGCGCGCACCCTACCCCGGCCCAATCGGGCAGGACATCTTCGACAACGTTTCGAAGAAGGCGTGGCAGGAGTGGACTGATCACCAAACCATGCTGATCAACGAGAAACACCTAAGCCTAATGGACCCGGCTAGCCGTAAATTCCTGCAGGAAGAGATGCAGAAATTCCTCTCCGGCGAAGAGTACGCGCAGGCCGAAGGATACGTTCCACCGAGCAAATAAGAGAATTCCCCTCTTAGCTGTTGACAGCCCAATCCAATCTCGGTTTAATACGCGCCTCCTGAGTTGCCTCGATAGCTCAGTTGGTAGAGCAGAGGATTGAAAATCCTCGTGTCGGTGGT
>JAYQBD010000170.1:0-3638 GCA_038137135.1 Oceanospirillaceae bacterium | reverse complement strand
GGTTTGGCGCTGGATGCGATCGCCTTTAATGTGGATACTGAAGTCTGGCCAAACACCGATATCCAACGCGTCCAGCTGGTATACAAGTTGGATGTAAATGAGTTTCGCGGGCAGCGTAATTTACAGTTGATGGTTGATTGGCTCGAGCCGGCCTGAATAGGCAAAGTCGCACAAAAATTAAAACAAGGAGATTCGCATGAACGATCTGACAACCGCTGAGCTGGGTATCTTAGTTGATGTTTTTGACCGTGCAGGTGTGGCTGCAGATAGCAGTGCTGAAGGCACACTACGTAAGCAGATTGAGCAGGCACACTCTGAGCGTTTAGAGCTTGAGTCGATGGATTTTGATGATTGTGCAGGAGGCGCTTGCAAGCTGTGAGTTCTGCTAAAAAGCCCTACTACGTCGGTGCGCATGTTAGTGCCGCCGGCGGAGTCCAGAATGCGCCTCTGAATGCCGCGAAGATTGGCGCAAATGCATTTGCGGTGTTCACCAAAAATCAGCGTCAATGGAACGCTAAACCACTGACTTCTGAAGGCATCGCAGAGTTTAAGGCGAACTGTGAGGCCGAGGGCTTCTTACCCGAACAGATATTGCCGCACGACTCCTATCTGATTAATCTTGGGCATCCAGAAGCGGAACCACTTGAGCGTTCGCGTACCGCCTTTCTTGATGAGATGCACCGCTGCCAGCAGTTGGGCCTCTGCTATCTCAACTTTCACCCAGGTAGTCATCTGAAGAAGATCGACATTGATGCCTGTTTAGGTCGGATCGCTGAGTCGATCAATATCGCATTGGCTGAGTCAGAGGGCGTCACGGCTGTGCTTGAGACGACTGCCGGACAGGGCACAAACCTTGGTTGGCGCTTTGAAGAGCTGGCGCAGATTATTGATCAGGTTGAGGATCAGTCACGAGTTGGCGTCTGTATCGATACCTGTCATATCTTTGCGGCGGGTTACGACCTGCGAACCGAAGAGGCGTGCGAGCAGAGCTTTGGTGATTACGAGCGTCTGATCGGCTTCGATAAGCTCTGCGGCATGCACATCAATGATTGTAAATCCGCTTTCGGTAGCCGCGTGGATCGCCACCATAGCCTCGGCATGGGTGAGATCGGTTGGGCGCCATTTAAGTACATTATGCAGGATGATCGTTTTCGCGGTGTGCCGCTCTGTCTCGAAACAATCGACGAGACCATCTGGGATCAGGAGATACAGCAGCTGCGCACCTTTGCCGGCGAAAAACAGTTAGAGCAGGCTTAAGCGTGAGTTGGTCACCTGCGTTTGCAGCCTCTGACGCTGAAATTGTGAAAACCGAAACGGCATTCCAGGGCTATTTTCGTGTAGATCGCCTTAGTATCCGTCACGCCACCTTCGCGGGTGACTCGATTGAGATCTGCCGAGAAGTATTCAAACGTGGCAATGCCGTATGTGTGCTCTTGTACGATCCAGAAGCAGACAAAGTGGTGATGGTTGAGCAGTTCCGTGTGGGGGCGCTGGCAGCCGAGAGTCCTTGGATGCTTGAAGTGGTTGCCGGTATCGTTGAACCCGGTGAAACAGCTGAGGATGTGGCGCGGCGCGAAGCCGTTGAAGAGGCGGGTTTAACCCTTGATCAGGTGCAGCCGATCATTCGCTATCTGCCTAGCGGTGGCGGTTGTGATGAATGGATCGATTTGATGTACGCCGAAGTAGACAGCAGCGTTGCGCAAGGTTTGCATGGCTTGGCAGATGAGGGCGAAGACATTAAGGTACATGTATTGAATGCCCAAGAGGCGTTTGATCTGGTGGTTTCAGGTGCGATTAACTCATCACCTGCCATCATTGCCCTACAGTGGCTAGAATTGAATCGTAATCGGCTGAAACGATAGGAAGTTTTTCGAGATGCAGCGAGCAAAGCGTAAATATGTGCCCGATTTGGTGAAGCAGAGTGCTATCTGCGAGACCAACTACGCACGTCTGCGCCGTCTGCTCCCCTCTGGTCAGAAGCAGCGCGAGTACCGCGTGGACTGGCATCGCTGTGACTACCGCGTCTCTATCCGTATGGACGAAGAGTTCGCGTACACCTCAACGCTGATCGTTAGTTATTGGCCAGAGAGCGCTACGCCCTGGTTTAATCCCCAGACCTTTGTTGTACGTCTCTACCATGATGCACGTATGGCCGAGGTAGTCTGCCTGCAGAAACGCAAGCAGTTGGACGGCCGGTACGAATACCCCAATCCGCAGATGCATCAGCCGGATGAGAAGTTTCAGCTAAACCAGCATTTGGCTGAATGGCTCAGCCACTGCCTCGCGAGTGGTGAGACACTATTACCTGTCTCGGTTGCGGGCTGATACAGAGCGCGATGCAGATCCCAGCGGACACCCAGTTCATCTATATTCACGGCTTCAACTCCTCCCCGCAAAGCTTCAAGGCGCAGCAGACGCTGGCGCTGTTCAGAGAGCAGGGTGCTGAAGATCAGCTCTCCATTCCTCCGCTAGCGCACTTTCCGGTAGAGGCGATGACACAGCTCAGAGCACTAGTTGAATCGGCGCAGCGAGCGGTGTTGATTGGCTCCTCTTTGGGTGGATTCTATTCAACCTGGCTTACCGAACATTATGCACAAGCGCGCGCTGTGCTGCTCAATCCCGCTGTTGCGCCACATAAATTGCTTGAAGGACGCTTGGGTTTTACCGAGAACTACCACACGGGCGAGCGCTATGAGTTGACCCAACGTCATATGGATCAGCTACAAGCACTCTACCTGCCAGAGGTTATGCATCCGCAGCGGCTACTTCTTCTGCAACAAGAGGCGGATGAAACGCTGGACTATCGTGACGCAGTTGGGTATTACAAAGCGAGTGCCCAGATAGTGCAGCCCGGTGGTAGTCACGCATTTGATGAGTTTGAACAGATGCTGCCACTGATTATGGATTTTGCTGCAGGACAGATTGATACCGCGCTGCTGACAAAGCAGGCGGAGCTAGGAGATTAAGAGACGTATGGCCAAGGATTATAATGCCGGTTCGATAGAGGTTCTCAGTGGTCTGGATCCGGTTCGCCGCCGCCCAGGCATGTACACCGAGACGGATCGTCCCAACCACCTCGCGCAGGAAGTTATCGATAACTCGGTCGACGAGGCGCTGGCGGGTCATGCGAAACAGATCGACATTATCCTCCACCCGGATAATTCGCTCTCGGTCAGTGATGATGGCCGCGGTATGCCGGTCGATATCCATCCGGATGAGGGTGTGCCGGGTGTCGAACTCATCCTCACACGTCTGCATGCCGGTGGTAAGTTCAATAACGACAACTACAACTACTCTGGCGGCCTGCACGGTGTAGGTGTATCGGTGGTTAACGCCCTGTCAAAGATGCTGGAAGTACAGATCAAGCGCGATGGGCAGATTCATCGTATCGGCTTTGCTGACGGTGAGAAGATCTCTGACCTGGAAGTGATCGATACCTGCGGCAAGCGCAATACCGGGACTACGGTGCGCTTCCTCCCTGACGCCTCTTACTTTGACTCGCCTAAATTCAGTGTCAGTCGCCTGCGTCATAATCTGCGTGCTAAAGCGGTTCTTTGCCCGGGTCTGCGAGTTACCTTTCTCGACTTGAGTCAGGGTAAAAAAGAGAAAGAGGAGTGGTACTACGAGGATGGCTTGGT
>JAYQBD010000169.1:0-3672 GCA_038137135.1 Oceanospirillaceae bacterium | reverse complement strand
CCGACTCTTTAGTCGGTGGCTCACCAGGGCGCATCATACGGTAGATCTCTACCAGTGCTTCCAGCTGGTTGCGCGTTGGGTCGATACGCAGGGTATCAGAGACGAATGGACCGCAGTCCAGCTCGTTGGTGTAGATAGTCTCAATACGATCTACGCCCGCTTTAATAAGCTTCTCAATCGCCTCTTCAGTCAGTTCAGTGTTGCATGGCAGCAGCACTTCACCGGTGCTTGGATCAACGATATCTTTGGCAATCGCTTTGCCCGACAGATACTCTGCTGGAGTCTCCAACTGAGTCATACCATCTTTCTGCATCTGACGGATGTGGCGTGGCGTGATACGACGGCCAGCTTCTACGATCACCTCACCCTTAGGTGACAGGATCTCAAAGCTCATAGTCTCACCGCGCAGACGTTCAGGGATCAGGTCCATCTGAACTTTCTCAGCAGAGAGGTTCCAGCCAGTAGTATCAAAGAAGGTTTCGAGGATCTCCTCCGCCTGATAGCCGAGTGCACGCAACAGAATAGTTGCCGGCAACTTACGACGACGGTCGATACGCACGAAGAGTGAATCTTTCGGGTCAAACTCAAAGTCGAGCCATGAACCACGGTACGGGATGATACGTGCTGAATAGAGCAGCTTGCCAGACGAGTGAGTCTTACCCTTGTCGTGGTCAAAGAATACACCAGGTGAACGGTGGAGCTGCGATACGATAACGCGCTCGGTACCATTGACTACAAAGGTACCATTCTCGGTCATGAGCGGAATCTCGCCCATGTAAACTTCTTGCTCTTTGATATCTTTAACCGCTTTCGTAGACGAATCGCGATCGTAGATAACCAGACGTACTTTTACGCGCAGTGGAGCCGCATAAGTAATGCCGCGTTGCTGACACTCTTTTACGTCAAATACTGGCTCACCCAAACGGTAGCCAGCGTACTCCAGCGCAGCGTTTCCTGAATAGGAAACGATAGGGAATACGGAGTTAAAGGCAGCATGCAGACCTTCGTCATTTAGACTTTCAGCCGCTGTGCCAGCTTGTAGAAACTTGCGGTAAGAATCCAACTGGGTCGCGAGTAGGTATGGAAGGTCCAGTACCGTGCCCAGCTTACTAAAATCCTTACGGATACGTTTCTTTTCAGTGTATGTGTATGTCATCAATGTTCCCCAGCATGTGCACCTAGGTTGAGAAACGGAAACCCGAACGTTGTCGGGTCAAAAATTTCCATTATTAGTGTGCCTACTAATAACGGAAAAGGGCCGGAGGCATTTTTGCCCCCAGCCCACGCTGTTTAAGCTAGTTAAGCAGCGGATCGAGTATCAAGTAAATTACTTGAGCTCAACAGACGCGCCAGCTTCTTCAAGATCTTTCTTGATAGCTTCAGCTTCTTCTTTAGAAGCGGCTTCTTTGATAGTTGCTGGAGCGCCATCAACCATCTCTTTCGCTTCTTTCAGACCAAGACCAGTCGCGCCGCGAACAACCTTGATTACGTTTACTTTCTTCTCGCCAGCAGAAGTCAGAACTACGTCGAATTCAGTCTTCTCTTCAGCAGCTGCGCCAGCATCGCCAGCAGGACCAGCAACTACAGCAGCAGCTGCAGAAACGCCGAATTTTTCTTCCATAGCAGAAACCAGTTCTACTACATCCATTACTGACATTTCAGCAATTGCATTGATGATATCGTCTTTAGACAGAGACATTGTTTAATTCCTGTATAAACTTGTTCTAAAACTATTAAGGCCCAACTGCTTATGCAGCTTCGCCTTCCTTCGCAACGCGTACCGCATCGAGAGTACGTACCAGCTTGCCTGCAGCTGCTTCTTTCATGCAGCTCATCAGTTTCGCCAGCGCCTCGTCGTATGTTGGCAAGCTTGCCAGCATCGCTACGTCTACAACATTTCCTTCGAAAGCAGCTGCTTTCAGTTCGAACTTGTCGTTGCCTTTCGCAAAGTCTTTGAGGATGCGAGCGCCAGCGCCCGGATGCTCATTTGAGAAAGCAATGATAGTCGGACCAACGAAGGTATCTGTCAGACATTCAAAAGCTGTACCTTCAACTGCACGACGTGCCAGCGTGTTACGTACGACACGTAGCCATACACCCGCTTCACGTGCCTGCTTACGCAGTGCAGTCATGTCGCCTACTTCAACGCCGCGCGAATCCGCTACGACAGCTGAAAGAGCGCCATTGGCAGCTTCCTGAACTTCAGCGACGATCGCCTTTTTTTGTTCAAGTCCTATTGCCACGATTTACTCCTGGTTTGTCTTTCGACTTGTTACCAACCACCCCGATTCAGCTTACGCCTTACCGAGGCATGAGTACGGTGGTCATGATTCTGAGTGAATCTCACCGTCTGCGCAGGCCGGTATTCCATTAAGAGGGAGAAGCTAGGCTTACCCCCTCACCTGCGGTCTTTGACAGTCTTCGTCTCTGTCAGACAGATCTAAAGACCCTCAAAAAACCTTTGGCTGCGCGATTAAACGTTCAGAGACGCCTGATCGACAACCAGACCCGGCCCCATAGTGGTGCTCAGGGTCACTTTCTTGAAGTAGATACCTTTAGCTGAAGCAGGCTTGAGTTTCTTCAGGTCTGCCATCAGGGCTTCTACGTTCTCTTTAATTGCGTTCGCTTCGAAGCCAACCTTACCCACTGAAGCGTGGATAATGCCGTTCTTGTCAGTACGGAAACGTACCTGACCCGCTTTAGCGTTTTTAACCGCACCAGCAACGTCTGGAGTTACAGTACCAACCTTAGGGTTTGGCATCAGGCCGCGTGGGCCAAGTACAGTACCGAGAGCACCAACAACGCGCATTGCGTCTGGGCTAGCGATTACAACATCGAAGTCCAGGTTGCCAGCTTTTACTGACTCAGCCAGATCTTCGAAACCAACGATATCTGCACCCGCTTCTTTCGCTTTCTCAGCGTTGTCGCCCTGAGCGAAAACAGCAACACGTACATCTTTACCAGTACCGTGTGGCATTACAGTAGAACCACGAACAACCTGATCAGATTTACGTGGGTCAACACCCAGGTTTACCGCTACGTCTACTGATTCAGCAAACTTAACAGCCGAAACTTCTTTCAGAATCTGGAAAGCTTCTTCAGCAGCGTAGTGCTTGCCTGCTTCTACTTTCTCAGCAATCGCTTTCTGACGCTTAGTCAACTTAGCCATCAGTCATCACCCTCCACGATCAGACCCATGCGACGTGCAGAACCTGCGATAGTGCGCACTGCAGCATCCATGTCAGATGCAGTCAGGTCAGGCATTTTAACAGTTGCAATCTCTTCCAGCTGAGCGCGAGTAACAGTACCCACTTTCTCAGTGTTTGGACGAGCTGAACCGCTCTTCAGACCCATAGCTTTCTTCAACAGAATTGAAGCTGGTGGAGTCTTAGTGATGAATGTGAAGCTACGGTCGCTGTATACAGTGATTACAACTGGAATCGGCAGACCTGGTTCCATGCTCTGAGTCTGAGCATTGAAAGCCTTACAGAATTCCATGATGTTTACACCGTGCTGACCCAGAGCCGGACCTACTGGTGGACTCGGGTTCGCCTGACCGGCTTTAACCTGCAACTTAATGTATGCAGAAATTTTCTTAGCCATTGAGCTACTCCTTTGGGTACAAACGCCTTTCGGCTCCCCTTTACACAACAAAAACCGAGTAGCCTTTTG
>JAYQBD010000168.1:0-3731 GCA_038137135.1 Oceanospirillaceae bacterium | reverse complement strand
GCGACGCACTGGTAGATCAGCGTATTAATGGTCATTGGTCCAACACCGCCCGGCACTGGAGTAATTGCGCTAACACGCTCATGCAACGGCTCGAGTTCGATGTCGCCAACACCGCCTGGATGGTAGCCGGCATCCACAACAATCGCTCCATCTTTAATCCAGTCAGCTTTGATAAACTCGGGACGGCCCACAGCACCCACAACGATGTCGGCGCCTTTAATAATGTCGGCCAGACCTTGGGTGCGTGAGTGGCAGATGGTTACGGTCGCGTCTTTGTTTAGAAGCATCATTGCCATGGGTTTGCCCAGTATCGGACTGCGACCAACAACGACCGCGTGCTTACCCGACAGCGGAATATCGTATGCCTCAAGCAGGCGCATGATGCCTTGCGGAGTAGCTGAGCCGTAAGCCTCCTCCTGCATCGCCATGCGGCCAAAACCTAGACAAGTGACACCGTCTACATCTTTCTCTAGATCAATGGCGTCAAAGCAGGCGCGCTCATCAATCTGCGCAGGTACTGGGTGCTGCAGCAGAATGCCGTGGCAATTTGGGTTTGCGTTCAGCTCGTGGATTTTAGCCAGCAGCTCTTCGGTCGTTGTCTCTTCGGGCATCTCGACGGTAATCGACTCCATGCCGATCCGTTTGCAGGCGTTGCCTTTCATGCGCACATAGGTGGCAGAGGCTGGATCGCCGCCAACTAGAATGGTGGCTAGCGCGGGGGTCTGACCGCCGCTGCGCTCTTTCAGAGCAGCAACGCGCTCAGAGAGTTCGGCTTCAGTTTTTTTGGCTACGGCACTGCCGTCGAGAATAAGAGCTGACATGTAACTTCCTTAGATCGAGTCCTAGAACAAGACACCGCAGCTTAGGCCGCGGTTTGATGGGCGCTATTCTACTCTTATTTGTTGTAGAGTTTTAGGAAAGCGTCGAACTCTTCATCAGCGATTGGCACGACATGGCCTGCTTCAGGGTAGCCGCCACTGTTGACGTCGTTGATGAACTCTTTGAAAGCGGCCACGCGCTCTTCCTGCAGGCGTGCAAACTCAGTTGCAAAGTCGCGGTAGACCTTGGCGTGACGGGGACGGTGACCCGGCGTATAGCCGAGGATATCCTCTGCAAACAGGTACTGAGCGTCAGCGTGTTTACCTGCTCCCATGCCAAGCATGATCAGTGAAGAATTCTTCGTCAGAACTTCAGCAACACGATCAGGTACTACCTCGAGTTCAGCACCGAAGGCGCCTGCGTCTTCCAGATCGTTAACTTGCTTCGCAACATACATCGCTGAATCAGCGGTTTTGCCCACGGCTTTGAATCCGCCTGTCCAGGTACACTGAGACGGGACCAGACCGACGTGGCCAACAACAGGAATACCGTTGCTAGACAGTGTGCGAACGATATCCATCGATGCTGAACAGTAGAAACAGTCACCGCCCATACGCATGTAGTGGAAAGACGCCTCAAGGTAATCCTCGGCAGTAACCAGATCACCGAATGGGCCGTAAGGCAGACCAACCTGCACAAAACAGTCGCCTGCAGCTTCCCGCATCTCTTGAGAGAAGTACTTTGCTTCGATTGAGAGCATATGGATGCCTGCAGCCGCTGCTGCGCGTGCCTCTTCCAGGGTAGAGACGTAGATCATTGAGATTTTCTCACCACGCGCTTTCATGGCGCGGATGTCGGCAACGGTTGGTCGGTTGTGGTAGATATCCATAGGGTTCTCCTGCCTATTATTGTTCGGTGGGCGTTCATTGGCCCTGGATTTTTGTAACTGGAGTATATCTCCTTAATTGGAATATATTAATTAATAATAATGAATAAAAAATCATTTATTTCATTTCACCCATCCTATTCAGTTAATGTACTGAATGAATTAATCTATTTCATAATGTTTCAATTTGTATCAGGAAAGAATCCATGGCGCGCCCAACTATCAAAGACCTTGCTGCAGAGGCTCAGGTATCAGTATCAACGGTAAACAGGGTGCTGAGTGGGCATCAGAAGGTGCGTGAAGTAACTATCCAACAAGTTTTCGCTGCGGCTGAGCGTATCGGCTTCTATGGTAAGCATGCGATTGAGCATCGTCTTAAAACCAAACGCACTCAGTTGAGATTCGGCATCTTGTTACAGCAGGAGCAGAGCAGTCTTTACAAGAGTGTCGGCGAAGCACTGAAAGCGGAGGCAGATAGCTACGAAGAGGTTCGAGTCGAACTGGATGTCGAGTACATGGAAGATCTCAGGCCGGAACACGTTGCCAGTAGGATATTGGCTATGGGGGAAACTTCCGATGCCATCGCCGTTGTAGCTGCCCAGCATCCGCGTATTAGTCAGGCGGTGCAGACAGTACGTGAGCAGGGCAAGCAGGTGTTCGCGCTCCTGTCAGCGCTTCCTATCGCAGCCGGTACTCATTACATAGGGCTGGATAACTGGAAGGTTGGGCGTATGGCTGCTTGGGCTATCCACCGACTGGCGAAAGCGCCAGGCCCCGTTTCACTTTTTGTTGGTAACCATCGTTATCGCTGTCAGGAGGCCAATGAGATTGGTTTTCGCTCTTACTTCCGTGAGCACGCCCCTGAGTTTGAGTTGTTAGATGTCCACTCTACGTATGAGACGGATCAGATCTCCAAGGATCTGACTGAGCGTTTGATAGAGACCTCGCCGGACGTAGTCGGTCTCTATGTTGCTGGTGGTGGGTTGTGCGGAGCGCTGGACGCAGTTAGAGATATTAAACCCGACCACCCTCCAATTGTTGTGGGTCATGATCTGTCCGCCGCGCACACTCAGGGTCTGCTCGATGGCACGCTGACGATGCTGCTCGCAAACCAGGTTGACCGGCTTGCGAGTGAGACCATCGATGCGATGATTCGTGCAGCGTCTGACCGTAACGCAGAGATGCGCTACGAGCGTATCCTGCCGTTTGTCACCTATACCCGCGAGAATATTTAGTACTAGGTCTTTCGATAGGTAGACCGTTAGGCAGCGTCGGCTGCTTCTAATTCTGTGACTAGATCTTTGTATGGCTGTGCCGTCTCGGGTAAGGGGCGGCGCAGATAGAAGTCTGGCTCTGTTCGCTGGCGCCAAAGTACCGGTATGAATTCTCGGTAAGCCGCAAGTATTGATGGGCTTGGTTCGGGGAAGTCGTCTTTGATTCGTTCATGCAGAGCGGGCAGCGCATGATAAGGCACTGTCGGGAACATATGGTGTTCAACGTGGTAGTTCATGTTCCAGTAGATGAACCGGCTTATTGGATTCATGTAGACGGTGCGGCTATTGAGCCGGTGATCGATGGCGTTATCGGCCAGTCCCGCATGCTGCGTCATACCGGTCAGTGCCATATGCCAGGCACCATAGATGCGGGGTAGTCCAATCAGCATCAGGGGAATCCAAGACTGCAGGGCAAAGGTTGCTGCCAGCGTTGCGGCATAGATCAGCACCCAAACGCGCGCAACGCTGATCGCCTTCTGTCGATCCATCTCAGGAATGTAAGTTTCAGTCTCTGGGTCTAAGCGTCCTCTCGCATTGATCAGCATCACTTTGAGACCGCTAATCACATCCATAATGCCAACATAGTTCTGCAGTAGACGCAGAAAAGAGATCGGTTTTTGCGTGACTATCTCAGGATCCCGTCCGACAATGATGGTATCGGTATGGTGGCGCGTGTGGCTCCAGCGCCAGGCGACAGGATTACGGATCATCATGAAACAGGCGACCTGGTAGAGCCACTCATTCATCCAGCG
>JAYQBD010000167.1:0-3778 GCA_038137135.1 Oceanospirillaceae bacterium | reverse complement strand
AGCAGTTCAACAAGAACAAGAAGCTGGCCTACTGGTTGATCTTTGCGGTCATCGCCGTTGGATACGTGTTGGGCCGGGTTTTCTTCCTGCCAGCGGTCGAGGCGATTGAGGCGATAGATCCATCAGTTTCCGGCTACCTCGGAGGTCTGGGGCTGCCAATCGTATTGGCTTGGCCGGTGGGTGGTCTATTCGCCGCAGGTGCTGCCTTCGTGATTGGTAAGGTTGCACTGGGTTTGCGTTCGGATTATCTAGCGATCGCAACGCTGGGTATCTCAGAGATCATTCTCTACTTCATCAAGAACGAAGAGTGGCTCACTCGCGGTGTTAAAAACGTGAACGGTCTACCGCGACCAGTGCCTTACGAAGTTGACCTACAGCAGGCTGAGTGGTTCCAGAAGCTAGCGGCTGATTGGGGTATGTCCGTTACTGAGGCTTCATCTATCTTCGTGAAGCTTTGCTATGCCGGTCTGTTTATCGCTGTGATCGCCATTCTTATGTACCTCTCCGAGACTGCTTTGCGCTCACCCTGGGGACGTATGATGCGCGCCATCCGCGATAACGAAACTGCGGCGGCGGCGATGGGTAAGAACGTTGTGAAACGTCATCTGGCAATCTTCGTTATCGGCTCTGCTGTGATCGGTTTGGCGGGTGCGATGCTGACGACACTGGATGGTCAGTTTACACCGGTTAGTTACCAGCCACTGCGATTCACTTTCCTTATCTGGGTTATGGTGATTATTGGTGGGTCGGGTAACAACTGGGGAGCGATGTTGGGTGGCTTCTTTATCTGGTTCTTCTGGATTGAAGCGGAGCCGATTGGTCTTTGGCTGATCGATACCCTCACCTCATTTATGGATGGTGATCACCCGCTTCGTCTGCACCTGATGGACTCTGCTGCGCATATGCGTCTGATGACTGTCGGTATTGTGCTCTTGGTGGCTCTACGCTACTTCCCTGAGGGCCTCATTCCAGAGAGAACGGCGCGTAAAGCCTAATTTGGTGGCGACACGATGAAAGGCAGCTTCGGCTGCCTTTTTTGTTGCCAGTTGTACGCCTGTTTAGTTCGGTATTTTCGCCTTTGTATTAAAAATGACGCTTTTGTGCTTCTTTATACTTTAGGATAGGCATATAATCCGACAAAGTTACACAATAGCGACATAATCGAAATGCCAAAGAGCAGCGCCACAACAGCAGCACCTGTACAGACCGAGCACTACGGTTTCTTTTTGATGCCGGGTTTCTCGATTATCTCGTTTGCAGCCACTATTGATCCGCTGCGCTTGGCTAACCAGCTCAGCGGTCAAAATTTGTACGAGTGGCACTTCTATGGCCCATCTGATCAAACAGTCACCTGTAGTACCGGGATTCAGTTCACACCCACTCGCATGATGCGTGACACCGAAAAGGTGGATCGTATGTTCGTGGTTGGCGGCATTGGTGCGAACCAAGTGGCCGAGGAGAGTCTCTGTAGCTGGTTGCGTAATCTGGTCCGCGATGGTGTCAGTATTGGTGCGACATCAACGGGCAGTCTGTTGTTGGCTCAAGCCGGTGTTCTTGAGGGTAAGACCTGTACCGTTCACTGGGAGGAGCGGGATCGTCTGACTAAAGCATTCCCTAACCTAAATGTTAGTGAAGAGTTGTATGAAATCGATGGCAATCTGATGACCTGCTCTGGCGGTCTGTCAGGTCTGGATCTGATTCTGCAGCTCATTACGTTGCAGCATGGTGAGTCCCTGGCGCACCAGGTGGCAGAAAACTGTATTCACCCCAATATACGTCCTGCGCATGACAAACAGCGTATGAAGCTGCAGTTGCGACAGCACGGAAGTCATCCGCGCCTGACTCAGGCATTGGAGTTGATGCGGGAGCATCTTGACGATGTGCTGACCTGTGATCAGATTTGTGATCGTATCGGACTATCGACGCGTCAGTTAGAGCGGCTGTTTAGGCAGCATCTAAATACTTCGCCAACGGCTTACTACATGAGTTTGAGGTTAGAAAACGCTCGTCAACAGCTAAAGAACTCAGCTTTGCCGATTCAGGCGATCGCGCGTGGCGCTGGTTTTAGTTCTACCTCGTACTTCTCGCGCTGCTATCGTAAGCAGTTTGGTGTCACTCCGCGCGAGGCGCGAACTGGGGTGCACCGCATGATAGAGCTGGGTGAGCGAGACTAGAGATGTCCCGTGGTCGGGTATCTCTAGATGTTACCGACTAGGCGCTGATTAGAACGAGTTACTCGTCAAACCAGCTGTCTTGATCGAAATAGGTCTGAAGCTCTGCCTCTTCACGCCGTTGCTCAATCGCACGCCGTGCTTGCAGTAGACGCTGGGAGTGCGTCTTTTTAGCCTCTAAAGATCGTTCGGTTTCGAAACCGATCGCCGCATCAAAAATCTCAGTTTTGATCTCGTCTAGATCTTCTTCCTTTCGAATCAGCATAAGAAAGTTCCTCTCTCTGACTGCATGTCGTGTTTATAGTTATTGGTCGACTAGGCTGTCTGCCCGTTAAGAGCTTTGCTGTTCCTCTAAATGTACTGCACACGGGCGAAAAAGGCGAATCGTGATTTTCGGCGTTAGTCATCCCCAAATTCACGACGCATTAGTAACCGCTTGTCGGTCTGGCGCAGGTTTCTGAGGCTGCGTTTGATCGTCTTTAAGTGGTCTACCAGCTTCGGCCCGCGGCGCATCGCCACGCCGACAGCCAATACATCTATCACGACAAGATGAACAACTCGTGACGACATCAGAGTATTTAGATCTTTATCCTCTTCGACGTCGACATGGATGGGTATGGTCGCTAGGTCTGAGAGAGGCGTATTTGCCGGACAGATTGTGATTACGGTGGCGCCCGTATCACGGGCTAGTTTAACGGTATGTAAAAGATCTTTGGTGCGGCCGGTCTGCGAGACGGCGACGACTACATCATTCTCGCGCAGGGTAACGGCTGAGATGGTCTGCATATGCGGATCAGAGTGTGCTGCTGACGCGATCATCAGCCGATAGAACTTGTGTTGGGCATCGGTACAGACTGGTGCTGAGGCGCCAAAACCGTAGAACTCCACGCGACCCGCCTTCGCCAGCGCGGAGATCGCCTCCTCAAGGGCGTTATCATCTAGCTGCTCGCGGGTGCTCATGAGATTGCCGATCATCGAGTCGAAAATCTTCTGCTTGAACTCGAGTACCGTGTCTTTGCGGTTCATAGAGAACTGCTCGAAAGCGCTGTTACTTGCCAGAGCCTGAGCGAGTGTTAGTTTGAAGTCTTGGAAGCCATCGTAATTCAGAGCGCGGCAGAAGCGCACAACTGTCGGCTCACTGACATTGGCCTCAGATGCCAGATCAACGATACGCATGTGAATAACTTCGTTGGGCTGTGCCAACACGAAGTCCGCAACTTTCTGTTCAGATTTACGCAGTTTTTCGCGGGTATCTGCGATTAACTTCAACACATTCGATGCTTGCACGGTAAGTCCTTATTGGGATGCGACACAGGTGTCAGTATAACTCGACATCGAGCGAGACATTTTAAGCCTGCCCAAGTATCCTTACCTGCTTTAACAATTTGAGCAATACAACTTTTTACCCGTTTATCTATGTTTTCTAAAGCGCCGATGTTTCCGCTACTGAGCCTATTTATTACGCTGCTCGCTGTTATTTCTCCTGCGCAAGCTGCTCAGCCAGATCCTGCTAAGCTCGATCTGGCTTCGGTCTCTGTGATGATTAAGGATTTAAATTCGGGTGAAGTGCTCTATCAGCGCAATCCTGATCTGGTCCAGCCAATCGC
>JAYQBD010000166.1:0-3866 GCA_038137135.1 Oceanospirillaceae bacterium | reverse complement strand
CGAAGCTGAAGTAAGGGTTGGAGCTGTCGGTTGGAGCATCCAGGTGGTTCTCACCGTCGAAGCCGTAGCGCACCTCACGCAGACCCACAGCACCCGCCATATCCTGCAGCTCACAGTTACCGTTTGCTGGGCAGGTGAGACAGTCGAGCGGGTGATCGGAGATGTAGAGCTCCATGATGTTACGGCGCAGCTTACCTAGGCGCGCATTCTGCGTCGTCACCTTCATACCCGCCTCTACTGGCGTGGTACAGGACGCTGGCGTGCCACGACGCCCTTCAATTTCGACCGCACAGATACGACAAGAACCGAAGGCTTCGAGGTTATCGCTGGCACAGAGTTTAGGAATCTGAATGCCAATTTCAGATGCTGCACGCAGGACTGAAGTACCCATGGGTACCACAACCGTCTGACCATCGATCTCTAGGCTCACAAGCTCAGTAGACTGGCTCTTAGGCGTTCCGAAGTCTTTGTCGAAGTCACCTTTGGCATCAAAATATTGAACGCTCATGCCGATACCTCTTCATTTTGGGTTGCCGTATCACGGCTGAAATCTTCACCGAAGTGACGCACTGCACTCATAACTGGGAAAGGTGTCATACCCCCCATCGCACAGAGTGAGCCATCCACCATGGTTTCACATAGATCCTGCAACAGTTCCATATTCGCTTCACGGTTCTGATTCGCGCGAATGCGATCGATCACCTCTACACCGCGGGTAGAACCGATGCGGCAAGGGGTACACTTACCGCAGGATTCCGCGACACAGAACTCCATAGAGAAACGCGCCTGCTCAGACATATCCACAGTATCGTCGAACACCACTACGCCGCCGTGGCCCAGCACCGCCTGCTGTGCGGCAAAGGCTTCGTAATCTAGCGGGGTATCCCACTGAGACTCAGGCAGGTAAGCGCCCAGAGGCCCGCCCACCTGTACTGCGCGCATTGGGCGACCGGTATATGTGCCGCCACCAAAATCTTCGAGCAGCTCTTTAAGACTCAAGCCAAACGCGACCTCAACCAGACCGCCGCGTTTGATGTTCCCAGCCAACTGGAACGCCAGCGTACCGCGAGAACGGCCAAAGCCGACATCAGCATAGGCCTGTGCACCCTGCGCCAAGATAAACGGCACAGCAGCCAGAGTAAGGACATTGTTTACAATCGTTGGCTGACCAAAGAGACCCACAATCGCCGGCAGTGGTGGCTTAGCACGCACCATACCGCGCTTACCCTCGAGGCTCTCAAGCAGCGAGGTCTCTTCACCACAGATATAAGCTTTGGCGCCTAGACGCACCTCCAGATTAAAGGTGCGACCAGAACCGCTGATATTCTCGCCTAGGTAACCAGCTGCTTCAGCGCGACTGATCGCCTCGTTCAAAATGCGGTGTGCATCAGGGTACTCAGAGCGCAGATAGATGTAGCCCTGCTGGGCACCAACAGCCAAACCTGCAATCGTCATCCCCTCAATCAACTGATAAGGATCAGCCTCCATCGCCAGACGGTCAGCGAAAGTACCCGAATCACCCTCATCGGCATTACACACGATGTATTTAGTTTCGCCGTCAGTCGGCTGGGCGTCATGAACAGTCTGCCACTTGATACCTGTTGGGAAAGCCGCACCACCGCGCCCACGCAAGCCGGACGTTTTCACTTCATCAACGATTGCCTGACCACTCATAGCCAGCGCTTTGGCGAGACCTTCATAGCCGCCCTGCGCCTTGTAGCTATCGAGGCAGACAGGATCTGCTATACCCGCACGCGCAAAGGTGAAGCGCTGCTGGCGAGCAAGGTATGGAATATCTTCCGTCAGACCGAGGTAGAGCGGCGAATCTGTTGTGGCATCCAGCAGACCTGCGTTGAGCAGCGAGTCGATCTGATCATCCAGTACTGGACCATAGGCGACACGCCCTGCAGATGTCTCGACCTCAACCAGAGGCTCAAGCCAAAAAATACCGCGTGAACCGTTGCGCACCAATTCAAGCTCTATGCCCTTGGTTGCTGCAAAAATCTGGATGGACGCTGCGACAGCATCAGCGCCGAGAGCTTTGGCTGTGGAGTCCTGAGGCACATAAACCTTAACCATTGAGCACCTCCAACTTCTCCGTACGCAGCTCTTCCATCAGTGCATCGAAGCGCTCTGGAGTAACACGTGCATGGACACGATCGCCAATACGAACCGAAGGTGAACAGGCGCAGTTGCCAAGGCAGTAAACAGGCTCGAGGAAGATGGCTCCATCCCCTGTAGTCTGATGGTAGTCGATGCCGAGCGATGCTTTTGCGTGTCTCTCCAGAGTACGGCTACCCATCGCCTGACAGGCCTCAGCACGACAGATCTCGACATTGTGCTTGCCAACTGGATGGGTACGGAACTGATGGTAGAAGGTGATAACGCCGTGAATTTCAGCACTCGACTGGTTCAGCGCTTTGGCTACCTGCCCAACCGCCTCAGGTGGAATGTACCCTAGCGTCTCCTGAATATCGTGAAGTATAGGCAGCAGCGCACCGGGCTTGGCTATCAGCTTATCGATAGAGGCCTGAACCTCAGTGGTAATCTGCTCGGCAGTTAAAGGCATATTATGCCCCTCTAACTCTGTACATATATGCATATGTATTCATATTTATACCGCAAAAACTAGGTTTGCGACGCGATAACGCAATTTAACACTGTTTGAACGGGTTAAAAATATGTACTCTTGTGCATATGAAACAGATAAAAGTTGTACCCAATTGGGCGTTTAGTGACAGCGAGGGAAACCAACTCAATCCGCAGCTGTTCGACCTACTCCGGGAACTGCACGAGAGCGGAAAGCTCACCAACGCAACAAAGAAACTCGGTATCTCCTACCGCCACGGCTGGAACCTGATTCAGCGATGGGCTGAATTTTTTGGCACACCACTCGTGGATATGCAGAAGGGGCGCGGCGCTAGCCTGACGAACCTCGGAGAAAAACTTCTCTGGGCAGAGGAACGTGTACTGGCACGTCTCGGTCCGCAGATGGAGTCACTTGCCTCGGAGTTAAATCTAGAGATCCACCAGGCACTACGATCGGACACCCCGGTTATCAATCTGTTTGCCAGTCATGGTTATGCTGTAGCGATGCTGCCGAACCTAGTTCAAGAGCTACAACTCAATATACAGTACATGCCGAGCCTAGAGGGCATAGCTGCTGTGGAGTGTGGAGACTGTCAGGTGGCGGGATTTCATCTTCCTGCGCAGCTATCTGGATCGCGTATCTACGCGGAATACAAAGAGAGACTGTCGAATCCAGATTTGCGTATTATTCGCTTTATCACGCGCCAACAAGGGTTGATGGTGGCTGCTGGCAATCCAAAGCAGATCAGATCGCTCCGAGATCTGAGTCGTGAAGACGTGCGCTTTGTAAATCGACAGGCGGGCTCAGGAACGAGCGCGCTTCTCAATGAACTGCTGGAGCGTAACTCTGTAGAGACTGGACGAATAAAAGGCTTCACCACCCGCGAGTTCACCCACTCAGCCATCGCCGCCTATGTTGCCTCCGGAATGGCAGATACGGGCTTGGGTGTAGAACCACCGGCGCGCCAGTTCTCTCTCGACTTTATTCCGGTAGCGAGCGAGCATTATCTGCTGATCTGCCTCGAAGAGACCTTGGCAAACCCTGCGATGCAGCGCTTCCTTAGCGACATTCGCTCTCAGCGCTTTACAGATGGAATTCTGACGCTGCCTGGTTATAGCTGCGATCACTCGGGTGAGGTAATGAGTATCAGCGATTTGTTCGCTGAATTGGAGAATTAGAACCCACAAAAAACCTCGCCGCAGCGAGGTTCTTCTTAATATAGGTCTGATCAGAACGGAATATCGTCGTCAAAGTCATCAAAGGCTGGCGGCTGCTG
>JAYQBD010000165.1:0-3884 GCA_038137135.1 Oceanospirillaceae bacterium | reverse complement strand
TCGACTCCAACTAAAAGCCAGCGATTACGCTGGCTTTTTTAATTATCAGTCACTCAAAGAGCGCTTTGCGCAATGCCCGACGGCTTACGGCACATAGCTGCCTTATCGTGTCATTCTGCTGCGCCGAATAACCCTCCTACAAAACGCTGTAGGAGGCTTGTGAGGCGAAGCCGAACGAGGCGATCTGATGGCCGCAAAAGGGGCGTGAAACGTCATTGCCGTCCCCACTCCATTCCACCCATTTCTACCAACCGAGACGCGGCTCGTCGAAAGGAGAAGGCGAGATCATTGGCAGCCGATAATTGTGCCAGTGACGCGCCCATTCGACCCGTCGCCGACCACTCCATATGTTCACCCTCTCTGGTTCGAATCATGGTCGTCGCAAAGGAGCTCGAGTTTCCCCCTTTCTCACTGACAAATAGTTCCTCGTTTACATCGCTGCTTTCTACTTGCGCTTCAAAATCGACAAATAATTGATCCAGAGGGACGCTTGCCGCCAGCACTAAGCGGGTGCGAGATTCATAACAGACGTCAATGAGAGTCACGAATCGTCGTGCTTCGTCGAGGCGATTGGCATCTAATTGCGGCACGTGGTCCAAGATGAGGACCGGAAATCGGTCGCAGAGGGAAATATAATCTGCCGCGCCGAGCGGCTGGTAGCATAACTCGGAAAAGTGAAACCAGGCGCACCGGTCATTCAATCGTGTCACCTGAACGGTGCGACCGAAGAGCACGTGAATGACCTCGGCCTCAGTTCTGAATGCTGTGGCACCAAATATTTCTCTCAACTGCGCCTGCGCGTTGTTATCACTACCATTTTCGCCATGAACATCCTTGTTTGACCAAAAATAGGAACGACCATCGGCTCGAGTTTCGAGTCGATAATCCTTGGCGGAATCCTCCATGGATATAATGTCGAACCTGTGTTTCAACATATCTATGAATGGCAAAAAGAGAGACCGGTTAAGGCCTCCCTCATACAAGGCATCGGGGGCGCGATTCGAGGTGGCCACCACCACGACATTCCAGTCCAGCAATAACAGGAAAAGTCGTTTCAAAATCATGGCATCGGCAACGTCTGTCACTTGAAATTCATCGAAACAGAGGAGTTGGGTTTCCTGTGCCAATTGCTGCGCGATTATAGGGATCGCATCATTTCGGGGGTGCTGCTGTTTGTAGACAAAGATTCGATGATGGACGTCTAGCATGAATTCATGAAAGTGGACGCGGCGTTTGGTAATTTTTGCGTGTTTGAGGCTGCGGCTGCCATTATTAAAGCCGGAATCATCAGGAGCATTAACCGACGCGTAGAAGAGATCCATTAGAAAGCTCTTGCCGACCCCGACCGATCCATGAATGTAAATGCCTCGCGGTGGAGGACCAAAAGACCACAAATGGAACTTCTTTCGAAGAAAGGACCGAACAGTTACCAAAGATCGCGCCACTAACAGTGGGCTGTTGCTGGTAGAGCTGCCCTCTATCGGTTTCTCGGAGCGCACAGGTACTGGTGGGAGCGAGGTGAGAGACTGGTGTAGAGCATCGAGTTTTGCTGCCAGAGCGACTTGCGCCTCATCTCGTCGCACCTCCCCCGCATCCACCTTGCGTTCGTACGCCGCTGTCACGGGGCCTGTCGAAAGGGACCGCGGAGCGACGCGATGTTGTGCTGCCATATTCTTCATCACCGCTTTCATCAGGAAAGGTCCGCTCTGGTTTGTTAGCGGCCAAATCAATAACCTAATATGTCGGACGGACCTACGCAGACTGAGGCCTCTCGGGTCAGTCTCGTCGCGTCGAACCGTTTATTGCTCCATCGTCTATTCTTACCCGTAGCATCTCAATGCAATTTAGTTTGCATGCGAACGCTTATTTCACACAGCAATAGTGCGGAGTTATGTATATTGATGATGAATGTTCCTCCGACCCAAGCTGCCAGTTGCGTCATCAAAGATGATTTTAACCGCCTACTCTTGATTAAACGTGCCAATCCACCCCAGCAAGGACGCTGGTCACTTCCCGGAGGGCGCGTTGAAGCGCAAGAATCATTAGAGTCAGCAGCCAGACGCGAGGCTCGAGAGGAGACGGGCTTGGACGTGGAGATAATAATGAAACTCGGTTCCGTAAACCTTGGAGTTGACGAGGGGTACAACTACGAAGTTCACCATTTTCTTGCGCGTGCTATCTCAGGAAATCTGCAAGCGGGAGATGATGCAGCGGATGTCGGCTGGTTCTCAACAGAAGCTCTAAACAACTTAGAACTGAGTACCGACTTGCTGAAATACCTAGCGCCTTACCAAGTGCTGTAACGCTTTATCGCAAGCCGAGTATCAGGACAGAATAGGACATCAAGACGAAAACAAACCCGCCGCGGTCTCCCGGGGCGGGTTCTAAAAAGGAACAACAACCGGTACATCTTACCTCAAATTGAGGACATCTTGCATGTCATAAAGACCGGTTTCGCGATCTTTTAGCCAGCCTGCCGCGCGAACCGCGCCTTTGGCAAAGGTCATTCGATTCGATGCTTTATGTGTGATCTCGATACGCTCGCCCTCTGTCGCGAAGAGCACGGTGTGATCGCCAACCACATCACCAGCACGAATAGTCTCGAAGCCAATCTGCTTCTCTGGACGCGCACCCGTCTGACCCTCACGGCCGTAGACGGCACACTCTTTAAGGTCTCGACCCAATGCATCGGCAACAACTTCACCCATGCGCAGTGCGGTGCCTGAGGGTGCATCAACTTTGTGGCGGTGATGCGCTTCGATCACTTCGATATCGTAGCCGCCATCATCGCCCAGAGCTTTGGCAGCAACTTCAAGCAGTTTGAAACAGAGGTTAACACCAACCGACATGTTCGATGCGAACATAATCGCAATTTTATCAGATGCCGCCTGCAGCTCAGCCTTCTGCTCATCAGTCAGACCGGTAGTACCGATCACCATCTTCTTACCGGCTGCTGCGCAAGCTTTTAAATTCGCCAGGGTAACAACCGGAGCTGTAAAGTCGATCAGTACGTCAAAGTCATTGATCACAGCTTCCAGAGAGTCACTCAGCGCAACGCCCAGCTTGCCCTGACCCGCTAGCTCGCCGGCATCAGCGCCCGCTAGAGAGCTACCCGGTTCAACAATCGCTGCACTCAAAACCAGACCCTCAGCCTGATTTACAGCTTCAATTAGGGTACGTCCCATACGGCCGGCTGCGCCGGTCACTGCTACACGAATCATCTGTAATTCCTGTGAAAAATAAATTCTATTCGACGGCTGAGCCGTTCAAGCCCTGATCCATATCGAGCGCTGGCATCTCAGACTGGGTACACGCAACCACTTTGGCCGGTACACCAGCCACCGTAGTGTGAGCCGCAACGGCTTCCAACACAACGCTGCCGGCTCCGACTTTGGCGCCTGTACCTACTTCGATATTGCCAAGAATTTTGGCACCCGCGCCAATCAGCACGCCGGCTCGAATTTTAGGGTGGCGATCGCCCGACTCTTTACCCGTCCCCCCAAGAGTGACCGACTGCAGAATTGAGACCTCGTCCTCAATAACACAGGTCTCACCCACGACAATACCGGTGGCATGGTCAAACATCACACCGCGCCCGATACGCGCCGCAGGGTGGATATCAACCTGTAGAACAGCACTCATACGGCTCTGTATATATTTGGCCAGTCCCTGACGGCCCAGACTCCACATATGATGAGCAACCCGGTAAGCCTGCAGTGCGTGGAAGCCTTTGAGGTAGAGCAGTACAGTGCTGTAGTCGTTAACAGCGGCGTCTCGGGTGTAGACCGCAAGAAGATCCGCACAAGCGCACTCGATCAGCTCTGGCCGGCTGTCGTAAGCCGTTTCAAAGATCTCCCGCATCGCCACCGCTGACACTACCGCAT
>JAYQBD010000164.1:0-3968 GCA_038137135.1 Oceanospirillaceae bacterium | reverse complement strand
TCCTACAAAATTCAGAATCAGGCTACCTTACGCGGCGAGTTGGGCAGGTCCCGCATCAGCAGCGCGTACTGCATATCCGTATCGAAATCGAGTGGCAGGGTTACACGGTGACCTGAACCCGGAGCCGCTTCTACACGCGCGCCCTTCTTGTTGTAGAGCTCGCCCAATTTGAAGCGACGATTGCCCACGGGGGTCATCAGCTCCAACGTATCACCCACTTCAAAACGGTTCTTCACATCGATGGTCAGTTTGCCATTGGCGATATCGTGCTCGACTACCTCGCCAACAAACTGTTGATGTACGCCTACGGAGTTGCCCGTTTCGTAGTTCTGGTACTCATCGTGCACATGGCGACGGTAGAAGCCTTCCGTGTAGCCACGGTTGGCCAGGTTCTCCAACACATCCATCAAACCCTTGTCGAAAGGACGCCCGGCTACAGCATCATCGATGGTCTGACGGTAGGCCTGAGCAGTTCGTGCCACGTAGTAGTGTGATTTTGTGCGACCTTCAATCTTAAGCGAGTCCACACCCATCGCCGCCAACCGGTGCACGTGCTGAATCGCGCGCAGATCTTTAGAGTTCATAATGTAGGTGCCGTGCTCATCTTCAAACGCCGGCATGTAGTCACCCGGGCGTGTCTGCTCTTGCAGCAAGAAGATCTTATCACTTGGCTTTCCTTCGCCTAGCGCTGGCTCAACCGTTGGATCGAAATCCTGCACCGGCGCAACATCGCCGTTATCGGTCTCTTTTGCCTCATGCGCATCGTACTTCCAGCGGCAGGCATTGGTGCAGGTACCCTGATTAGGATCGCGATGGTTGATATAACCCGACAGCAGGCAACGACCTGAATAGGCGATACAGAGCGAACCATGGACAAACACCTCCAGCTCCATATCTGGACAGCGCTGACGGATCTCTTCGACCTCATCGAGCGACAATTCGCGCGACAGAATCACGCGCTCTATACCCGCGCGTTCCCAGAACTGAACGGTTGCCCAGTTCATCGTATTTGCTTGGACAGAGAGGTGAATAGGAAGGTCAGGGTACTTATCCTTAACCATCATAATCAGGCCCGGATCGGACATAATCATCGCATCAGGACCCATCTCGATTACCGGATCGAGATCGCGCATATAGGTGGTTAACTTAGAGTTGTGCGGCAGGATGTTACTGGCAACAAAGAACTTTTTACCCATCTGGTGGGCGATATTGATCCCCTCCTCCAGATTAGCATGAGTGAAATCGTTATTACGCACACGCAGGCTATAACGCGGTTGGCCCGCATAAACTGCATCTGCGCCGTACGCAAAAGCGTACTTCATATTCCGCAGCGTGCCCGCTGGAGAGAGGAGTTCTGGTTGTCGCATTTTCAATCTCGGAGTTTAGTTGGCCAGCAAGAGCGGTAGGTCTATCTCGAACAGTGGAGTATAGATAGAGCCCTGTTCACCCACCCTGCTCTGCATCAATACTACTGCATCTGCCGGCAAGTTCAGATCAAGTGCCGGTAGTTGCTCAGTATCAAGTTCAAATTCGTCGTCCGCGGGTACGCGCCCCAAAGTGACATGAGGAAGAAAGTTTTTCTCATCGTAGGAGAGTCCACAAGCTGTCGCGATATCAACTAAACACTGGTGCAGGTTTGCCAGTTCCGCCTGCGCGGCGGCCATGGCTGCAACAACAGAGAAGCGCGGACTGACCGCATAGTAGCCGATATGGTCCAGCGAAACTGAGAAACGGTTCGCATCCAGCACCTCACGCGTCTTCTGCTCTAGCAACTCGACCTGCTCCAGCGAGACATCCCCCAAGAAGCAGAGTGTCAGGTGATAATTGCCCGAATCAACCCAGTCGACCTGCAGCTCTTTGTCAAACTGGCACAGCTCATCCGCATAGTCAGCTAGCTTGCGCGTTACCCTGTCGGGTACACGAAGTGCAAAGAAAGCGCGTACATTCATGCGCGGATAAAGACTCCCATCCTCGAAGGCGCGTATTGTGCCTATTGATCAAATTTTAGTCAAAATTAGCGAACGCTGCGATCCAGCATTAGGCCGTTCACTTGGCCCTGCACTTTAAGCAGCTCAGCATTAAGTGACGCACGCGAGGCATCAATAGCTTTCAAGCGCTCTTCGATGGTACGCAAACGGCGTTCAAGCTCTACGCTTGTCCCCTGAGGCTGAGCCGCCTGATTGATTTTAGCATTCAAGTCGGCAGCCAACTTGGTACGCTCATCACGCTCAACCGAGAACTGAAACTCCATGTCGCTACCCACCTGAAGAACACGCCCTTCGACTGTCGCTAAAGCCGCGTCGACCGTTTCCAGCTCGGTTTGCAAGGCTGTTGTCTGGGTCTCTAGCGCACTCAGTTTAGTATCACGTGCCTTAGCTGCTGTTTCTGTGCCAGCAAGCTGCTGCGCCATCTGCTTATCGGCGGCACTCAGTTGTGACAGTTCGCTCACCTGAGACTCGATCTCCTTGCGAAGCACACCCAGCGACGCTAGCGCTTCAGCGATACGAGCATCCTGAGCAACAACAGTTTCACCCAAGGTGACCAGCGTTTTACCCTGCTCTTCTAGCTGCGGCTTATTGCGCTGAAAGGATACGGTCCAAAGTTTTGCGATCTCGGAGTCAAAGTGTTTGATCCGATCTTCCAGGCGAGTGTTGATATCCTCAACACGTCCCATCAGTGTCTCACCTGAACGCGAGGCTGTCGTAGAGGTCTGTGTTAGCGTCGCATCGGTGCTCTCAAGCCAGAGATTCATCTGCTCTACCAGTACCTGCTGCTCCTCCATCTGCTGTTTGAGCTGCATCCCCCAAACACCCAGTGCACCGGCTGCACTCAAGGAGACCAACACAAGAAGCGTTAGCAGAACGGTAGCGACCGAGCTCGATTTTGCTGAAGCAGCGGCTCTGGGCTGGGCTGCTGCAGCGGGTCTTCCAACTGGGGTATCAAGGGTGGGAACAGAATCTTGGATCGGATCTAGGTTAAAGCCGGGCTCGCGTCGCTCTGACATGCGGGGAATACACCAAATAAGTAATCAAATTTAAGCCTCTTTTTAGCATAAAACAGGGCCAGACCCCAAAAAGAAGCACACAAAAGATCAAAAGTTAGACAAAAAAAAGCGCCCGAACTAAGTTCGGGCGCAGTACCACTCGTTTTACAACAATTAGGTTAGATCGCGAGGTAGTCGTGACGCAGCTGCTCGTTGTCTAGAACTTCCTGCGCACTGCCATCGAATACCACGGTTCCGGTATCAAGAATAACAGCACGGTCAGCCAGCTTAAGTGCGGCAATCGCATTCTGCTCTACGATCACAGTTGTGATACCCAACGCTTTGATCTCACGCAGCGTCTTCTCGATCTCTTGTACGATTACCGGTGCCAAACCTTCATACGGCTCATCGAGCAGCAGCAGTTTGACATCACGCGCCAACGCACGACCAATCGCCAACATCTGCTGTTCACCACCCGAGAGCGTGGTGCCCTCTTGGTTGCGACGCTCGCCAAGACGTGGGAAGAGTTCGTAGATACGCTCGATGCTCCAACCGATTGGTGGTGCGATCTGCGCCAATTGCAGGTTCTCTTCAACGGTCAAGCCCGGAATGATACAGCGATCCTCAGGCACTAGACCAATGCCAGCCTGCGACGCCTCGTACGCTGTCATCTTATGAACTGCCTGGTGATCAAGAGAGATCTCGCCAGATTTCAGTTCAGGGTCATCACAGCGTGCGATGGTGCGCAGCGTTGACGTCTTACCCGCGCCGTTACGGCCGAGCAAAGCTAGGATTTCGCCCTCATGGATATTGAACGAAACACCCTGCACGATGTACGACTCGCCGTAGTAAGAGTGAATATCGTGAACGGAACAGTAGGCAACAGGTGTACCTAGGTTTTGATTCTTTACTGAATCGCTCGTTACGCTTGAATGCGTCATACTTCTGCACCTCCAAGGTAAGCCTCGCGAACGCGTGGATCACC
>JAYQBD010000163.1:0-3982 GCA_038137135.1 Oceanospirillaceae bacterium | reverse complement strand
TCGATCTTGCTGAGCTTAACCTTCTCGATCTCACCGAATTTGCTGAAGTCCACAGCCGGGATTGCAGGAATACCGGAACCACCGGTCACTGCACCGCCAGCGGGCGCTTCGGCCAGTTTCTTCAGCGCGCCCTTAACGTACGCCTGAACATCCTCTTTTACGATACGACCCTTGCGACCAGAACCGCTAACCAACGTCAGATCGACACCGAACTCACGTGCGATTGCGCGCACGGCAGGACCTGCATGAACTGAACGATTCTTCTGCTCAAGTGCAACCAGATCAGTGCTCGCTGCCGGCTTAGCAGCCGGAGCCGGAGCCGGAGCTGATTGAGCAGGAGCTGATGGAGCTGAAGCTGGAGCCGCTGCCGCAGGCGCCGCCGCTGGTGCTGCACCTACCACTTCAAGCTCGAGCAATAGGTCACCTTCGTTGACCTTATCGCCCTCTTTGATCTTCATCGACTTAACCACACCGCCCTTAGGCGCGGGCACTTCCATCGAAGCTTTGTCTGTCTCAAGTGCAATCAGGCTATCGCCCTCTGCGATCGTGTCGCCATCCTTCACCAGAACTTCGATAACGTCGACATCTGTCGCGCCACTCAGATCTGGAACAAGGACATTTTCGACACCACCAGACACCGGCGCTGCCGCAGCAGCTGGAGCAGGGTCAGCAACAGGTGCCGCAGCAGCTGGAGCTTCGGCAGGCGCAGCACCAGCCACTTCCAGATCCAGCAACAGATCACCTTCGTTAACCTTACCGCCCTCACTGATGTGAACCGCTTTCACCACACCGCCCTTCGGCGCTGGCACTTCCATTGAGGCCTTATCGGTCTCCAGTGCAATCAGGCTATCGCCCTCTGCAATGGTATCGCCTGCCTTTACGAGGACTTCGATAACGTCGACATCTTCAGCACCACTAAGATCTGGTACCAGCACCTGCTCGACAGCAGAAGCTGCAGGCGCAGTTGCCGGTGCCGCTGCTGGTGCAGGCGCTTCAGCAGCTGCAGGAGTAGCCTCGGCTGCAGGCTCAGCAGCCGGTGCAGCAGCACCGCCAACCTCAAGCTCCATCAGCAGATCGCCTTCGTTAACCTGATCGCCCTCTTTCACAGCGATTGAAACAATCGTACCCGCCTGTTCAGCCGGTACTTCCATAGAGGCCTTATCGGTCTCCAGTGCAATAATGCTGTCACCCTCGGCTACAACGTCACCTGGCTTCACCAGAACTTCGATTACGTCGACGTTCTCAGCTCCACTCAGATCCGGGATGCTAACTTTAATTGTGCTCACAAAAATTCTCCTTTCGGGTTGTGACTAGTTAGCCGAATCAGAGCGTCCAAGGCGCTGCTTTTTCGGGGTTAATGTTGAACTTCGCAATTGCCTGAGCAACAACGGAAGCCTTGACCTTGCCCTCTTCCTGCAGAGCTTTGAGTGCTGCAACCGCCACATAGTGACGATCGACTTCGAAGAAGTTACGCAGTTTCGTGCGTGTATCCGAACGGCCGAAACCATCGGTACCCAACACCTTGTAGCGACGTGGAATGTACTCACGTAGCTGATCTGCATACATGCGCATGTAGTCAGTTGACGCAATTACCGGACCCTCGTGACCTTTCAGGCACTGCTCCAGGTAAGACTCGCGAGGCTGATCTTCTGGGTGCAGCAGGTTCCAGCGAGAGACTTCCATCGCATCGCGCTTAAGTTCGTTGATAGAGGTGGTGCTCCATACATCGGACTCAACACCAAACTCTTCACGCAGAATTTCAGCACCGGCTTCCACTTCACGCAGAATAGAGCCACAGCCGAAGAGCTGTACTTTAAGGTCAGCTTTTTTGCCTTCTTTCAGCAGGTACATACCCTTAACGATCCCCTCTTCAGCGCCCTGAGGCATCTCTGGGTGCTGGTAGTTCTCGTTAAGTGTGGTGATGTAGTAGAACTTGTTCTCCTGCTCCTGATACATGCGACGCATACCGTCCTGTACGATCACAGCAACTTCGTAGCCGTAAGTCGGATCATAAGAGACACAGTTTGGAATCATCTGCGCCATCAGGTGGCTGTGGCCATCCTGGTGCTGCAAACCTTCACCGTTGAGCGTAGTACGACCAGAGGTTGCACCGATCAGGAAGCCACGTGCTTGCGAATCACCCGCAGCCCAAGTCAGGTCCATTACACGTTGGAAGCCGAACATTGAGTAGAAGATGTAGAACGGCACCATGGTGCAGTTGTTGTTGGAGTACGAGGTCGCACAGGCGAGCCATGCAGAGAATGCACCCGACTCGTTGATACCCTCTTCGAGGATCTGACCGTCTTTGGACTCTTTGTAGAACATGATCTGATCAGCATCGACCGGCGTGTACTTCTGACCGCCTGATGAGTAGATACCGAGCTGACGGAACATACCTTCCATACCGAAAGTACGTGCTTCATCAGGAACGATTGGCACTACACGCTCGCCCATCTGTTTATCTTTAACGATCACACTCAGCACACGGTTAAGCGCCATCTGCGTAGAGAGGCTACGCTCACCGCTTGATTTGAGCTGACCTGCAAAGGCTTCAAGCGCAGGCGTATCGAGTTTTTCACACTCAGTACGACGCACTGGGTAGAAGCCGCCGAGACGCTTACGCGCTTCGAACATGTACTTCATCTCTGGTGAGTCAGGTGACGGGCGGTAGTACGGCACCTCTTTGAGCTTGTCGTCTTCAACAGGAATGTTAAAGCGATCACGGAAATCTTTAAGATCATCCACACCCACTTTCTTCATGGAGTGGGTGTCGTTTTTCGCTTCGCCAGACTTACCTGTGCCGTAACCTTTCACAGTCTGAGCCAGGATCACTGTCGGCTGACCTTTGTGCTCTACAGCCGCTTTAAATGCAGCGTAGACTTTGTATGGGTCATGGCCGCCACGGTTGAGGTTCATAATGTCGTCATCCGACATGTCCTTAACCATCTCGAGCAACTCAGGGTATTTACCGAAGAAGTGCTCACGGGTGTATGCACCACCGTTGGCCTTCATATTCTGAAGCTCGCCGTCAACCACTTCGTCCATGCGCTTCTGCAACAGACCTTGAGTGTCGCGTTCAAACAGTGGATCCCAGTGACGACCCCAGAGACATTTAACAACGTTCCAGCCCGCACCGCGGAATACGCCTTCGAGCTCCTGAACGATTTTACCGTTACCACGCACAGGGCCATCGAGGCGCTGCAGGTTACAGTTGATTACAAAGATCAGGTTCTCGAGGCCTTCACGACCTGCTAGCGAGATAGCACCGAGTGACTCAGGCTCGTCACACTCACCATCACCGAGGAATGCCCATACCTTGCGATCACCACGCTTAACGAGGTCACGCGCAGAAAGGTAACGCATTACGTGAGCCTGGTAGATTGCCTGAATCGGCCCCAAACCCATAGATACCGTTGGGAACTGCCAGAAGTCAGGCATCAACCAAGGGTGTGGGTAAGATGAAAGTCCGTTGCCATCAACTTCGCGGCGGAAGTTATCCAACTGCTCTTCGGTCAAACGGCCTTCGAGGTAGGCGCGAGCGTAGATACCCGGAGAGATGTGGCCCTGGAAGAAGACCATATCCGCATCCTGCTCACCCTCGTTACCACGGAAGAAGTGGTTGAAACCGATATCATAAAGGGTCGCTGAAGAGGAGAATGAGGAGATATGACCGCCAAGGCCCTCATCATTGTCGTTGGCGCGCATAACCATTGCCATCGCATTCCAACGGACAAATGAGCGGATACGGCGCTCCATGAATAGATCGCCAGGAAGCGGCGGTTCGTCTTTCGGGGAGATAGTATTTTTATACGGGGTAGTCAAAACGGAGCTGTTGTCTACGCCCAGCTCAGCCGCTTTGTGGCCAAGTTTGGAAAGGATGTACTTCGCGCGCTCGTTACCGTCGCTTTTGGCGACAGATTCGAGTGCTTGCAACCATTCGTCCGTTTCAATCGGATCGATATCGTTAGTTAAGTCTTGCACC
>JAYQBD010000162.1:0-4094 GCA_038137135.1 Oceanospirillaceae bacterium | reverse complement strand
ACGAGAACGACAACGAGATGATCCTGCCACGCAGCGTCGGCTTCAAAGCGTTCGAGAACGCTATCACCCTCGACATCGCTATGGGCGGTTCTACTAACACCATCCTGCACCTGCTGGCGATCGCTCAGGAAGCTGAGATCGACTTCACTCTGGCCGACATCGACCGTATGTCACGCACGGTGCCACAGCTATGTAAAGTGGCGCCAAACACGCAGAAGTACCATATCGAAGATGTACACCGTGCCGGTGGGATCATGGCGATCCTCGGTGAGCTGGATCGCGCCGGTAAACTGCACACAGACGTACCGTCGGTGGCTGGTGCAAACATGGGCGAAGTACTCGATAAGTGGGACATCATGCGCAACCCCACACCTGAAGTCGTGGAGTTCTACAAAGCGGGTCCTGCGGGTATCCCGACCCAGGTCGCATTCAGTCAGTCAACTCGCTGGCCATCCCTCGATGGTGACCGCGAGAACGGCTGTATCCGCTCGATAGAGAACGCGTTTTCACTCGAAGGCGGTCTAGCCGTCCTGTTCGGTAACCTCGCTGAAGACGGCTGTGTCGTTAAAACAGCTGGCGTTGACGAATCTATCCTCGTCTTCGAAGGCCCAGCACACGTGACCGAATCACAGGACGAGGCGGTTGACCACATCCTCAACGATCAAGTGAAAGCCGGCGACGTTGTGATCGTACGCTACGAAGGCCCCAAAGGCGGCCCGGGTATGCAGGAGATGCTTTACCCAACGTCGTACATCAAGTCTAAAGGCCTGGGGAAATCCTGTGCGCTGCTGACTGACGGACGCTTCTCTGGCGGTACCTCTGGCCTCTCTATCGGCCACGCCTCTCCTGAAGCGGCGGGTGGTGGTAACATCGGCCTGGTGCGCGACGGTGATATGATTCGTATCGATATCCCTGCACGCAAGATCGACGTCCTGCTGTCAGACGAAGAGCTGGCTGCTCGCCGTGCAGAGCAAGACAAGATAGGCTGGAAGCCTGCTAAAGATCGTCCACGTAAGGTCTCTGCCGCTCTCAAAGCCTACGCGAAGCTGGCAACCGCTGCTGACAAAGGCGCAGTGCGCGACCTGTCACAGCTCGACTAACCCAATACGAGGCATCTACGCGAAGCGTATGTCGCAGACCTACTCTAAAAAGCCCTGCCACCGTGCAGGGCTTTTTGTTATCGCTGTGTGCGGGGCCTCGGTAGAGATAGTTGAGACACGCTGCTAGCCGTCCATGGGCGCTCGGTGATTTACATCCATGTAAATCAACGGTCTCAACTACCTCTACCGAGACCCAAGCAGTGGTGAAAACTTAAGTGACTTTTACTCTCGCGACCAGTGGGCGTCGCTAAAAGATCTCTAGGACAGCCTGATAAACGAGCCTCAGTGCAAGCAGAGTGATTACCGCTCGAAACAGCTTATTAAACAGGTCAGACGAGACCTTTTTGAGGAAGTGCAGACCTATATAAGTACCGATGGCACCGGATGCGATCATCGCTAGGATGAACGGTAGCCACTCAAGAAAAGAGAAGCCCACAAACGCAAATACAAATCCTTTGAGCGCATGTTGAACACTCAGCGCTGCGCCCATGGTGGCCACTTTAGTCATCTTATCGCCATCTCTGCGGTGAATAAGACCGCCGACTAGCGGACCTGTAGCACCGACAAACATTGAAATAAGAGTTGTGACGACTCCAGAGAACACCGTACGGCGGGCGCTCATTTGGCCCGCTTTGGGTTTCGGCCCCCAGATCATCCAAAGAATAAAGAGGCCAACACTCAACTGAATCAACACCAGCGGAAGTTGGACGACAATAAATGACGCGAGAATCGCGCCTGCGATGGCTCCTAGGGCGAAGCGGCTAACCCAGACGCGATCAATGTGCTGGCGGGTCATGAAAGCACGGTTAAAATTTGAGCCGAACTGCACTAACCCATGAACCGGGATCAGCGCAGCGACTGGCACAAGCTGTGCCATTGCGGCAATGAGCAGCGCTCCTCCGCCAATGCCCAGCGTAGCAGTGATCAATGAGGTAAACCCGGACAGGAGTATTAAAAAAAGCGCGGTATAACCGCCAATGTCAGCTGGCAGCCAGGCCGATAGCAGGTCCATTTACTGCTCTTCAACCATCTGCGTCAGCACCTGAAGGGCCCAGCTAATGCTATGGCGATACGCTACCTCAAGGTAAGGCTTCTCTAGGGGCAGACGTAGATGAGCAAAGTCACCCCGCTCATAGAACTCAACATTCTGGAGTATCTCTCCCTCGGAATCGGCGTACTTCAAGATAGCGGCTTTGAGGCGCTGGTCCAGCGGTACTTGGGCCATCAGCTCATCCATCGGAATCTCCATTAGGGCGTCAAGCTGCGATAGCAAGCCAACAAAGAAGTGATTCATTGGGTTTGCTCGCTCCAGCATCTCTGCCGTCACTTCGCACATACGACCTCGTTGCAGCATGGCTCGAGTCATCTCCTGCGGTTGTCCCTCCTCCGCGACTGACAAAAACAACATCACCCATCGACGTATCTGATCTAGCCCCAACAGAGATATAGCATGAGCCAAGCTGGTCACTTCACGTCGTAGACTGAACGCTGCAGAGTTAATGACACGCAAGATCTTGTAAACCAGTTCGGGATCGCGCAGCGCAAGCGCCTCTATCGACTCGGAGGTTGCATTGGGATTGTTCAGCTCTGTCAGAATCTGCAACAGCACTAGCTTATTGCCCTGCACACGCCGACCACGCACTAGCTGCGGCTTGCTGAGGAAGTACCCCATAAAGAGGTCAAACCCCATACGCTGGCACGCTTGGAACTCATCAACTGTCTCAACCTTATCTGCTAGCAGCTCCATCCCTTTGCGGCGCAGTTGGCGCACAACGTTAGGCAGCTCATCAAGTTGGAATTTGCGCAGGTCAATTTTTACGATATGCACCAAATTGAGCAATGCATTGAAGCGAGGGTCCGTTGGGTCATAGTCGGCCAATGCAACTTTAAAGCCCTCTTTGACCAAAAAGTCGATCCTCTCAACCAGCTTTGGAGTGATCGCGGTGCTGCCAATCACCTCCAATACAAAGCTCTCGCGAGGAATTTCAGGAATGTCATGTTCCAGTAGAAAGGTATCGTTGACCTTGAGGAAGAGCGGTGCCTGACGCACTGAGCTTTTATCTGGTACGCTCGAATAGGTATTCAATAGAACGTTGAGGGTCGCCTCATCATCTTTGAGGCCCTTAACAAACTCGCCTGACTCGTCGCGAAACAACAACTCAAACGCCACCACCTCTTTGGTTTTGGTGTAAATCGGCTGACGCGCCATCAGCACTTGTAATTGCTGTTCGTCGACGGTTGAGATCGAGTTCATGGACGTCCTTCGTTCGTTTGAGCTGCTATCAGTGTAGCTGGGAATCTTTAGTCTCGGCTGTTTGCGATAGTGGCGCAAGCCAATCAGGCCAGTTTTCGCAGCTCCATTCCGCCCTGCGGTAGAGGTCACGCAGAATACTGAGCCATTGACGCAGCGCAGTGCGTGGCATCTCTAAACGAGCAGTCTCGCTCTGATTGTCGCCAAAGACAAGGGTGACCGCCTTAGGGCGTGAAGTCATGTCAACGCGTCTAACGAGCCAAGCACTCTCGGCAGCCGGAATAGGCGCCTCTTGCTCAATATCTCGCTGGGCTCGCTGTTGCGTAAAGGCTTGTAGATCGCTCGCCTGAGGCTTTCCGCTGGTCTCCTCCTCCAGCACCTTAACCAACGCAGGTACTACACGGTTGAGGAGCCGCTGGGTTAGCCACAGCGTAGTACGTTGTTGCTGAGGATCCTCAAGATTGAGACGTATACGATCCTCTTCCTGCACATACTCAGTGGTCAGGCGTTCAATCTTAAATTCTCGATCAGTCATCAAATAAATGGAACAAATGGGACGCAGCCGGCCAGAGCCAGAACCATCACTGCAGTTACCGATAGTTTAATCTTCATAGTTTAGACCATATAAATTTGTCGCTTATCCGCGTCCATGTAAATAAAAAAGGCAGCCGAAGCTGCCCTTTTTGGTTTTTGCACTTAGCTTACTTGCCAAGTTTGCGGCGAATCTGCTCGATCGCACGCAG
>JAYQBD010000161.1:0-4113 GCA_038137135.1 Oceanospirillaceae bacterium | reverse complement strand
GGCTCGCTTCTGGGTGTCCCTGGAAACTGAATGCCGGACGATCCGTGCGCTCAATCCCTTGTAGGGAGCCATCAAACAGAGATTTGTGGGTCGCACGCAGTGTCGATGGCAGGCTATCTTCTGCTACTGCGAAACCGTGGTTCTGGCTAGTAATCATGACCTGCTTACTATCAAGATCCTGTACAGGGTGGTTGGCACCATGGTGACCAAATTTCATCTTCTCAGTCTGCGCACCTGACGCCAGCGCTAGCAGCTGATGGCCGAGACAGATACCAAACACTGGAAGTTCGGTTTTCAGAATTTCAGTAATAGCCTCAATCGCGTAGTCACATGGCTCTGGGTCACCGGGACCATTGGACAGAAATACGCCATCTGGGTTCATTGCCAGCACCTCTGCAGCCGGAGTCTGAGCCGGCACCACAGTGAGGCGACAGCCACGCTCAACCAGCATGCGCAGAATGTTGTGTTTTACGCCGAAATCATAGGCGACTACATGGAAAGGCTGTTCAGAACCTGCCTTCTCAACGTAGCCCGTACCCAGTTCCCAAGTGGAGGTGCTCCAGTTACCAGTCGTTTCGCGGGTTACGACTTTTGCCAGGTCCATACCTTTAAGGCCAGGGAAAGCGCCAGCCAATTCGAGCGCTTTGGCTTCATCTATATTATCGCCAGCCATAATGCAGCCGTTCTGAGCGCCCTTCTCGCGCAGAATACGGGTCAAACGACGAGTATCGATATCAGCAATGCCGACGATGCCGCGCTCACGCAGGTACTCGTCCAGCGCTTGCTCAGAGCGGAAGTTGCTCGCCATTAGCGGAAGATCACGAATGACTAAGCCCGCAACCCAAGTCTTATCCGACTCGGCATCTTCGACGTTACAGCCAACGTTACCGATATGTGGGTAGGTCAGCGTCACGATCTGACGGCAGTAGGATGGGTCGGTGAGAATCTCCTGGTAACCTGTCATCGAGGTATTGAAAACGACCTCTCCGGCAGACTCGCCTTCGGCGCCAATCGAAATCCCTCTGAAAATTGAACCATCTTCAAGAGCTAGAATGGCTGACTGCGTCAATGTGACCTCCCCGCGGAATCGCTAACATCAAAAACTGTGGGGCATAGTTGTGAAAAAGCGAGGCCAAACTGATGGTTCGCCTCGCTCTAAAAACATGCCGTATGAAGGGTCGCCGCGGATCGCGCGGCCAAAACCTGCGGTATTCTACTCGAACACCCCAATACTGTCTATCGCATTTAGGGGTTAGAGCCCTGAGTATGCAACCAGTAATGCCTGGGGTCTTACTTACCCCAAAAACGCACGCGCCCGGTATCAAGGTGTAGGAAGTTGGATCCAGTGTACAGTCCCACTCCACCTGATTTAGCCGCCAAAGCCGCCTTATGCAGAGGTTTCAAGTCGGTGCCCGGCAGACGCACATCAATCGCCTGTCCCAGCATGTGCAGACTCTTCTTCGCCACGCCCGAGCTCTTGGAGCGCAGTGCTGCATTGGTTTTAGGTGAGCGATAACCGGAGATGATCTCAAACGAACGCGAATTGCCGGTCGCAAGCTGTAACTGATGCAGAAGATCGATCAGATCGCGATCCATCTGATAGCGCTCACCGGTGCGGAAATCGCGCAGCAGATGATTGATCTCAGCCAGCGACTCATCAATGTACTGGCCATCCGCCCAGTAAGTTAGCTTGAGCTTCTCGCCAGTGTGTAGGTGGTTGAATGCCAGACTTCGCTCTTTCTCAAGAGATGCCAAAGCAACGTTAGGAAATGCGGCTGCGGCAGCAGCCAAGGATGCGCACTTAATAAATCCTCGACGCGACAACATGTCTACCCCTCCGTGGGTACTCTTCTGATTGGCCATACCTCTCCCCTGGGTAACTACAGACCATTTATTACCCCGACCCTCATAGTCAGGGTGTAACTGCAAGCGAGGTGCTTATAGTTGCACCTTCTGATCAAATATTAACCAATTCTTTAGGGGAGGGATAGGCTGATAGCGGGCGTTTATCGCTGAACGAGTTGAGTGTTTTTCAATTTACTTTCGCTGTTTTCCATCGAGGCGATCAGGTCACGGTCAGCTTTATAGATGTCATCACGCAGCTGTAGACGACCCTCCGCGTCTAACCAGGCTCGGTTGTAGACGAGAAAAACGGGTATAGACTGAGGCAGTCGTAACCAGCGAGTTTCAGGCTGCAATAGAGAAGCTTCAAATTTTTCGGTGTTGCCAGACATCAGAGTCCGCGCCAGATCGATTACACCCTCTACGCGGATACAACCCGAACTAAAAGCACGCGAGGCATCCGCAAAGAGTTCTTTACTGGGTGTATCGTGCAAGTAGATCGCATGAGAGTTGGGCATATGGAATTTAATTTGTCCAAGTGCATTACTGCTACCGGGCGCCTGCACCAAACGCACATCCGTATCGCCCCAATCCAACATACTCCACTCGACACTGTCATTCGATACGGGCTGCCACTGACCGGCAATCAGACGCTCAGCTTGCATCCCTTGAGTAGCGAGGTACTGCGGATTCGCGAGAATCCTAGGCAGCAAATCACGCATCAAAATCCGACGCGGTACCGTCCAGTTGGGATTCACGACGAGCTGTTCAACTCTGGCTTGGAAACTACGTGTCGGGCGTGCCGGCCGACCCGAAATGCTGATATGGCGATCGGCTAATTTACCCTGATTGAAGTAACGCACCTCAAAACCGGGAATGCTCACCAATAGGTAACGTTCACCAAAATCACGAGGTAGCCAGCGCCAGCGTTCCAGTACCGCCGCCAACAGCTCAATACGATCAGTCGCAGAGTAGTTGAGCCATCCAAGAGTATCAGGGCCAATCACCGCATCAGTCTCTAGGCCATGATCCGCTTGAAACAGGCGCACTTGCGCTGCCAACTGCTCGTCATACAGGCGCGGAGCAAGATCGGAGACTTCATCGGAAGCCTCATAACCAAGCCAATCCAAACGCTCGCGGACTAGCTCTATATCAGCATGCATATCACCCGGTTTAAAGTAGGCACTGAAGGTTAACTGCGGTGGTTCCGAACCGATTAAAGCACGTTGATCAGCAAAGGCCTGAACCAGACCGAGGTAGTCAGGGTGCTGCGGTAACAGCGACTCAAGCGCCGGCAGCAGTGCCGGTGCAGCTAATACCGATGTGCGAACAGCTTCAACATCGAGCATCTTCTCAGGATAGTGCCAGAGCGGATCAATACTGGTGGGTACCTGCCCAACAGAAAAACGCCTGATAAGCGAATCCAGAACCTCATTATGAGCTTTATCAACGTCGTTAACTGTCTGCGCTTGCTGCAGTCGCACCTTGAGGTCATCGCTCTCAAGCCCATGTTGATCAGCCAAAACAATCGCAGCATAGAGACCTAACGCACGCTCTGTAACTTGTCCGGTCTCGCTGTTATACCAACGGTCGTTCGCTGCAAAGAGCGGCAGACTTAGGAGAGAGATTAGAATTACTGCTAGGAATCGCAGACTGACGTGGCGCACGAAAGAACTCCTTACCACCCTTTCGTTAGGGGGGTAAGTTTTAGTCTAGTTCTTCCAGATGAGACTGCTGCTTTACAGCTTGAAAAATGTGCATGGCCCCTAAGAGCACCTCAGAGCCATGCATCTAGCGAATTCGAACTGTGCTCGAAAGTGATTTACACGACCTCGGCCAGGTTGCCTTTAGTCTCGAGCCAGCTCTTACGATCGGCGGCGCGCTTTTTCGCCAGCAGCATATCAAGCATCTCCGCGGTATCGTCACCTTCACTGAGTGTTAGCTGCACGAGGCGACGAGTATCTGGCGCCATGGTGGTTTCGCGCAGCTGCAGTGGGTTCATCTCACCCAAGCCTTTGAAGCGCTGGACGCCGATCTTGGCGTTTTTGCGCTCTGCGCGCAGACGCTCAATGATCGCATCTTTTTCCGACTCATCCAGCGCATAGTGCACCTCTTTACCCTGATCAATACGGAATAGTGGCGGCATCGCCACGTAGACATGACCGGCCCGCACTAGCGGACGGAAATGGCGCAGGAAAAGCGCACAGAGCAGTGTCGCGATATGGGCACCATCGGAGTCCGCATCGGCGAGGATACAGATTTTGCCGTAGC
>JAYQBD010000160.1:0-4180 GCA_038137135.1 Oceanospirillaceae bacterium | reverse complement strand
AATTAATCCAGGGACCCAAAGTATCTGATCATTAGCGATAAAGACCAGCAGTGCGATAGCGGTAAACGCCAGGGAGCAAGCAACTTTCAGCGCATTAGTGCGCACCAAGTCGTAGCGCAAACCACCAGCGATCGCTGCGATCAAAATAAAACCTACGCCCGCCTGGACAAACCCGCCGTAAAAACCGGCCAGCAACAACAGGGGGATAGAGCTTGGGGAGTCGGTCAAACCTCGAGGCGGCGTACCCTCAGGCGGCGCCACAACAGAGGGTTTAAATAGGATAATGCCCGCCATAATCACCATCGCACTAAGCAGCACCGGTTTAAGCAGCCCCTGGGGCATATAGGAGGCGGTCAATGCGCCAAAAAGCCCGCCGACGACTGTGACACCCAGAATCTTTCTCAGATCGGGCATATCCAACTTACCGTGCTTATGGAAACCTGTCACGGCCGTAACAGACTGCAAAAATATCGATACACGATTCGTTGCATTGGCGATATCTGCTGGTAACCCCATCACCATAAGCGCAGGTAGGGTTAGGTTCGAACCACCCCCGGCCAAAACATTGATCATGCCCGCCAGAAAGCCGGTTACGAGCAGCAGGGAGACAGTTAGTAGACTGAGTTCATACATTCAATGCAGGCTAGGTGAGCCGTGTACGCAGCTCAACGATTGCTGCCTGCAGTTTTTCGAGTGTAAGCGGTTTGGAAATGACCAGATCGGCACCCGATTCTAGCAACTCTTCGCTCTGTTGGCCTAGCGTGGCTGCGGTCACACCGATGATTGCACCCGAGTATCCCCTACTTCGGATCTCTGAAATCATCTCACGTCCTGAAAGGTTGGGCATAAAATAGTCGGTTAGAATCAGATCGAATCCCTGCTCAAACAGCTCTAGTCCCGCTTGCCCATCACTAGCAACGACCACTTCACCAAACAGCTGTTCAGCCAATTTTTGACCCAACATTCGCAGTAATGCATCATCCTCAACAAACAAAACCTTAAGTGTAGAGAGCTCCTGAGCGTCAGAGTCCACCTCTGCAGGCTGAGTCTGAGAGACAATCGCCGGATTTTCGACCAGATCAAGAGGTGCACGAATATGGAAGCGACTCCCTCGTCTTGCACCTGGCGTGTAATAAACGTCCCCGCCTATCTCAGAGAGCCAGCCTTTGGCGATGTAGAGTCCAAAGCCGCTACCATCGGTAGACGCTGATGCGCGCTCACCTAGCTTGAAGATCTTCTTTCTATTGGACTCATCAATACCCACACCATTATCAATGACAACCCACTCTATGAATTTATAACCAGAAGTATCAGTCACGATACGATTGACGACCCTCACCTTGCTTGCAAAAGCGTGCAGACAGGCATTACGCACGCAGTTTGTGACAGCCGTTTTGACTCTGTAAGTGTCGGTTGCAAATACCTTTCGCCTCAGCTCATTTGGAAAAGCTGAGCAAAAACGCAACTCTACATTTGAAGCGTTAGCTATGGAGGCCAAGCCGATCTCCATGACTGTGTTAAACCCGGCAATTTCGGCTTGCTCGAGACGCAGCGGCCGCTGTTGATCCGGATTAAGCAGTAGGCGCATATCATCAATTGTGGCCAACAACTGGTTACTCTGTTCCAGTACCACCTGCTGTTGCGAGCTCCACTCCTGCTGGGTAGTGGTAGCTGCCAACATACTTATGCTAGAAGCCGGCGTTCTCAACTCGTGAGCAATCATGCCTAGCATTTTGTTGCGCTGCGCAGCCAACTGCCTCAATGTATCGCTAGCTTTTTGCTCGCTCTCTAGTGCGCTCGCTAACTCTTGTCGTATATCGATCTCGGCCTGTATCGATTGGGAGACACCCACACGATGCAGATCACCAACAGAATCAAGGTACTCCTTAATGGTTGCCTGCTTAAACCAGCCGTACTCGGTATTCCCTGGGTGACGAAAGCGGAACTCCGTTGAACGTCCCACAACCTCCAAGTTGGCTCGCAAAAGTTCACGTTGCTCGGGCGCAACACAGGCTAGTCGGTCTCCGCCACCGACGTAGACATTGCCCTCAAAGGGCGATTGATGAATATTGAAACCGTCGCCTGAGTCTACATTTTCATCGTACACATCGAGCCCAGCGAACTGCATTGCACCCAGCAGCAAATCGTCATAATGCTCGCGCTCCTTTTGCGCTCGGTTTAGTCGATCAATAGTCAACTCCTGTTGTATCAAGGCTTGTTGCAACATAACCAATATAAGCAGCACGGCCAAAGCTGATACAACACTCCTTGTAGCAACAGCTAAATCAACACTTGGATCTGTGTATGCCACCCAGAGCACAACCATGATGGTAGCCCCACCATAGAGTGGCAACAGCCAACGTCTATTAAATCCGTTGAGACCGATGAACGCCAAAAAAGCGGGGGCAAGAATAATGGGTAAAGTGCCATTTACCAAAACTACAACCCAATAAAGACAAGCGAGGAGGTAAAGCAGATAACTTGCAGCAATTTCGAACCGATCATGCCCTCTGATACTGCAGCCAAAGTGAAATAGGACAACAAGGGTCAAAATAAGTGGATAAATCGCGATAGCCGAGCCGGTCTGGTGCGGCGGCAATAAGAAACTCAATATCGTCGCTACAGTGCCAAGGACAATTTGAACGATGTCCGACCTTTGCTTTATCGAGAGTTTCGCAGTTTCAAGCACTTTTTTACCACTGTTTTGATACTTATTTTAGAATTAGCGGGCAATATTTGTACCGAAAGTAACACAAAATCATAAAAAAAGGGCCTAGCGGCCCTTCAATGGATAGTAGATTAGAGCACCTTATCAGATGCGCCCCATCAACTGATCAACAACGTTTTTCGGCGCTTCACCGTAAGAGTCAAACTCCATTGAGTAGGTTGCACGGCCTTGTGATGCAGAACGCAGATCTGTGGCATAGCCGAACATCTCTCCGAGTGGCACGAGTGCATGAATCGCTTTGCCAGATGGCAGATCATCCATGCCCTGTACTAGGCCGCGGCGACGGTTAAGGTCACCCATGACATCACCCATGTAATCTTCCGGGGTAACCACTTCAACTTTCATCATCGGCTCTAGCAGGCAGGGATCAGCTTCGGCCGCATACTTTTTAAGGGCCTGGGATGCCGCGATTTTGAACGCCATCTCATTTGAGTCGACCTCATGGAACGAGCCATCGTACAGACGCGCTTTCAGACCGATCAGCGGGTAACCCGCCATAACACCGTTCTTCATCTGCTCCTGAATGCCCTTCTCGATCGCTGGGATGTACTCCTTAGGAATAGAACCACCGACGATCTCAGAGATGAACTCCAGACCTTCCTCTTCGCTTGGTGTGAACTCGATCACGACGTGACCGTACTGACCACGACCGCCCGACTGACGAGCAAACTTGTGGTTGGCATCCACGGCACGGCGAATCTTCTCACGGTATGCCACCTGCGGCTTACCGATGTTTGCTTCAACCTTGAACTCACGCTTCATACGATCGACGATAATATCGAGGTGCAACTCGCCCATGCCTGAGATAATAGTTTGCCCAGTCTCTTGGTCAGTCTCAACACGGAAGGATGGGTCTTCTTGTGCCAACTTACCTAGCGCAACACCCATTTTTTCCTGATCAGCTTGTGATTTTGGCTCAACAGCGACAGAGATTACTGGCTCAGGGAACTCCATGCGCTCCAGTACTATCTTCTGATCGCCGTCACACAGGGTGTCACCCGTTGTACAGTCTTTGATACCGATCAGAGCAGCGATATCGCCTGCGCGAACCTCTTTAATCTCTTCACGGTTGTTTGCGTGCATCTGTACCATACGGCCGATGCGCTCTTTCTTCTGCTTAACCGAATTGTAGACAGCATCGCCGGACTTAAGTACACCTGAGTAAACGCGAACGAAAGTAAGCGTACCAACGAAAGGATCTGTGGCAATCTTGAATGCCAAGGCTGCGAAAGGCGCGTTGTCATCGGCTTCACGAGACGCGACAGTCTCATCTTTATCGTCCAGCGTACCTTCAATCGCTTTAACCTCGACCGGCGACGGCAGGTATTCGATTACGGCATCCAGTACTGCCTGCACGCCTTTGTTCTTGAAGGCAGAACCTGCCAGCATCAATACGATCTCGTTGTTCAACGTACGCTCACGCAGACCGGCTTTGATCTCCTCTTCTGAGAG
>JAYQBD010000159.1:0-4193 GCA_038137135.1 Oceanospirillaceae bacterium | reverse complement strand
ATTGGAGTCTGTAGAGGGACATGAGCCTGCCGCTTAGGCACTCACTGACCGCCATTTCTTCAATGCAGATTCCTCTGCAACCCTTGTCAGAAGTACGTTTAACTCATCATGAATTTCATACTAATACCATCTGAAGATTAGCAGCACTTAATCAGCCATTTGTGACAATGCTCCAAATCGTATCCTTCACCATATCCTTGACCAACTGACTGTAAAGACCAACCTCCAATTTGATCTATAAGTTCAATGGGTGCTTCTACTGCACGAAGTCTGTCACGTAGCCCATGTCTAAAACCATGAACAACCACGTGATCCTCAGAGATACTTTTAAGCCACTTATTTAAAGCAGCACTAGCACTATTGGTATTGCTGATGTCAGACTTGTTGTAACGAGGGAAGCAAAAGTCATTTACCTTATTGGCAACAATACGTTCTGCAGCCCAGAGTGAATAACCTACTAATGGAACTTTGCGTTTACTTGAGGTTGTTTTCAGTGAACGATGTTTGTGTGGTTGAATCACAATGTGTGGTACATCTGCTTCAAGTTTAATGTCATCTATTAATAAACCAACAGCTTCCCCAAGGCGCATCCCTGTGTCACTTATCAATGCTGTAAGCCATCGCATCTCATCATCTAGCTCCTTACATTTTGCTTGAATAAGACGAAGAGTATGGTTCTTGATAGGCTTTCTTGATGCTTTGTCAGTCTGTTCAGGAAGGTAGACACCGCTAAATACGTTTCGTATCTCAAGACCCAGTTCGCTAATTGCAAAATTAACTATCGCTTTGATGATACTAAAGGCTCTTCTAACTGAGCTACTATTTAAGCCTTTCTGAATCAGCCACTCCCTAAACATAGCAGCATCAGTCCCCGCATACTGATCAAGAGGTTTATCTCCATGACACTGAATAAGGTAATTAACGATGCGATCATTTGATTGTCTGAAAACCTTCGACCGTCCGGAGCCTTTAATATCTTGGTAAAGGTTCTTAGCTTCGCTAATTGTCATAATGCTGCTAGTAGCCATGACAGGAGATGTAAGCAGTTTGTCCTTGAATAGGGGAGAGCCATTACGTAAACGAATATCTAACCAATATTCATCAAGTCGAGACGCTATTATGGATGCAGCTTGTTTGGCTTTAGCTGCTGATCTAGTTTGGAGGCTCTGAACTATACGATCAGTTTGATAATACTTTCTAAGGTCAGAAGGAATCCATCGACTGAAGTAATAGACACCTTTCCTAGTGTATGTGTATCGAAGAGACGGAGTTGTTTGGTACATAATTTGTCTACAGTATTGTCTACAGCCAGTGGAGGCTGATGAGTTAAACGTACTTCTGACAAGGGTTGCAGAGGAATCTGCATTGAAGAAATGGCGGTCAGGGAGGGATTCGAACCCTCGGTACGTTGCCGTACAGCCGCTTTCCAGGCGACCTCCTTCGACCACTCGGACACCTGACCTAAACGGGTGCGCTCATCGGGTGGGCGGAGCCGCTGTCCGATGGCGAGTGAGCGCGGCATTGTATCAGCTTTTAGTTAAAGCTCAAGCGCTTAGCGCCGGGAAAATAGTGGCTTTTCGCGCTGTATATGCAGAGGCTTTTCTATAGAATGGCAGACACTGATTTTATGGTATTGGAGTTGTCGATGTTGTGGCCTGTTTTGGCAGTTTTTGTGGGTCTGATCGTGCTGGTTTGGAGCGCCGATCGTTTTGTTGACGGTGCGGCTGCCACTGCGCGGCACCTGGGCATGCCCACACTACTGATCGGCATGGTCATTATCGGCTTTGGCACTTCCGCACCCGAAATGGTTGTATCAGCTCTTGCCGCGTTGCAAGGAAATCCAGGTCTTGCACTGGGTAATGGCTTTGGCTCTAACATCACAAATATCGCTCTAATTCTGGGTCTTACCGCCATACTCGCCCCCATTGCTGTACAGTCGCGTATTCTCAAAGCAGAGCTGCCGGTGTTGATGGGCGCAACCTTGCTGGTCGGCGCCCTACTCTATGATCTAGAGATCAGCCGCCTCGACGCCTGGATTATGCTGATCGTCTTTTTTGCAATCATGGGCTGGTCGATCTGGCGCGGTATGCGTGAGCCCAAGGATGCGCTGGCCGACGATATCGCCCATGAGCTGAATGAGGATCAGATGCCGCTAGGTAAGGCGATGATCTGGCTACTGATCGGACTTGCGCTACTCATCGCCAGCTCTCGCCTTCTGGTTTGGGGTGCGGTAGACATAGCGAGCGCTCTCGGTGTCAGCGACCTAATTATTGGACTTACTATCGTTGCCATAGGCACTTCACTGCCTGAGCTTGCCTCGTCAATTATTGCTGTGCGCAAAAACGAGCACGACTTAGCAATTGGCAATGTGATCGGCAGCAACCTCTTCAATACACTCGCTGTTGTCGGCATCGCCGGCGCAATTCATCCCTTGAGCGTCGCCGCTGAGGTACTCACCCGAGACTGGGTGGTGATGACAGGACTGACTGTTTCACTCTTTGTCCTGGGGTACGGTGTGCTAGGACGTGGCAGAATAAATCGTATCGAGGGTGCACTACTTTTGGCAGCCTACGTTGGCTACGCCGGTTATCTCTTCTACACTCTGGCGCAGGCCATCTAAACACAGCTTACAAGGAATATCGGCATGCTACGCGGATTTGCAATAGACGCTAATAAACTGCGTGAGCGCGAACTGGATGCCAATGAACCTCAGGCTCAGCTGCAGTCACTCTGCTGGATTGACCTACAAGACCCCACTGACGAAGAACGCCTTTGGGTTGAGCAGTGTCACCCTCAGGCGCTGCCGGAGGCAGACGAAGTTGAAGAGATCGAATCGAGCGCCCGCTACTTTATCGAGGGGCGTGATATCCATGTCCACTCCCTCTTCCTGACCCAGAGCGAAGGCCGTTACAACACCACAACCGTCGCTTTCACACTGGCGCCCGAACGTCTGCTCAGTTTCCACGACGTGGACCTGGCCGACTTCCGCCTGATTCGTCTGCGTGCGCGTCGCGGATGGATTGAGACCCGTAACCCGCTGCAACTGCTCACCACCATATTTACACAGAAAGTTGATAACCTTGCCGATCAACTTGAGGATCTGCATACCGAACTGGAGGAGATAGGCCACGAGGTTCTGGAGAGCCAGAGCAGCGGCTCACATGAACAAGCGCTAGACCGACTCGCTCGACTGGAAGACTCCAACGGTAAAATCCGCCTCTGCCTGATGGATACCCAACGCTCGATCTCGTTTTTGATGCGCCACATCCGTAATCAGACTGAGGAGCAGGAGGCCTGTCGCGAGATTCTGCGAGATTTGGACACACTCATGTCTCACGCCACCTTTATGTTTGAGAAGATTAACTTCCTGATGGATGCCGCGCTCGGTTTTATCAATATCCGTCAAAACCAGATCATCAAGACCTTCTCGATCGCTGCGGTGGTTTTTCTGCCACCTACTTTGGTCGCTAGCATATACGGTATGAATTTCGCTCATATACCCGAACTTGCATGGAGTGCAGGGTATCCGCTTGCACTTGGCGCGATGGTTGTTTCGGGAATTGCCCCGTACCTCCTCTTTAAGCACAAAGGCTGGCTCTGATAGTCTAGAACGAAGCCAGAATCCCGCCTGTGTCTAATTGGAGATGGACCGGGCTTCGGCAGTTTTTGGCATAAAAACTGCAGCAGAGTTTAGCGTTTACCTCTAATGGATAGGATGTCCAACCAATGAAATACAGACCTCGTCTGCTCGCCTTAGTTGCGCTTACCCTCGGCCTTTCAATGTTGTCACCGACGGTCTCTGCCCGTAATGTGCTTGTGATTTGGGGCGCAGATGCAGGCCAACCCTGGACGGCTGCCGTCTCCGAGGCACTCCATAGTGCACTTAAATAGTCACAAGAGCGGATTAACCTCTACTCTGAGTCGCTCAGCTATAACCGCTTAAAGGTCTTACCCAATCCCACTATCTGGGCGACGCACTTAAACCAAAAATACGCTGACGCGCAAATCGATATACTGATCAGCTTCGAGCACGTTGCAGCTAGGCAACTCTACGCCGCCTATGGTGACCTTTTACCGCTGGCTGTTAAATTTGCCATCCTCGGCAATGGCGACTTGAAGCAGATCGAAGCGCTGCCGTGCAACAGCGCGATCACTTATGCGGTGATGCATAGGGATGGAGTTGGCGAAGCACG
>JAYQBD010000158.1:2019-4232 GCA_038137135.1 Oceanospirillaceae bacterium | reverse complement strand
TGCTCAGCGACGTACGTCGTCTGCTTCTCTGATCTAGCTTCAGAGTCAATGCAGTAGTGAAGGCGGGCCTCAGGGCCCGCTTTTTTGTTATATGGTCCCAATTTGCACTGCATTTCGGGTAGTGGCTTACTAACTCGGCGGTGGGCAAATCCGGGGAGTATTTCTCGGCACGCTTCGAGCCCATCCATGGGACGCTTCGTGTTTGCCTTCCATGGCAAACAAGATCCGAGAAACACTCCCCGGATCCGCAATTACCCTCAGCGCAAGGTCCTACTTTAGCAGTGTATTCGAGTAACCAGTTTTAGCCGTCGTTGACCACAATACAGGTAAGTTCGCTTTTCACGCTCAAGAAAACTAAGTAAATTCGAAGAAAAAATCGAGGGTGTGAAACATGCTTAGCGCGGAACAGATCAGTTTCTACCGAGAGAACGGTTACCTGCTTGTCGAGAATGTGGTTACGGCTGAGCAGCTGGAGCGCATGCGTGCTATCGCGTATGAGTTTATTGAGGCGTCGCGTCAGGTCAGTGAGAGTGATGAGGTGTTTGATCTTGATGAGGGGCATAGCGCTGAAACTCCGCGTCTGACTCGAATCAAGCTACCCCATAAACAGCATCCTTATTTTGATGAGATTCTGAAAAACTCCGGTGTAACTGAGGTGTTGCGTGAACTGTTGGGCGACAATGCGAATCTGATTACGGCCAAGCTAAATACCAAGGCGCCCGGCGGTGGGGCCGCAGTGGAGTGGCATCAAGACTGGGCCTTCTATCCGCATACAAACGATGATCTGCTCGCCTTTGGGCTCATGTTAGAGGATGTAGACCTACAAAATGGTCCGCTTCAGGTGATTCCAGGATCCCATCGGGGTCCCGTTCTTAGTCATATGCATGAAGGACGCTTCTGTGGTGCGGTTGATGCCGATGACCCAGAGTTTGACGTAAGTCAGGCTGTGACGCTTACGGGGAGGGCGGGGAGTATGACGGTGCATCATGCGAGGACTCTGCATGGTTCGGCTCCGAACCTGAGTGATCGTCCGCGGCTCATCCTGTTTTACGAAATTGCCAAGGCAGATGCTTGGCCTATCCTCGGTGCTTCCTCCTACATTCATGCGCTGGGCCAGCAGAAGTTCTGGGAGGATCTGCAAGACCGCACAATTATTGGTGAGCCCTGCATAGTCCCTCGGCTGGAGTCCGTGCCTGTACGTATGCCGCTACCGCCCTCAGTGGGAAGCGGTTCGATATTCCAGCAGCAGCGCTACGGTGGCGCAAAGAGCGCCTTTACCAAGCCTGAAACTCAAAAGTAGCTCGAGTCAGGAGTTGGCAGGTTTCGCAAGCAGGGTCTATCCTGAAGGTACTTTGCTCGTAAGGAAACATCAGCATGCGTATGCCCTCGTCTCACACTATTCTAGCCGCTGCGCTGATTGCGCTGCTTTCAACATCTGCGCAGAGTAAACCGCTCAAGCAGACAATTGCCGAAACGCTAGAGTCGCACCCGCAACAGTTGCGTGCGGTTGAGCGACACGCTGCATCTTTAGAGATGGTTGAGATGGATGAGGCAGGCTATCGTCCGACGCTGGATCTTAGTGCTGGTATCGGGCGCGAGCGTGCCTTTCGCAGCTCAGATAATGACTGGTATACGCGTCGCGAGGCTGGGCTGAGCGCGACGCAGATGCTTTATGATGGCTATGAAACTAAGTCTCGTGTTGATGCGAGTTCAGCGGGTGCGCGAGCTCAAGAGGCACGCAGTGCTGAGCAGGCCGAGGTGTTGGGGTTAGAGGTTGCAACTGTTTACCTCGATGTTATCCGTCAACGGCAGCTGCTGGAGAGCACCAAAAATAACCTTGCGGCTCACCAAGATACTTTCAAAAAGATTTCTCGCCGTGCGCAGATGGGCGTCGGCAGTAAGGCTGATGAGACTCAAGCTCGCGGTCGGTTAGCGCTGGCGAACTACAACCTCAGCGTTGTTGAGGGCAACCTTTGGGAATCCGAGATCAATTTTGAGCGCGTGGTTGGTTACAAGCCGGGTGACCTTGAGATGCCAGCGGATGATTGCTGTACACACCTTCCTTACACCGCTGAGGATGCGCGCTATGTTGCGATTATCGAGCACCCGCGTTTTGCGGCCGCTGTTGCTGATCATGAATCTTCGCTAGGACAGGTGGGTGTCGCTAAATCGGCTATGCATCCGAAGGTCTTTCTCGAGGTGGATTACACCAG
>JAYQBD010000158.1:0-1919 GCA_038137135.1 Oceanospirillaceae bacterium | reverse complement strand
ACGCGCGATGCCTACGCGCAGCAGTTTAATATCGGTCAGCGCTCACTGTTGGATCTGCTCGACTCAGAGAACGAACTCTTCAGCGCAAATAACGAGCTAATCTCTGCCAAGATTGATGAGCAACTTGCGCGTTATACTCTGCTAGCGCGCGTAGGTCGCCTGCTAGAGTTCATGGAGCTGGGAGTGCCTGAGCATCCCGAGCATCGCAATGACCAGGGAGAACTTCGTGAATCGGTGGAAGTCGCCAGTGCAGAGTAGTTGGTGCCATTAGAGAAAAGGTCAGCTTTGCTGGCCTTTTTTGTGTCACCTACCACATTGCGAAATTTAAATATCATAATGTGATTGTTTTGGTTGGTGCCTGGTTCTAATCTCCAATTAGTGGAGGGAGAGATATGATTATACATGGCCTGTTGTTGGTGTTGCTGTTTCAGTTGATCGGCGAACTGATCGTCGTATCTCTCAGTCTACCGATACCCGGGCCAGTGCTGGGTATGGTGTTTCTGCTATTAGTGTTGTTATTCACTAAAAGAGTACCTAAGTCATTGCGCACCACCTCGGATACGCTGCTATCGAATCTCGCGCTGCTGTTTGTACCTGCCGGTGTTGGGCTAGTGTTGCACTTTGAACTGCTAAGGTCCGAGTGGTGGATTATCCTGCTGGCGCTGATTATTAGTTCTATTGGTGCAGCTTTAACAACGGCTATGGTCTTCTCGTTACTGCTTAAACGTCAAAGAGCTAAGGGGAGAGGCGATGCTTAGCGCGACTGAATTCTGGGTCTATTTTGCAGCTCAGCCGCTACTGTGGATTGTGGTGACGCTGGCTGTGTACAGCGCAGCACTGGTTGTACATAGATTGTCAGGTCAAACCCCGCTCTTGCACCCGGTGCTGGTGAGTATGTCAGTGTTGATCGGTCTGCTGTCACTGACATCTACCCCTTATGAAACCTACTTTAGCGGTGCGCAGTTTATTCATTTCCTGCTAGGCCCGGCTACCGTTGCGATAGCGGTGCCGCTGTTCGACTACTTCGACAAAATACGAGAGCTCTGGTTACCTATTTTGGTTGCTTGTCTGGTTGGTGCCTTCAGTGCGGCAGCGATAGCGGTGGGTGTGGCCTGGCTATTTGATGCTCGCATAGAGACACTGCTATCGATCGCGCCGAAGTCCGTCACTTCGCCTATCGCCCTCGGTATCTCCCAGAAGATAGGAGGATTCCCCGAGCTATCTGCTGCGCTCTGCCTTGTAACTGGGGTGCTAGGTAGTCTGTTAGTACCCTCCGTATTGAAGGTGCTAAGGGTGTCCGATCAGGAGACCCAAGGCTTTGTGCTCGGCCTCACCTCCCATGGATTTGGAACGGCATTGGCGCTAGAGACGGGAGCCTTGGCCGGAGCCTTTGCCGGCCTGGCTATGGGGCTGACGGGATTAATTACGGCGTTGATGCTACCGCTACTTGTGGCCCTCTTCTGAATTGAAATTCACCGCGAGGCGCAGTAAAGTGCGCGCAGTTTTTAGAACTGTTGAGGTGAGAAGTCGATGCCAACTCCGCTAGCGCGTTATAAGAAAGATCTGCAGCGTGATGATTTTTCCTACGATGCCACCCAGGAGATGGCGGTTCAGCACCTCCAGCGTCTATTTGATGAGCTCGTTGCGGCTGAGAACGCACCACGCCCCGGCGGTTTTTTACGTATCCGCACCCGCTTTAAGATGGGTAAGGCCAAGCAGGTTGAGCCGGTCAAAGGTCTCTACTTCTGGGGTGGGGTGGGCCGCGGTAAGACCTACCTTATGGATACCTTCTACGACACCCTGCCGTTTGAGCGCAAAATGCGTACGCATTTTCACCGCTTTATGCAGCGCGTGCACAAGGAGCTAAAAGAGCTCGACGGCACCAAGAACCCGCTGACAACGATTGCCGACAAGTACGC
>JAYQBD010000157.1:0-4257 GCA_038137135.1 Oceanospirillaceae bacterium | reverse complement strand
AAGCGGTTCGCTAAGAGGTAAAAATTATGAGTCAGGCACTTACACAACTTCACTTGGGTCTAGGTTCATTTCATCGAGCTCACCAAGCCGTTTATCTGCAGCAACTGCATGATCTTGGTGATACCTCATGGGAAATTGCTGCCGGTAATATCCGCGCGGATAGCGAGGAACTTATTCAAGCGCTGATAGAACAGAAGGGACGCTACACTCTCGAGACAGTCACACCCCAAGGGGCACGCAATTATAAGGAGATCGGTTCGATTAAACGTGTCGTCGCCTGGGATGCGGACTTGAGTGGATTGACGCAGGTTGCTGTTGAACCCACCACTCGCATTATCTCCTTCACCGTAACGGAGGCGGGGTATTATTTGGATGCCCTCGATCAACTCGATCACTCGTATCCGGATTTGGTCAGCGACCTGAAAGGCGATACTTGCTGCACACTATACGGCGCGCTATCGCGTCTGCTGGATGCACGTCGTGCTGCAGGTGTAGGGCCAGTCACATTGATGAACTGTGATAATTTGCGCTCCAATGGGGACCGTTTTGCCAAAGGTTTTAAACAGTTCCTTGAACAGCAGGGCAAAACGGAACTTTTGGCTTGGGTAGCGGCTAACACGAGCGCCCCCAATGCGATGGTCGATCGTATTACCCCACGTCCAACACCCTCCGTAGCTGAGCGCGTAACTGCAGCAACGGGTGTCGAAGACAGAGCCGCACTGAGCGCTGAAGCGTTTATTCAATGGGTCATTGAAGATCATTTTGTGGCCGGACGTCCCGCTTGGGAGAAAGTAGGTGTTGAACTGGTTGAGGATGTGCTGCCTTACGAGGAGGCGAAGATTCGTCTTCTGAATGCGACGCATAGTTGCATTGCTTGGGCCGGAACTCTTGCGGGATATACCTATATTCATGAGGGTGCACAGGACAGCGAAGTGCGTCAGCTTGCATATGACTATGTAACTCAGGATGTGCTGCCTTGCTTACAGCCCTCGCCACTAGACCTGCAGGATTATCGCGATGTGGTATTGGATCGTTTCTCTAATCCAAATATTCTTGATACAAATGCTCGTGTAGCGATGGATGGGTACTCTAAGGTACCGGGCTTTATTCTGCCAACCATTAGTGACCGCCTGACTTCGGACCAGAGCATTGCATGTGTTGCGGTGCTGCCGGCTCTTTTCTTGGAGTTCTTGGCCCAGGAGCGAGCTGGCTTCGTACCTTATCGCTACGAGGATCAATTGATGGAGCCAGGCACCGCAGAGGCGATACTGGATTCCGACGATCCAGTACAGGCCCTATGTAACGAGCGCTTGTTATTTAACGACTTAGCAGGCGATACTCGATTGATTGAGGCCGTACGTGATGCATACGCGCGCGTCCAGGCTTTCTCAAAGTCGCGTAAAGCAGCTTGAAAAGAGACAGTCTAAATGGTGCCGCGACTAGTGAGTTGTCCGGCACCTTGAAAGTAAGAGGGATGACGTTATGGGAGTCCATAGAGGTAGTCTGAACAGCTTACAAAAACCGGTGATGGAGAAGAGCTATCAGCGGGGGACTGAGCTTGGTTATGAGCCGCAAGTTGATGGCCTCTTGCGGTTTGTTGAACATGGCTCGCCCAGTCCACTGATTCGCTGGCATCAGCACGATGAGTATGAGCTACATCTAGTCACAGCTACGCGCGGACGGATGTTTATCGGTGACTTTATCGGAAACTTTGAGCCCGGAAATTTGGTGCTGACCGGCCCGCGTCTGCCCCACAATTGGGTGACCACTGAATATGAAGAGGGCGATGCTGCACCTTTGCGTGATCGTTGCCTCATCTTCCTCGATAACCCTATTCGTCATGCTGCTGAATATATTCCGGAGATGCGTTCTGTTTTTCCGCTACTAGAGCGAGCAAAAAACGGAATCCAGTTCTTTGGTATCAGCGATTCGGTTTCCAAACACCTGGACCAGATTCGAGATACTCAGGGTGCGCGACGGATGGCGGCCTTTATGGAGTTGCTCAGTGATCTTGCGCAGCATGAGAACTACAAACTCTTGTCGTCAGCGCAATTGCAGAACTTTGGTGATCATAAAGCGCAGTCTCGCATCAGTGAGATTGTTGATTACATTTCGGATAACTTCCATCAGCATCTCTACATGGGTGACGTTGCCGAGCGTTTCGGTATGAGTGAGAGTCGCTTCTCCCGCTATTTCCGTAAGGAGACGGGTAACTCGTTTACTGACTTTGTGAACCAGATCAGGGTAAATAAAGCCTGCCAATTACTGACCGAAACTGATAAGTACATCAGTACCATTTGCTATGAAGTTGGCTTCAACACAGTCGCAAACTTCAACCGCCGCTTTGGTGAGTTGCGTGATATGACTCCGACGGAATTCCGTAAGAACGCTAAGATGCGCTACCTGCACTCGTAGTTTCGGTGTAGGAGGTCTTTGCCAAGGGCAGGTCGCGACCTGCGGCTTTGCCGCATATCCCTACAGTGCCAAGTCCTTAAGTGCTGGATAGATGCGGGTGTAGTGCTGGTAAGCATCTTCGTAAGCAGCTTGATGCTGCGGCTCAAATACCGCATCGACCGCCGGAGTGGTCAGCAGGTCGGTTGGGTTGGCTCCGCTAGCGGCCAGTTGAGCCAAGCGTGCCGCGCCAAAGGCTGCACCAAAATCACCATCTTTGGGCAGCTCAACCGGTAGGTTGAGAATATTCGCTAAGGTTTGCAGCCAGAATTTAGAGCGCGAACCACCCCCAACCGCAACTACGGACTGCAACTGAGTACCTGCGCTGCGCAGTGCTTCCAAGTTGTCGCGGATAGCGAAAGAGACACCTTCAAGTACGGCCTGAGTCAATGTTGCTTGATCGGACTGATGCTCCAAGCCAATAAAAGCGCCGCGAACACGGGCATCGTTGTGTGGCGTTCGTTCCCCAGAAAGGTAAGGGAGAAAACGAACACTGCTTGGCCCTGAGGGTGCGTCGCCTAGGGTGGCCGTAAGAGTCGCCGCATCTTTACCGGCAATACCTGCATACCAGTTCAACGCATCGGTGGCTGAGAGAATGACACCCATCTGATGCCAGGTGTTGGGGATCGCATGACAGAATGCGTGAACGGCGCTTTCCGCCTTGGGCTTGTAGCCATCAGTTGCTGCGAATAAAACGCCAGAGGTGCCGAGAGAGAGAAAGGCTTGTCCCTCACGCACAACACCCATCCCTATCGCCGAGGCGGCGTTGTCGCCAGCGCCTCCGCCAACTACAGGTGCTTTGCTAAAGCCCCAGTGAGCAACTAGATCAGCACGCAGCTCGCCAGCCATCTCAGACCCTTCAACGAGTCGTGGCATTTGCTCTACGCGCATACCGGAAGCAGCAAGGAGCTCGTGAGACCAATCTCGTTTGGCGACATCAAGCCAGCTAGTCCCTGCGGCATCGGACATCTCCGATACATACTCACCGGTTAACCAGAAACGCAGATAGTCTTTCGGCAAAAGTACTTTGGCAACGCGGGCGAAGTTCTCTGGCTCGTGCTTAGCTACCCAGCAGAGCTTTGGCGCGGTGAAACCCGGAAAGACAATATTGCCCGATAGTTGGCGAAACAGGGGATTAGCATCCAGCTCTGCTGCCTCCATATAACTGCGGGTATCATTCCAGAGAATGCACGGGCGGATTACCTGTCCAGAGCTGTCTAATAGTGTTGCTCCATGCATCTGGCCAGAAAACGATATCGCCTCGGTCGCTGTGAACTCGACAGGATACTTTTCACGCAGCTCGGCCATCGCCTGTTCACAGGCGCTGATCCAATCTTGCGGGTTCTGTTCCGACCAGCCCGGATTCGGCCTTGATACATTAATGTTCGCGTTTGCCGAGCCAATGATACGCTGCTGGGCGTCCATTAAGAGCGCTTTGATACCTGAGGTGCCGAGGTCGAGGCCAATGTACATCATTGTTTCCTATGTGATTTTTGCGACTTTCGCAACGGAATTCGTGAGTAAAAGTACTCTAATTCTTGAGTTATATTACTGTAATCTTATCTTGCAGTTTTTTACGCAAATGCGAAATAGAAGTGCAAATAAGTACAACACTTTGTTAAGGCCGTACAATTCTGTACCAGTTTGCGGTGCTACTCTGTTGCACAGACGCTGACAACCTAACCTGTCGATGCGGAATTGCGTATCAGCGGTAGGCGTCTGGATAAAAATAATATTCCTTCAGGAGTAAAAAATGAAAATCAAAATGCTTTCTGCTGCCGTTGCCGGTAGCATCCTAGCTTCTAC
>JAYQBD010000156.1:0-4265 GCA_038137135.1 Oceanospirillaceae bacterium | reverse complement strand
CTGCGAACAGTACCAAGCGCCCTGGTTCATAGGCTCTTCCTGACACCAAACGACCGTTTCGAGATTTTCGTACTGTGCCAGCTCGTCCGACAGAATCTTCTCTGGGAATGGGTAGAGCTGCTCAATACGCAGAATCGCTGTATCGGTCTTCTCAAGTTCTTCGCGACGGTTGTAGAGGTCGTAGTAGACCTTACCGGAACAGAGAACCACACGTTTCACTTTCTTATTGTCGAGTGCATCTGCTTCGCCAATGACTGGCTTGAAGCCACCTTCAGCCATCTCTTCGAGTGAAGAGATCGCCTGTTTGTGACGTAGCAGAGATTTAGGTGACATAACCACCAGCGGTTTGCGTAGTGGACGTGCAACCTGACGACGCAACAGATGGAAGATCTGTGCAGGCGTCGTTGGTACACACACCTGAATGTTGTGCTCAGCACAAAGCTGCAGGAAGCGCTCCAGACGTGCTGATGAGTGCTCAGGGCCCTGACCTTCAAAGCCGTGTGGCAGAAGCATCGTCAGACCACAGAGGCGCTGCCACTTGGTCTCACCTGAGGTGATAAACTGGTCGATCACAACCTGCGCACCGTTAGCGAAGTCACCAAACTGTGCTTCCCAGATGACCAGTGCGTTAGGTGTAGTCGTTGCGTAGCCGTATTCAAAGGCCAGTACCGCCTCTTCCGACAGCAATGAGTCGTACAGATCAAAATCTGGCTGCCCTTCTGACAGGTGACAGAGCGGCGTGTAGGTTGTCGCATCGCGCTGATCGTGCAGTACGGCGTGACGGTGCGAGAAGGTACCACGACCTACGTCCTGACCGGTAATCCGCACCGGATGACCTTCAGCCAACAGCGTGGCGTAAGCTAGAGTCTCAGCGAAGCCCCAGTTAGCTGCCATACCACCGTGTGCCATCTTACGACGGTCTTCATAGATCTTAGCCACCTGACGCTGGACACTGAAGTTCTCTGGCAGAGTCGCAATCTTGCTCGCCAGCTCAGTTAGCAGCTTAATGTCCACGCCGGTATCGCAATCAAAGCTCCACTCATGACCCAGGTAAGGACGCCAGTCAACGAACAGCTCTTCGTTTGGCTCAAGCACCAGCGAGTGCGCAACGTGCTTGCCGTTTTCGAGGTCAGACCGATACTGCTTCTCGAGCTCTTTGCTCTGCTCTGCGGTCAGTACACCTTCGGCGATCAACTGCTCCGCGTAAAGCTCACGCGTAGTCTTCTGCTTCTTGATCTGGCTGTACATTACTGGCTGAGTGCCAGATGGTTCGTCTGCTTCGTTGTGACCGCGACGGCGGTAACACACGAGATCGATAACCACGTCTTTCTTGAACTCGTTGCGGAAATCAACTGCCAATTGAGTCACGAAACGGACCGCTTCAGGGTCGTCACCGTTAACGTGGAAAATAGGTGTCTCAACCATCTTCGCAACGTCAGTACAGTACTCCGTAGAACGTGCATCTTCGGGCTTAGACGTGGTGAAACCAACCTGGTTGTTGATAACGATGTGGATGGTTCCGCCGGTCTTATAAGCGCGAGTCTGAGACATCTGCAATGTCTCCATCACAACGCCCTGACCCGCAAACGCAGCATCACCGTGGATATTTACTGGAACAACGGTCGTGCCGACCGGATCGTTACGGCGATCCTGACGTGCACGCACAGAACCCTCAACTACGGGCGCAACGATCTCAAGGTGAGACGGGTTAAACGCCATCGCCAAGTGAACTTCGCCACCCTCTGTCATGACGTTTGAAGAGAAGCCCTGGTGGTACTTCACGTCACCCGAACTGGTAACAAGCTTCTTGCCTTCAAACTCCCCAAAGAGGTCAGATGGGTTCTTGCCAAAGATATTTACAAGGGTGTTCAGACGACCACGGTGGGCCATACCGATGACAACCTCTTTCGCACCGCGTTTACCGGCGCGTTGAATCAGGGTATTCAGTGAAACGATTAGCGACTCACCGCCCTCAAGACCGAAGCGCTTAGCACCAGCGTAACGAGAGCCGAGGTATTTCTCGAGGCCCTCAGCCGCTGTCAGACGCTCAAGCACCATCAGCTTGCGCTCCTGGGTCGCTTGAGGATGGGCACGCACAGGCTCTAGACGAGACTGCAACCAGACACGCTGTTCGGTGTCGACGATATGCATGTACTCAGTCGCAAGGGTGTCACAGTAGGTCATCTCAAGGTCGTTAACGATCTCACGCAGAGTCGCCTCTTCCTTGCCAAACTGCAGATCACCCAAACGGAAAACTGTATCGTAATCAGCTTCGCTCAAACCGTGGTAGCGCAGACTCAAGTCAGCAACCTGCTCACGATTCATCAGATTCAGCGGGTCGATCTTCGCCTGCTGATGGCCGCGCTGACGGTACGCATTGAACAGCGCCAACGCCTGAACCTGCTTCTTCTCGTGCTCAGAGCTTACACTCGACACGACAGCTGGCTGGGCGCGCTTGGAGTTCTTTGCTAGATACTGAAAGTGATCGCGGATGGGAGCGAGGGGAATATCTTGGCTGTGGTTGCCTTCAACCTTCGGAAGCTGATCAAACTCATCACGCCATTGCGGCGGGATCGAGTTGGGATCGATCAGGTACTGTTCGTATAGTTCTTCAACGTATGAGAGGTTGCCGCCGTAGAGATGAGCATTCTTCCAAAGATGCTCCATCATACCGTCTTGCATTTCACATTTACCCTGCGTTTGGGGGATGCTGGACCCGCGACGACTCTTTTGAAGTCTGTCTGTTCCATGCCCTAATGGTTCGAAATGTTTTCAGGCGATCTGTACGATCTTATATTTTTTGTGCTTGTAGCAGTGCTATCGCTGTAAAAACGTGCATAGTTTACGCCTTTTTGCCGGACTTTACAGTTCGAATATACTTTATTAATACTAAAGTAATCAGATGTTTATAATGATTTAGAATAACTTAAGATCATAATAAATTAAGAAGCGATCCTTAACTCATTTCCGCCTAAAACCGGCTAACTTCGGCGTAGTAACGACATAACTATAGTGACCATACTCAACTCAAACATCGCTATCAGAGCCAGCGGCTGGTTTCTTCTAGTCGCCATCCTTTTGACGGCGGATTCGCAGATACGACTAAACAGCACCAGCGCAGCGGCCGGGATTACTATCTGGATCTTTTTTCTACTGAATATAGGCAAACTTAATCGCCGTCAAAAGGCGCAAAATATCGCTGTAATGTCACCTGGAATCGCACTTTTGGGTTACTCACTCTGGCTCTCACCCGACGCAAACTGGCTCAGCCCACTACTGAATGCAAATCAATTGATCATCACGTTACTCGCAGCAATCAGCTTTCTTCAGGTGACCACAAAACTTTCGAGCGATACCGGCCAGAAGAGCGGAAAAAGTGGTTTCAATCGTACCTTTCTGAGCACTCTCTTAATCTCTACGGTGATCAATGTGTCGGCTATGGTACTGGTTGCTGAGCGACTTAAGAAAGAGGGGAAATTAACCTCAATTCAAGGAGTTACACTAACCCGCTCGTTCGCGATTTGCGCTTTTTGGTCGCCCTTTTTTGCAGCAATGGGTGTCACACTCATTAGTGCACCGGGCTCAGAACTTGCACGTTTCTTACCCTACACAGCCGCAGCCGGAATTGCCGCTCTCGCCATCACCTATCTACAACTTACTCGCCGATCAGATATCGCCCAGTTCGAGGGATACCCAATCTCTGTAGATAGCCTGAAACTACCCCTAGGGCTCGCGGCAGCGGTATTACTGCTGCACTACCTGTTGCCACAATTCTCAGTGATCATGCTGGTCTCGTCACTATCGATCCTGCTGGTACTGACAATACTGTTTATTCAACACCCTGCTCGCGAGGCAAGCAGGCGCTTTAGCAATCACATCAGCGAAGGCCTTCCCAACATCCGTGGTGAGATAGCGCTATTCATCTCCTCAACCGTACTGGCGGCCGGCACCAGCGCCATTCAGAGCGCTCTGCAGATAGACCTTGCACCTAACAACTTCGATGCCCTCGCCGCCTGCATCACCCTAACGTTACTGGTCGCCCTATCCCTCGTCGGCATCCACCCTGTCACTAGCAACCTAATCGCCGGCGCCACACTGATGCCCGCAACCGAAGACCCCAACCTCCTCGCCATCACCCTGCTAATGTCCTGGTCGATGGGCTCCACTGCCTCGCCACTCGCCGGCAACCAGATCATCCTGCAGGGGCGCTATGGAGTCCGCGCGCGCGACCTCCTGCGGGCTAACATCCCCTACACACTCGCACT
>JAYQBD010000155.1:0-4271 GCA_038137135.1 Oceanospirillaceae bacterium | reverse complement strand
TTGGTGTCCTGCAGGCTGATATGCTTATCGTCCAGCACATAGTCGTTCCAGCAGCTTGCCAGAATCGAGCCGATCGCCGGCTTACAGATCTCGCACCCATCCCCTTTACCATGTTTGTGCAGCATCTCAGCGAAGGACTTCACTTCGCCAATACGCACCAGGTGGTAGAGCTCCTGACGCGTGTGCGGGAAGTGTTCGCAGATATCGCGTGACACCTCAACGCCTAGCTCCTCAAGCTCATGGTTCACCAGATTCGTAAGCAAGGGCACACAGCCCCCACAGCCGGTGCCCGCTTTGGTCGAACCTTTTACATCACCTACTGAGCAACAGCCGCCCTGCACCGCCTGACGCACATCACCTTTACTCACTGAGTGACAAGAGCAGATCTGAGCGGTTTCTGGCAGTGCAGCGACACCCAGACCTGTCTGCGCATCATCTCCACGATGAGGCAGGATCAGCGCTTCAGGAAATTCAGGTAGCGCGATGGCATTGAGTTTATACTGCAGCAGCGTTCCGTAATCCTCGGTATCACCGACTAACACCGCCCCGAGAAGGGTTTCGTTGTCCTGGCTGACTACTAGCTTCTTGTACACTTCATCTGGTTGGTTGTAATAGGTGTAGACGCGCGCACCCTGTGTCTGTGCCTGAGCATCACCAATGGATGCTACATCTACGCCCATCAGTTTGAGCTTGGTGCTCATATCAGCTCCAGCAAACTCTGTTGGCGTGCCAACAATCTGGTCAGCGGCGGCTTTCGCCATGGTGTAACCCGGGGCCACCAAACCAAAAATTCGACCCTCCCAGAGCGCACATTCGCCAATGGCATAGATGCTTGCATCACTCGTACGGCACTGATTGTCGATCTTAATACCACCGCGTTCGCCAAGTTCTAGCCCGGTTTCACGGGCCAGACTGTCCTCAGGGCGGATACCCGCAGAGAAGAGGATCAAATCGGTCTCAAGTGAGGTTCCATCTGAGAATTCGAGCCGATGAAGGTGCGCTTCACCATCAACAATCTGACTGGTCGCTTTAGAAAGATGCACTCCAACGCCGAGGTCCTCTATTTTCTGTTTCAGCAAGTCACCGCCACCTTGATCGAGCTGCACCGCCATAAGGCGTGGTGCAAACTCGACAACATGCGCTTGCATACCCAGGTCCTTCAACGCCTTGGCAGCCTCAAGCCCCAGCAAGCCACCGCCAATAACAACGCCTACTTTGGCGCCCTTCTCGGCGGCTGCAGTAATCTTTTCGAGATCATCGATAGTGCGATAAACGAAGGTATTCTCGCGATCATTGCCGATAATGGGTGGCACGAAAGGGTAAGAACCTGTGGCCAATACCAACTGATCGTACTCCACCGTAACTCCAGCCGATGATTTCACCGTTTTGGCGACCGTATCGATGCTTTCAACCGCATCGTTGAGATAGAGTTTCACGCCACGCTCTTGGTATGTCGCAGCATCTGCCAGCATCAGTTGCGAGGCGCTTTTAGTCTGAAAGTACTCAGAGAGATGCACGCGATCATAGGCGGGTAAGGCTTCAGCGCCGAACACGCTTAACTCAATCTGACCGGGCGCAGCCCGATCTAACAAAGCCTCAACGAAGTGGTGACCCACCATACCGTTTCCGACGACTACTACTCTCATACTGCACCTCTTACTTTGCGCAAAAAAAAACGCCCACAGAAGCTGACTCTCATCAGTCTCTGTGGACGCCTTTGTCCGGGGCCCGAGTTCAACGGGCTATGTCATTTAGGTTTCGCTTCGCTGCTCACCTATTTACCTAATAGCCTCGATTTAGCAACGCTCGTGCCAGACCAACCTAAACCCCTGTATCTACTGCATTTTCATCAGTTAAGCGCTTTTTTAACTTACGAGAATTGCCGCATTTCTGCTCCAGTTTGCGCCGCTAAATCGCTCACTTGCACCAGAGTAGTGCAATTGAATTTTTACTTTTCCACCTGTTTTGCCATGGCCTCCAGCACTCTCGCCGCCACATCCGCGACCGAACGACCTGAGCCCATCGCACTTTTCTGCAACTGACGATATGCAGCATCGTCGTCGAGCTTCATCTGCTGTTTGAGAATCTCTTTTGCTCGCTCGATCAGCTTACGCTCCTGCAGAGCTGTGCGCGCCCGCGTCAAATCGACCTGCAGTTGCTGGATCTGAGCGTTCTGTTCGCTAATAAGCTGATAGAGCGACCCTTGGGTACCAACAATCGCCGCATCATTGGCTGATGTCTGTGACAACGGATCTACAGGTTTACTCGGGGTCAGCTCTTGCAGATGCCTCTCAATCTTCACTTTAGAGCGTTGCGCATCATCGATCTGCATCCGGCACTCGGCTTCAAGTAGCTGAATCGCCTTTGCCTCAAGCAAGGCTAACTGATCAATATACTCCGTTGCTTTGTCATACCAGGCCTCTGCAATTGCCGGATCGATACTCTGCCCCTTGCACAGTTGCGTGCGCAGCCCTCGCAGTTGTGTCATCTCACTAAAAAGCGAGCTAGCCTCTATCTGCTGCCAACTGGTAAGCAGCTCTTGGGCAGCACTTTGCTGAAAAATTGCGATCATCTGAGCCGTGTCAGATTGATTGCGCGCTAAGCGCTGGCACAACCGCTCTACGAAATTACCGCGGGCAAAACCAATCGCTGTCCAGGCGCGCTCCTGACCCGCTAGCTCCTTCACCTGAATTAGATGAACCAGAGCGATCATTGCACGGGCGGTTTTGGGCTCCCGAGCGGTTTCGGCTAGATCGAAGATCAGTGTCAGTATTTGTTGGATGAGGTGGTTATACCCCAGCGTAGCGTCGAGTGGCTGTAGCTTCATCGCCTGAATTTCAGTGCGGTGATGCGCCAGCGTGGATAGAGATAGCATCAACTGAGCTAGCGATGCCAAAAGCTTGGGCTCCTTCGCTAGTCTGCCCGAGTCAGTTGAATCCGAAATTTGCGCGCAGAACCGCTCCAACTCCTTATCAGCCAGTTTCAACTGAGCCTCGCGCTCCGCCCGCTTACGCGCGCCTTCACTAACCAACCAGATATTAGTCAGTCCACGTTCGCGCTGCAGTTGATGAATCAGGTTACAGGCGGCGCTAAGCCACTCCAAGTTAGACTCAAGCTCTTTCAGATTGGCAATTGCCGCATCCTTTGCAGCCAGAAGGTGCTGTTCAGCAGAGTTTAGATATCCGTTCATGTCAGCCATTTAAGTTCTATCGTCGAATAGTGCATCCACTGCAAAGCACGTTCCAACATCAATGCTGTTTTCAGTTTCGGCACGCCCTTTGCTAACACAGTAGTAACAATCTATTTAGGTGTTCAGCTGGCAAAGCTGAACATCGGGCAATGAAGCCCAGCACTCCCTAACGGAGCGCTGGGCTTTTTTATTGGAGTTTCCCATGTCAGCACTCAGTCTGAATCGCTACGCACGCACCCTGAATGATTCCAACAAATCTGCACGAAACACGCTTTTTAGCGGATTTAAACGCCTATTTAGCAACAAATCGGGGCGCGTAGATCTGGTGGGTGCAGGTCCTGGCGATCCGGAGTTGCTCACACGTAAAGCTTGGCGCTTAATGCTGGAGGCCGATGTTATCGTCTACGATGCCCTCGTCAGCCAGGCAATGTTAGCCGAGCTTCCGGACTCTATTCGGCAGATATATGTCGGTAAGCGAGCGGGGCAACACTCATCCAGTCAGGCTGAAATCTGCACCCTTATAGTGCACCTGGCAAAGCAGGGCCATAAAGTAGTGCGCCTCAAAGGCGGTGACCCACTGGTTTTTGGCCGCCTAGGTGAGGAGTTAGATGCGCTTTTGGCAGCTGACATCCCCTACTCCGTTGTTCCAGGCATCACATCGGCATCTGGAACTGCAGCTAACCTGGGTTTCTCACTTACAGAGCGGGAGATTGCCCCGCGCCTTCGCTTGGTAACAGCCCAATTTAGCCGCGAGAGAACTCACAACTGGCGGGAGCTGGCTCAATCTGGCGAAACGCTTGTCTTCTATATGGGGCTCTCAAAGGTGGCACAGATCAGCGCAGGCCTACTGGGGGCCGGCCTGCCAAGCGAGCATCCGGTTTTGCTGGTAGAGAACGGTACACTGCCGGAACAGCGTACGGTAAAGACCTCTCTCGCACAAATGGCCCAGGCTGTGGAGAAGCACCAGCTTAAAGCACCGACACTCATCTACATTGGCGAGGTGGTAAATCAGCGCCCGCTTCTCACAGACAAGACGACGGTAATCGCTCAGTAAACTGAGTTCTGGATGATTCGCCTGTAG
>JAYQBD010000154.1:0-4307 GCA_038137135.1 Oceanospirillaceae bacterium | reverse complement strand
TGGTAACACAGATGCAGGAAGCGGGCGTCAAAGGTAAAGACACCGAATCCACAGTGACAGACGAAGAGCGTCAGCAGCTGCTGGCCTTTCTGAAGCGCAGCCACGGCGAAGATGCAGAAGTGGGTGAGCCGAAGAAGATCACACTTAAACGTAAAACCACATCGACACTCAAAGTCGGTGGCGGTGCAAGCCGCAAGACCGTAAACGTGGAGGTCCGCAAGAAGCGTACCTACGTTAAGCGTGAAGAGGTTGAAGAGACTCCGGTTGAAGAAGCAGTTGCTGCACCGGTTGAGGCTCCAGCGGTAGAGAAAGCGCCTGAGCCAGTAGTTGAAGCGAAAGCTGAGCCAGTAGCGGAAGCACCGGCAGAAGCACCAGCGGCTCCAGTTGCTGAGGAAGCTCCAGCGCCAGAGATTAAGCCAGAGCCAGTCGTGGAAAAGCCAAAAGCTGCTGAGCCTGCGCCGAGTAAGCCGGCCGAACCAGCTGCTGAAGATCCACGCAAGAAGAGGAAAGAGCGCGATAACCGTCGTAACGAGCGTGCTGAGCGTGGTGAATCACGTCGTGGTAAGGGTGGTAACAACCGTCCTGCTCAAAAGCCACTGCGTGCCGCTAGACATACTGGCCGTAACACGCCAAACCAGCACGGTTTTGAGAAGCCAACTGCGGCAATCGTGCATGAAGTGAGCATTCCTGAGAGCATCACTGTCGCTGAACTGGCGAAGAAGATGTCGGTGAAGGCCGCTGAAGTAATCAAAGTGATGTTTAAGATGGGTGCTATGGCAACCATCAACCAGCCGATCGATCAGGATACAGCGACTCTGGTTGTCGAAGAGATGGGTCACGTCGCTAAGCCGATGCAGGAAAATGCGGTAGAGGATGCTCTGCTAGAGAGCGTTGCAGCGCACGAAGGTGAAGCAACAGGCCGTGCGCCAGTTGTTACCGTTATGGGTCACGTTGACCACGGTAAGACCTCTCTGCTCGATTACATCCGAACTACACGCGTAGCAGCGGGCGAGTCAGGTGGTATTACTCAGCACATCGGTGCTTACCACGTTGAGACTGATAACGGCATGGTCACCTTCCTGGATACTCCTGGACACGCAGCGTTTACCGCAATGCGTGCACGTGGTGCATCGCTGACTGATATCGTTGTTCTGGTAGTGGCTGCGGATGACGGTGTAATGCCGCAGACTGAAGAGGCAGTACAGCACGCGAAAGCGGCGGGTGTACCTCTTGTTGTCGCAGTGAACAAAATCGATAAGCCAGAAGCGGATCCAGATCGCGTTAAGAACGAGCTGGCACAGCGTGATGTTATTCCAGAGGATTGGGGCGGCGACGTACAGTTCTGTAACGTCTCAGCTAAAAGCGGTGAAGGTATCGACAACCTGCTCGAGTCTATCCTGCTGCAGGCTGAACTGCTTGAGCTGACAGCGGTTCAAGATGCTCCTGGCCAGGGTGTCGTGGTTGAATCACGCCTTGATAAGGGCCGTGGTCCAGTTGCTACGCTGCTGATCCAGAATGGTACGCTGAAGAAGGGCGACATCGTACTGGCTGGCATGAACTTTGGCCGTGTCCGAGCTATGCTCGATGAAAACGGTGCTCCGCTAGAGTCTGCGGGTCCTGCTATTCCAGTGGAGATCCAAGGTTTGGACGGCACACCGGATGCCGGTGACGAGTTCACTGTTGTCTCTAGTGAGAAGAAGGCGCGCGAAGTTGCTCTGTTCCGTCAGGGTAAATTCCGCGAAGTTAAACTGGCGCGTCAGCAGCAGTCTAAGTTGGAGAACCTCTTCAACAACATGCAGGCGGGCGATGTTAAGTCCCTCAATATCGTTATCAAGACCGACGTACGTGGTTCACTGGAAGCACTGACGCACTCACTGGAAGATCTCTCTACTGATGAGGTTAAAGTGAACATCGTCTCTGGCGGTGTGGGCGGTATCGGTGAGACTGATGCTAACTTGGCGCTGGCCTCTTCCGCGATTTTGATCGGCTTTAACGTTCGTGCTGATGCACAGGCGCGTGCGATTGTTGAGCGCGAAGAGATGGAGCTGCGTTACTACTCAGTAATCTACGACATCATCGATGACGTGAAAGCTGCGATGGGCGGTCTGCTCTCGCCAGAGTTCCGTGAAGAGATCGTTGGTATCGCTGAAGTGCGTGACGTCTTCAAAGCGCCTAAGATCGGTGCAATCGCTGGTTGTATGGTCATCGAAGGTACGGTTTACCGTAACAAACGCATCCGTGTACTGCGTGATAACGTCGTAATCTACGAAGGCGAGCTGGAGTCACTGCGCCGCTTCAAAGATACCGTCAACGAAGTGCGTAACGGTATGGAGTGTGGTATCGGTGTGAAGAACTACAACGATGTTAAAGTCGGAGACCAGATTGAGGTTTACGACACCATTGAAGTTCAGCGTACACTTTAATCCGAGGTCATCTATTACATATGGCACGCGATTTTAAACGTACCGACCGAGTTGGTGACCAGATCCAGCGTGATCTGGCCCAGCTCATTCACCGTGAGATTAAAGACCCACGCCTTGGCATGGTGACAATCAACCACGTTAAAGTTGCCAAGGATCTTGGCTACGCTGATGTATACATCACGGTACTACCGCTAAACGGGATGGATGAAGCTGAAGCGACTGCAAATAGTCTGGCTGTATTGAAGAATGCCGCAGGTTTCCTGCGCGCTGAACTCTCACGTCAGATCAAATTGCGCGTGATGCCTAACCTACGTTTTCACTTTGACGAGAGCGTCGAGCGCGGCCGCCATCTGGCGAGCTTGATCGAAAAAGCGCGTCGCATGGAAGACGAATAACCGATGGCACGACGTAAGAAAGGGCGCCGCATTGACGGCGTCTTTTTGCTTGATAAGCCCCAAGGTTGCAGCTCTAACCACGCGTTGCAGCGTGTTAAGCGTATCTATGATGCTGCCAAAGCCGGCCACACCGGTGCGCTTGATCCGCTAGCAACGGGTCTCTTACCGATCTGCTTGGGCGAAGCGACTAAGTTTTCACAGTTCCTGCTCGACTCAGACAAACGCTACATTACGACAGCTAAGCTGGGTGTGCGCACAGACTCGAGTGATGCTGATGGCGAGGTTGTGGAGACTAAGCCGGTACCTGCGATTGATCGTGCTGAGCTTGAGGCTCTGCTTGAGCGCCGTTTCCTCGGTGAGATTGAACAAGTCCCGTCGATGTTCTCAGCGTTAAAGCACAACGGCCAGCCGCTTTACAAGCTTGCACGTAAGGGTGAAAAGATCGAGGTAAAACCGCGTCAAGTGACCATCTTTGAGATCAAGCTCGTTGATCTGCGAGCAGATGAGATTGATCTGGAGGTGCACTGTTCTAAGGGTACTTACATCCGCTCTATTGTTGAGGATCTTGGCTTTGAGCTTGGCTGTGGCGCACACGTAAGTATGTTGCGACGCACCGCAGTTTCGAATTACGAATCAGCGCAGATGCTGACCCTTGAGCAGCTCGAATCTTTGGCTCGGCCAGCGACCGAGGACGAGACGCAAGAGTGCATACAAACGCGTTTGGATACTGTACTATTACCGCCCTGGAGTGCCGTAGAGAGCTTGCCATCGCTGGAATTGAGCGAAATTTTGGCAGCTAGACTACTCCAAGGTCAGAAACTGGGCGAGCGTTTTGAACAGCGTGGCTTGGTAAGACTGTTTGAGAATTCCCGTTTTCTGGGGCTTGGCGAGGTTGATGAGACCGGTCGCTTGCGAGCGAAACGCTTGTTAGATACCTCTTTATAGGTACCGCAGAGAACAGTCGCTCTGAATAAGAGCAGATTTAGATTTACCTCAACTGAGGTATGACGCTGAACTGAAGATATGCTCGGTACAGCGCGACTTAACCCCGGGGAACTGCTGTGTGTAGGGCCCTGTGCATATCGTAAGTAGGAGAATATCAATGGCACTGTCTGTTGAGAAAAAAGCTGAAATCGTAGCTGAATTTGGTCGCGGCCAGAACGACACTGGTTCACCAGAAGTACAGGTTGCACTGCTGACTGCTAACATTGAAGGCCTGCAGGGTCACTTCAAAGCTAACAAGCAGGACCACCACTCACGTCGCGGTCTGATTCGCATGGTAAACCAGCGTCGTAAGCTGCTGGACTACCTCAAAGGTAAAGATGCAGATCGTTACCTTGAGCTGATCAAGCGTCTGGGCCTGCGTCGCTAAGACCAGACCCTAGGGGGCCATACACTGTATGGCCCTTTTCATTATCAACCTCTGCAAAATCACGTTACTCAAGCCTGTACTCAATTGGATTTTCTACCGCAGATAGAGAACTCAACT
>JAYQBD010000153.1:0-4357 GCA_038137135.1 Oceanospirillaceae bacterium | reverse complement strand
CACCGATCATCGCATCAGGTAGGAAGAAGTGATCGAATGCACCTGCGTCCAGTGAAGACTGGATGATGCCCTTACCACCCTGATCGAGGTAACCCGCTACCACGAGGATGTCGCCGCCAGCCTGAGCCAGAGCACCGACTTCCGCACCGTAGTCACCTTTACCGTCTTCGTGTGGTGAGTTGATAGTTACTTTACCGCCCGCAGCAGTGAAGTTAGATTCGATGCTGTCAGCCAGACCCTTGCCGTAGTCGTTGTTGGTGTAGGTCATCGCGATTGACTTGTAGCCTTTCTCAACCAGCATCTCAGCAATTACCTGACCCTGACGAGCATCAGATGGAGAAGCACGGAAGAAGTAGCCGTTATCTTCCAGCGTAGAGAGCGCTGGAGATGTCGCTGAAGGCGAGAACAGTACAACACCCTGAGGCATCGCTACGTTCTGCAGAATAGAGATAGTCGCACCTGAACAGAGCGCACCGACGATCGCATCAACTTTCTCAGATGAGATCAAACGCTCTGCAGCAGCCGCAGCAGCTGCTGCGTCAACACAGGTTGAGTCCGCGCGAGCGACTGATACTTTCGCGCCACCCAGCAGCATGCCAGAGTTAGACACTTCAGAGATTGCCATCTCAGCACCAGCAGCCATATCTGCAGCCAGTGATTCAGCAGGACCGGTAAAACCAAGCGCGATGCCGAGTTTTACGTCTTTAGAGTGACCGCCTGCAACGGCTGCACCAGAAACCATTGATGTAACGGCTAGGGCTAGGGCCAATTTCTTCATCGTTTTCTCCTAATAATTCGTACGACTTGAAGTCATTTTGCACTGCATAACATGAGGGTCGTCACCGCAAGTCAGGACTGGTTGGACCAACCTCATATAGGCACAAGAGTACCTAGGTTTAGACTGCGTAACAACTGGTTATTCAGCAACTTTGCTCAATACGCGACCAAACTTGAAACCGATTGCAACGACTTCACCTACGCATCTTACCGTCTGCCTAGTGTACACAACATCCAACATACCTTACTTCCCAACATTCTCACAAAGAGAGGATATAAATCTAAAATCAGACTAATCTTCAGAATAATTAACCACGTTATGTGGAATTTTAGGAGAAATAAGCGAGGTACTACTCGAAAACCTGACCGTGCTCTTTGACAGCCTCCATGCAGACAAAGGTTGAGGTGCTCGCGACATAAGGTAACTCGGAGATTGTCTCACCCAGAACGGTGCGATAGCTGGCAATATCTCTGGTGCGAACTTTGAGGATGTAATCGAAACTGGCAGCCATCATGTGGCACTCCTCGATCTCCGTAACGTCCGCTACTGCCTCATTAAAGGCTTGCAGCGCCGCCGCTCGGGTGTCAGTGAGCCTGACCTGCACAAACGCGATGTGGTTGGTATCCAACAAACCATAATCCATCACTGCAGCGTAACCACGAATGTAACCGCGCGCCTCCAAACGTTTCATACGGATCTGACAGGGTGTCTTAGACAGACCCACACGCTCCGCTAAGTCGGTAACCGTAATACGGCCGTTGCGCTCCAACGTTTTTAGAATCGCGCGATCGTAGCCATCCAAATCTAGCTTAGACACTTTCACTACCTAAATAAATTTTTAATATACTTATCACCAATACTAGTAGTTATTTTAATTTTTAGCACCAGGTATTGATCTAAAATTAGACGATAAGTTTAAACACTCAGACTTATACTGGCCGTATCTATTTGAGGATACGCTATGAACGCTAAAAGCCCACATATTCAACTACCCACAGACTCACTCTGCGAGCTTGCTCAACTGCAGCAACTTATCGAGAAGGAGAAGCTCTTAGAGCGGGTGTCATCAGAACTCCAAAATGAGGCGAGCCGTCTCGTCTCGGCGATTCGTGATAACGCCAAACCCTCCATACTTGAGCAGTTTCTCCGCGCCTACCCCTTAGACACCCAAGAGGGCCTGGCGTTGATGACTCTGGCTGAGGCCTACCAGCGCGTACCGGACCACCGCACTGCCAACGAACTGATCATTGATAAGCTCGGTAACCGTGACTGGTCCGTGAAGGCCGCCCAGAAGAGTGCACTGGTTCGCGGCGCTAGTCTTGGCCTGAAGCTCAGCAGCGCTAGCCTCAAAGTGAAACCCCTTCGTAGCGCCATACTCGCAGCAATGCGAATCGGTGTGGGTGCAGGTATGCGCCTTATGGGACGAGCATTCGTACTTGGCGAGAGTATCAAAGGCGCTCAAAAGCGCGCCACCAAACTTGAGTCGCAGGGCTACACCTTCTCTTATGACATGCTGGGTGAGGCCGCTTACACCCAAGCGGATGCTGATCGTTATTTCGATTCCTACCGCAACGCCCTGCTAGCCCTTATCGAGCAATCAAACTCAACTCAGATCGAGAAGAACCCCGGTATCTCAGTAAAACTCTCGGCGCTACACCCGCGCTACGAGCTATTCAATGAGAGCGAGGCGGTAACTCAGCTGAGCGAGCGCATGCTGTCACTCTGTTTGCTCGCCAAAGAGCACAATATCGGCCTTAACATTGATGCTGAAGAGTGTGCTCGCCTGGAGATCTCACTCGATATCATTCGCAATCTGATTGAGGCGCCTGAGCTAACCGGTTGGGATGGCCTGGGTGTCGTTGTGCAGGCATATAATCGCAAAGCCTACACGGTACTGGATCAACTCTACGCTTGGGCAGAGCAGAGTAACCGCAAACTGATGGTACGTTTGGTTAAAGGCGCCTACTGGGATACCGAAATCAAGCTTGCTCAGGAGCAAGGACTAGACCATTTCCCGGTGTTTACCGCGAAGCACCACACCGATATCAGCTACCTCGCCTGTGCGCGCAAACTGGTGCGTTACGGCGACCGCATCTACCCGCAGTTTGCGACTCACAATGCGCAGACAGCCGCCTGTGTGCTCGACTGGGCCAAAGAGGCCGGCATTGCCTTCGAGATGCAACGACTACATGGCATGGGTGAGGCACTGCACCACGAACTGCTAGAGAAGCACCAAACAGGCTGCCGTATCTATGCGCCCGTTGGAACGCACAAGGATCTACTCGCCTACTTAGTGCGCCGCCTGCTTGAAAACGGAGCGAACTCTTCGTTTGTCAGCCAACTCGCTGATGAAGCCATTGCGCCACAACAGGTCGTCGCGAGCCCGGTGCATCAACCACTGATCGAGCAAGCGGTCACACCCGGAAGCGAGATATTCGGCAAACGACGCAACTCGCGCGGTTTTGACCTGGGCGAACAGGCAGAAGTCGATGCTCTAATGGCCAGCCGTTCTCTATTTATGGAGACGATCTGGGGCCATGAAGGCGATATCACAGTCGTATCGCCACACACCGGGGAGCTAGTCGGCAATTACCAGACTACTGCTCTGAACAGCATTGATTCAATCTATGAAGCAGCCAAACGCGCGCAACAAGAGTGGAGGCTAGAGCCGTTAAAAGGCCGTCTACTGCGCATTGTTGCGGACCTTTACGAGCGTGATACGCCCGAGCTGTTGGCTCTGCTTGCGCGTGAAGCAGGTAAAACACTGGCAGACGCTATCAACGAGATTCGCGAAGCAGTCGACTTTTTGCGCTACTACGCCGATCAAAGCGATATGCTCAGCAAAAATCGAGAGGCACGAGGAGTTGCTGTCTGCATATCTCCTTGGAACTTCCCTCTGGCAATCTTTACCGGTCAGATCGCAGCATCCGTCGGTGCGGGTAATGCGGTGCTGGCAAAACCCGCCGAACAAACCAGTCTAGTCGCACGCAAAGCGATCGAACTTTGGCACGAAGCGGGTATGCCCGCTGAATTGGTGCAGTTGGTTCTGGGTACCGGCGCACAACAGGGTAATGCACTGGTCTCGCACCCAGACGTGAACGCGGTGATCTTTACCGGCTCTACAGCAACAGCGAAGCGGATCGAAGCGGCACTGGCGAAGAACGCTGCGCCGGATACTCTACTGGTCGCTGAAACAGGCGGTCTGAATGCGATGATTGCCGATGCATCGGCGCTGCCCGAGCAGGTGGTAAAAGCAGTGATGGCCTCGGCTTTTCAGAGTGCCGGCCAGCGCTGCTCAGCGCTGCGTATGCTCTATGTGCAGCGCGAGGTTTACCCACAGATTCTCGAAATGATTAGTGGCGCTATGGCGCTGTTGAAAGTGGGCGATCCGAGCGAACTGAAGAGCGATGTGGGTCCTGTCATTGATGCCGCAGCTGCGACTGCGCTTAACACGTATATCGAGCAGCAGCGCTCGAAAGTTGTTTACCAATCGCCTGCCGCAGAGCTCGACGGTCACTTTGTCACTCCGACGCTACTTGAGGTTGAGGGTATCAACGATCTGGACTTCGAGCGCTTTGG
>JAYQBD010000152.1:0-4383 GCA_038137135.1 Oceanospirillaceae bacterium | reverse complement strand
GTTCTGCTGATATAGCGCTCGCTATGCGAAAGTAGTTCCGAGTTGCGTTTGAGTCGGTCGATAAGATCCTGTTGGAGTGCAATGCGCCACATCGCATGTTTGATGGCTATGTTGGGGAAATCGTGATCTTGAGAGCTGCGAAGGCACTCTCGCAGAGCTCCGTATTCATATCCATGTGTAAAATGAGTGACTAGAGCGTTCACAGCATCCTCGGTACAATCGTGCAAAGCCAGTACTGAAAGATTCAGAGTAGTTCATTTGGCAGACATGTCACTGTACAAAATTTCAATTTAGGGTTAAGCCTCATCATTATGTCTTCAATAAAGAAAATTCGGCTTGCGATCTCCCTCATGTCGTTTGTCGCAATCGTTGCCCCCTTTATGTATCTGCTGGGGCAGGCGGACACACAATCTGCGTTTGAGGCCAACAGCCGATGGTTGATCTATTACACCCTATTTTGGGTCGCTTTAATGTCCCTGCTGTTAATGCGTAACCGCAGGTTTTTCGGTGATGAGACCCCGTTTGATATTTTAGTGCGCAAAACTAAAGGTCTGATCGACTGGTTGCGAGTTAAAGATTGATGAGCAGCCCCGTGCGCGGCTTTTTGGGTATTGCTGCTGCGAGCATTCTTTGGGGCACTACCGGTACAGCGGCTAGCTTTGCAATCGATCTTAGCCCATTGGCTATCGGTGCCTTCGCGATGGGTGTTGCAGCATTGTTGCTGGGGCTGAACTCGGCCACATTGCTACATCGACACTTCCAGCAGATTGTCCATCGTCCTCTGCTCCTTTGCGCGGGCGGAACCGCTGTCGCAATTTATCCCTTGGCGTTCTATTCGTCGATGCATCTTGCCGGAGTCGCCGTGGGTACTGTGGTGTCTATCGCGAGCGCGCCACTCTTTGCGGCGCTATTGGAGTGGATTTTCGATAAACGTGCGGTTAGCCGGCGTTGGATGGTCAGTTTTGTGTTGGGCGTGATCGGTATTGTGATGCTCTATGCAGGCAAGGTTGTACCGCCGGACTCCGCTAACGAGGCTGGGAGCTCGACGTTCTGGGGCTTGATTCTGGGGCTCGTAGCTGGGCTCACCTATTCACTCTACTCCTGGGTTGCCAAAGTTCATATATCATCCGGTATTGCTTCCCGCGCCTCCATGGCAGCGATGTTTCTACTCTCCAGTCTGGTGCTGCTGCCATCACTAGTTTTTACCGGCGAGAATCTGTTCGCCGGCCCGACAAATACTGGGGTGGTGATCTACATGGCGCTGGTGCCCATGTTTCTTGGTTACCTCTGCTTTGGTTACGGATTAAAAACTATTAGTGCGAGCAGCGCGACGCTGATTACATTGTTGGAGCCAGCGGTGGCTGTGATATTGGCGGTTGGACTACTCGGGGAGCAGTTCCACCTGATTGGCTGGCTTGGTGTGTCTGCGATTCTGCTATCGATGCTGACACAACTAGAGCGCCGATCCTAATCGGGTCTTTTGGTCCCTCTGCGTCACTCAGCCGTGCTACCAAAATACCCGAGAGTCTTATCTGTCCGTTTAAGACTTTTCTATTAGAAATCAGACCTGACAGTTTTCGATTTTTGGTTGATCCTGTAAGCAAGTTAAACAGCTTCAGATTGTCGATATACAGAGTGTTGAGTAAGGGACAGGGTTTTTCCAAGGATGGTAGCTACACCGCCACGGCAGGGAGCTAAGGCGGTGTTTTTTTGTTTGCCCTAAGGCTAGAGGCGCCAGTAAAAGTTACTGCACTGCTTGTGAAACACCTCAATGCGACTGTAGCTATCAGCCGAGCGCCCAGCGATGCCCGCACAGATGTGCAGTGGAATTAGATGATCCTCTCGTGGCTGGCAAAAACGCGCGTAGGGAGCCTGTTCCCAGTTCACCAGTGAAGCCCTAATCTCGGTGTACTCTTTTGCTGGGCCGCTCAACGTCGCCTCAAGCCAATCCTCAAAGCCAGCATTGGCTTGGTTTACCTCTTGCGTTGCGGGTGCATAAAAGGCGCGCATGTTGTGAAAGGTGAAGCCCGAGCCGATGATCAATAGCCGTTCAGCGTCCAGAGACCGCAGTGCCTCGCCAATCGCTAAGTGCTGCTGCGCATCGAGTGAAGCGTGCATCGACAGTTGCAGCACTGGTATGTCGGCGTCGGGGTAGAGCAGTTTTACCGGTACAAAAACACCGTGGTCCAGCCCTCTCTCCTGTTCGAGTTCCGTCGGAAAACCCTGCGCATACAGCGTAGCTTTAATCTTCTCAGCCAATTCTGGTGCGCCCGGGCATGGGTACTCAATCTGGTACGCCTCTTCCGGGAAGTTATAGTAGTCGAAATAGAGTTCTGGGCTTGGGCTAGCAGTGACCCTTAATCCCTCGGTCTCCCAGTGTGCACTGAGCACCAGTATTGCATCCGGACGCTCAAAATCGCGGGCATACTGCTGCAGGGCGTCAATCAGTTGCTGATGGTCGGGATCGTTGAACAGCGGCCGAGGGCCGCCGCCATGCGAGACGAATAGAAGATCAGTGTTGCGTAGCATTCTCGGATTTTCCTTTTAGGCCAGACGCTGTGAAATTGCGCGGTCGGCTGACAGTTTACCACCACCGGAAACCATAAGGGCGAGTGACGCAGCGAGCAGTATCAGAGCGTACTCGTAGCCGTTGTTACTCATAAATAGACCATTCTCCAAGTGAACCACAAAGGTGGCTACCGCCATCGCGACTGCATTCACCAGCGCGGCGGGTCGTGTCAGCAGGCCAAGCGCCAGTGCGAGACCGCCGAAAAACTCAGCTGCACCCGCTAAAAATGCCATCAATAGGCCGGGAACCAAACCAATTGAGGCCATCCACTGCCCGGTCGCCTCAAGTCCGTAGCCGCCAAACCAGCCGAAGAGTTTCTGCGCACCATGGGCGGCTAGAATTAGACCTACAGGCACACGCAGGATCAGAGCACCCCAGCCCGCATCAGTGTTTAGAAGTTGAGAGATTAGTTTGTTCATGGTGTTACCTCCAAAGCGATCGCTTTTAATTCAGTTAATGAAGTAAAGAGTAGCGATAAATAAAACGTTTATTAATAAGTCTATTATTGTTTAACTATAAACATTGCGTTTATTAAAAGAGTGGTTTCTAAATGGATAAGTTTCAACAGATACGCACCTATCTAGCGGTGGCAGAGCAGGGGAGTTTTGTTGCGGCCGCTGACACGCTCGGTCTATCTCCGCAGTTAGTTAGCAAATATGTTGCGGCCTTGGAGGCGGACCTAGGTTCTCGACTGCTGAATAGGACGACCCGTCGAGTCAACATGACCGAGGCAGGGGCCCAGTATTTTGCTGAAGCGAGTGAATTGATTGAGGCGCTTGAACGCCTTGAGTCTCGTATCACTTTAACCCAGCAGAGCGTGCGGGGTGTTTTGCGCGTGAGCGCGCCGGTATCTCTGGGAAGTCGGTTTTTGGGCGAGGCGGTACAGCGCTTTCAGCAAGAGTATCCAGAGGTGAGCGTTGATCTGCAGCTTAACGACCGCAAAGTCGATATCGTCGAGGAGGGGTTTGATATTGCGCTGCGCATCGCGCGTTTGAAAGACTCCTCTCTGGTGGCGCGTAAGCTCTCTGAAGTACCCATTAGCTACTGCGCTGCACCCTCATACCTGAAACTACGAGGGACGCCGAGGGTAAAGGCGGAACTCAAAGAGCATCGCCTGTTGCGCTACTCCTATCTGGATGGGCCGCCACCGAGCGGGAGTGAGGCTTGGCTGGGTAGTAATTCCGGTGATTTTCTTGTTGATGCCGCGCGAGCGGGTGCTGGTGTCGTCTCTGTGCCTAGGTTCATGGTTAGACACCGGCTAGAGCTGGGTCAGTTAGCAGAGGTGTTATGTGATGAGCCGCGCGAGGTACTTGGGCTCTATGCGGTCTACCCGCATAGAGCACTGTTGCCGCTTAAGGTGCGCAGCTTTAGCGATCACCTTGCACAGCACTTCAACCGCAACCCGCTTTGATCGCTGTTATCCGAACTCAGGTAGGTTGGGTTTAACGGTCTCCATACCGGCTGCAACCCAAGCGTCGTAGCCTCCGGCAATGGAGGTGATATTGACGTAGCCCATCTGCTGCAGCGAGGCTGCCGCGAGTGCTGCGCGTCCACTGGTTTTACAGTAGAGCACAATTGCCTGATCACGCGCTTCAAACTCAGGTGCGCTGCCTATTTTGAACTCCAACAGACCGCGAGGAATATTGATGGCACCGGGGAGATGGCCCTGTTGATATTCGGCAGGCTCACGTACATCGAGCAGAAGTTGAGCCTGCTGAATCGCTGGGCCGGCTTCGCTGACGCTGATTTCATTGATCTGTTTTTTTGCTTCTGCGACAAGGTCTTGCGCTGTTTTCACAGGTATACTCCCGAAC
>JAYQBD010000151.1:0-4432 GCA_038137135.1 Oceanospirillaceae bacterium | reverse complement strand
GGTGCCTAGTCGGGAAATACGCCTTTGGCGTACATCCCTCGTACAAGACAGCTCTATGTAAGAGCGATCTGCGCGTAGCGAATGTTCGCGACCACAATCTAGTTCAGGCGTTTGCGGGCGTTGGCGATCGCTTCATCCAGATAGTAGCCGAAGTACTCCGGTGTGGTCAGGCCCACTATAGGCTCGTGCAGTTTATTCCCTTTGCCATCAACGAACAGCAGTGTGGGCGTGAATCGTCCACCTAACTTGCTGGCTATGATGCTGCCTGAGCGCTTCTCACCATCGAAGTCGACCACCTTATCGCTGCGGTCCAGATGCAGAATCCGTAGCGGCGGATGGTTCTCACTCTTCATCAACGGCTTCAGGTAGTCCTCTTTTACACGCGAGCAGTAGCCACAGTTCTCCTGTGAGATCATCAGAACGATGACCTCATTGGGGTTGGTAGCGGCCAACCGTTGCAGATCAGCTGCATCAGTCAACTCATCGGCTGCGTGCGCGTTAAGTGCGAACAGCAGCAAGATAAGCTTACTGAGCTTCAATAAATTCGCTCGCATAGTCGACTACCTCGTCGGTGAACAGGTCGCGGAAGAAGTGGTCCGCATCCTCAACTTCCACCAGTTCAATGTTGTCTCGATTTACGTTTGCCATCTTCTCTGGGAGATCTGCCACTACATCATCCAAGGTACCGGCGATAACCAGTGTTGGTGTATCTGTCTGATTCAGAACTGTCGGCGTATCGTAATTCGGGTAGTTACCATAATAGCTCATCAGGCTTGCAGCTGTGGCACCGCTGCCCTCACAGTAGAGCAAGCTCACACCGTCCATCATGGCGCTGGCATCCATCGCTTCTGCTTTGGCTAGGAGCTCAGTTACATCAGCGTTATAACGCTTTTGATAGCCGCTCAGCGTCTTCTCAAGGTCCCAAGTAGCAGGTGCTAACAGAATCTGGGCGCTAACGCGCTCAGGGTCTGAAAGGGTGTACTGCGCTGTCTGGTTACCTCCGCGAGAGTGGCCCATCATCCAGCGTGGCCCCGCATCCTGACTGTCGAGCCAATCCTGCCAGGCAGCGATCTCGGCAACCGCATCCTGCATGGTGTGTCGCGCTGGTACGGCACAGTCATACATAGCTGGTGTGCGGTTATCGATGCCGTAGCTGAGGTTGACCGCCAGCGTGTTAATGCCGTAATCAACAAACAGCTCCTGTAGCGCCACGATCAACTCCATACCACTATGTGCCAGGGTGCCGTGCGTAAGCACCAGTACTCCGTCCGCTAGTGTGCTGCCGTCCGCTAGCTGCAGCTCAGCATTAAGGGTTAAGCCGTTGTGATCGATCTCGATCGTCTCAGCCAAGGCTGGCGTAGCGAGAATTGCGGAAGCGAGGATAGGGGCGGCAAAGCGACGCATTGGTATCTCCTGTTGGAATATCGTTATAGCAAATTGTCTCTACGTAACTGTAAGCCAATTCGATCCGCGTTTGTAGTCGAAATTAGTCGCGGATGGAGAGGAGAGGTGCGCCACTCCGTCGAAGGGGCGCGTCGCCAGCGGTTAGTGCCCTTCGAACGCCATTAGCGTAAAGACAGGAGAGCCCGCGTCTTGAATCTTAGTGGCACCACCGAGGTCGGGTAGATTGATGAGCGCTGCCGCTTCAACGACTTCGGCACCGAGCTTTTTGATCAGTGTCATCGCCGCCAAAATAGTACCGCCTGTGGCGATCAGGTCATCAATCAAAACGACACGATCGCCGGCGGCCAGCGCATCGGACTGCATCTCTACCGATGCGGTGCCGTATTCGAGCGTGTACTCTTGATGAAGGCACTCACCCGGCAACTTGCCCTTCTTGCGCACTAATACCAGAGGTAGATTCAGCTCGTGTGCGATGATGGCCCCGAATAGGAAACCACGCGCATCGATACAGGCGATCGCGGAGATATCCATGTCCATGTACCGCTGCACGAAAGCGTGAGCCACCATCCGGCGCGCTTTAGGGTCTTTGAAAATGGGTGTGATATCACGGAACTCAATACCCGGTTCCGGCCAATCTGAAATGGTGCGAATAACCGACTTAACGTAATACTCGTCGTAAGACATTCTGGGTCCTTATGCAAGCTTTGGTCTGATTGAGCCTCAGACTAGCTGTGCGGCTTTCGTACACCCCTCGCCGTGGCAGTCACCAGAGGCCTCGTTGAGGGCCGCGAGGTCGAGCAGCTCAATCTCCTTTCCTTCAACGCGCACCATACCTGAAGAGGCGAAGCGAGTGAAGATTCGGCTGACTGTCTCAACCGCCAGACCCAGGTAGTTACCGATTTCATTGCGTGACATGGAGAGGCGGAACTGGGTGGCTGAGTAGCCGCGCGCTTGGTAACGCGAAGAGAGTTTTAGCAGGAAGGTAGCAATGCGCTGTTCAGCTGTTTTGCGCGATAGGAGCATCATCATCTGCTGATCATCACGAATTTCGCGGCCCATTGTTCGCATCATTGAGCGGCGCAGTTCTGGCATTTGTCCCAGTAGCTCATCGAGGCGCTCGTAGGGGATCTCACACACGGTTGTGGTCTCCATCATCTTCGCGCTCATCGGGTACTCGCCCTCATCTATAGCGGCGAGGCCGACGAGTTCGCCGGGGAAGTAGAAGCCGTTGATCTGCTCCTCGCCGTCATGTGTCACAGTGAAGGTCTTCACTGAACCAGCACGCAGTGCATAGATCGATTTGAGTGGCTCGCCCTGGCGAAAGAGCAGATCACCTTTGTGCAGTGGTCGGCTCTTTTCGACGATATTATCGAGCTTCTCAACTTCATCCTGTTGTAGAGAAACGGGTAAACATAAAGAGCTCAGGCTACAGGTCTGGCAGTGAGATTGCGCTGAGACTGAGCGAATATTGGTGATGGTAGACGCCATAAAACCTCCGATGTTCGGAAGCTAAGTATAGTCGCTGTGGCGAGAAGGTTGTAAGAAAAATTCCTAACACCAGACGCAAATTGCGAAATGTGGGGAACCAGCGAGTTAGCGAGATCATTTATAAATTGAAGAGAAGCGATTAAATAATCTTTGAGTAGCGCCGCTCACTTGGTTGGTTAATGTAGGCGTCGAACACCATGCAGATACGTCGAATCAACAAACGACCCAGTGGAAGTACCTCCAGCCCATCCGCGCGTAATTGCAGCATACCCTCAGCTTGCATCGCTTCTAGTTGGTAGAGTTCGTCCGCAAAATAGCGCTTGATATTCACCCCAGTCTGCTCACTGAGTTGGGCGTAGTTCAGTTCGAAATCACAGATTAGTCGAGTGATCAGAGTACGACGGATGTGGTCGTCGCTATTCAGCTTATAGCTCTTTGTCAGCGCGCTGCCATGATTCATCACCATGGCGTTGTACGTTGGAAGATCAGGACTGTTTTGTAGGTAGTAGTCGCCAATCTGGCTGATCGATGAGACGCCAAGGCCGAGTAAGTCGCAGTTGCCGTGAGTGGTGTAACCCTGAAAGTTACGATGAAGCTCGCCCGACTGCTGCGCCACAGAGAGGCTATCCTGCGGTAGCGCAAAATGGTCCATACCGATATTGCGGTAGCCCGCTTGGGTCAACTGGGCGATAGCATTGTGGTGAATCGCCAGCTTGGTGCTGGCATCGGGAAGGTCCTCAGCATTGATACGGCGCTGAGGTTTGAAGCGCTCGGGCAGGTGGGCGTAATTGAACACCGAGAGCCGGTCGGGTCGGATCTTCAGCACCGTATTGAGGGTCTCTTTGAAGCTCCCTTCAGTCTGTAGTGGAAGGCCGTATATCAGGTCGATATTGATTGAACGAAAACCCATTTCACGTGCTGCCGTTATGAGATCTGTCGTCATCTCCAGCGGCTGGATACGGTTAACCGCTTTCTGAACGTCTGGATTGAGGTCCTGCACTCCGAGCGAAAGCCGGTTGAAACCTAGCTGCCTCAGCTGCTTAAGGCGTTCAATGCTCATTTCGCGCGGATCGATCTCTATCGAGTAGTCACCCTGATCGTCATCGCGCAGATTGAAGTTGGCTCTTAACTGCGCCATCAACTGAGCTGTCTCTTCCATACTGATAAAAGTCGGTGTGCCGCCGCCCCAATGCAGTTGATCGACTACCGGGCGCTGCGGCAACTCTGCTGAACGCAGCTCAATCTCACGATGTAGCACTTCAAGGTAGGGCTGAGCACGGCGACGATCGGCTGTCACCACTTTATTGCAGCCGCAGTAGTAACAGACATGTGCACAAAAGGGGATGTGTAGGTAGAGCGACAGTGGCTTGGTTGTATCGCGCTCTAACAGCGCTTGTCTGAGATACTGCGCCGGCTTTTCGACCGGCGTAAACGACAGCGCAGTTGGGTAGGAAGTGTACCTAGGCCCTGACTTGTCGTAACGGCGGATAAGATCGGTATCCCAAAGAATTGCAGCAGAGTGGCTCACGCAGAGCTCCTT
>JAYQBD010000150.1:0-4448 GCA_038137135.1 Oceanospirillaceae bacterium | reverse complement strand
CTGACCAAGAAAGAAGCGCTGATGCGTCGTCGCGAGATGGAGAAGCTTGAGCTATCTATCGGCGGTATTAAGGATATGGGCGGTCTGCCTGACGCACTGTTCGTAATCGACGTTGATCACGAGCGCATCGCTATTAACGAAGCAAACAAGCTGGGCATTCCAGTTATCGGTATCGTTGATACCAACTCTAACCCAGACGGCATCGATTACGTTATCCCAGGTAACGACGATGCGCTGCGCGCTATCCAGATCTACGCTCAGTCTGTTGCTGATGCATGTGTAGAAGGCAGCGATGCAAACGCTGGCGCGAAGAGCGACTTCGTTGAAGTAGACGAGCAGGCTGCAGCTGAGTAAGCGCAGTAAAAGCTTCATCTTCGGATGGTAAGTTTACGAGAAGGGGAGCCAGGCTCCCCTTTTTTAAGTCTGAATTAAGTTCTTAAAGAATATAGAGGATTGCGAAATGGCAAACATCTCTGCATCAATGGTTAAGGAGCTGCGCGAGCGCACCGGTCTTGGCATGATGGAGTGCAAAAAAGCACTGGTTGAAGCTGAAGGCGACATCGAAAAAGCGATTGATGATCTGCGTAAAGCGTCAGGTCTGAAAGCTGCTAAGAAAGCTAGCCGCACAGCGGCTGACGGCGTTGTTCGCGTCAAAGTTGCAGACGACAACAGCTACGCTGTCGTTGTAGAAGTTAACTCTGAAACTGACTTCGTTGCACGCGACGACAACTTCCTTGGTTTCGTTGACACTGTTCTGGCTAAAGCTTTCGCTGATAAGCAGGCTGACGTTGCTGCGCTGATGGCAGGCGATCTTGAATCTGCTCGTGAAGCACTTGTACAGAAGATCGGTGAAAACATCTCTGTTCGCCGTGTCGTGGTAGTGGAAGGCGCAAACGTTGATGCTTACGTTCACAGCAACAACCGTATCGCAACTCTGGTCTCTCTGACTGGCGGTGAAGCGGAGCTGGCACGTGACGTTGCAATGCACGTAACTGCACAGAACCCACGTGTATGTAAGCCAGAAGATATGCCACAGGACGAGCTTGATCGCGAGAAAGAGATCATCATGGCTCAGCCTGATATGGAAGGTAAACCACAGGAAATCAAAGAGAAGATGGCTGTGGGTCGTGTTAAGAAGTTCCTGGCTGAGAACAGCCTGGTTGAGCAGGCGTTCGTTAAGAACCCAGAGCTCACTGTTGGCAAGCTGATTAAAGATGCTGGTGCTGACATCAACGGCTTTACCCGTCTGGAAGTAGGCGAAGGTATCGAAGTTGAAGTTAAAGACTTCGCACAGGAAGTTGCAGAGCAGCTCAACGGCTAATTCTGCTGTCGCGGTCCTGCAATGACTTGCGGGGCCGCGCGCTTTCGATATAAGTTAGACACCACTCGATTCTGCCTATCCCGGAGGTCCCATGCCTGCTGCCAAACCTAGCTCCAAATACAAGCGTATTTTGCTAAAACTCAGCGGTGAAGCGCTGATGGGCGAAGAGAACTTCGGTATCGATCCGAAGGTTCTGGATAGAATGGCGCTGGAGATTGGCCAGTTGGTCGGTATCGGCGTTCAGGTCGGTATTGTGATTGGTGGTGGTAACCTGTTCAGGGGCGCAGCCCTGAGCGCGGCGGGCCTAGATCGTGTTACGGGCGATCACATGGGTATGCTGGCAACGGTTATGAACGCACTTGCGATGCGTGACGCACTTGAGCGCTGCAATATCGCAACGCGTGTTATGTCTGCGATTCCAATGAGCGGAGTGGTTGATCACTATGATCGTCGCAACGCGATGCGTTACCTAAACCAGGGAGATGTTGTGATCTTCTCAGCTGGTACAGGCAACCCCTTCTTTACAACTGACTCTGCAGCTTGTCTTCGTGGTATCGAGATAGATGCAGATGTCGTACTCAAAGCGACTAAGGTAGACGGTGTTTACACGGCGGATCCGATGAAGGACTCCTCGGCAGTGCGTTATGACCGTTTGAGCTTTGATGAGGTTCTTGAAAAACAACTCGGCGTCATGGACATGACGGCGATCTGCCTCACTCGTGACCACGATATGCCGGTCCGTGTATTCAATATGAACAAACACGGTGCACTGGTTAATGTTGTTGGTGGTGGCGATGAGGGTACGCTGATAGACAGCGGCAAGCCGACTGGAGAGTAAGATGATTGATGAGATTGTCCGCGACGCGGATGAGCGTATGGCTAAAAGTGCTGAATCGCTGATTGAGCAGTTCAAGAAAATTCGTACCGGCCGTGCAACACCAGCGATTCTAGATAGTGTGCAGGTTGATTACTACGGCTCGATGATGCCGATTAACCAGGTTGCTAACGTAACGGTTGAAGATGCGCGTACGCTGTCGATTATTCCTTGGGAACAGCCAATGGTTCCAGCTATCGAAAAGGCGATCATGAAGTCTGATCTGGGTCTCAACCCATCCACAGCGGGTAACGTGATTCGTGTACCAATGCCGGCGCTGACCGAAGAGACACGTAAGGGTTACATTCGCCAAGCTCGCCAAGAGGCAGAGAATGCACGTATTGCTATTCGCAACGTGCGCCGTGACGCTAACAGCAGCATTAAAGACCTGCTGAAAGAGAAAGAGATCTCCGAAGATGACTCGCGTCGCGGCGAAGATCTAACGCAGAAAGCAACGGACAAACATGTTGCCGAGGTTGAGAGCCTACTGTCACAAAAAGAGAAGGATCTAATGGAGATCTAATCTCCATCGCACCCTGCAGAGCGCTTCGTCTGTTGATGGTGGCGCTCTTTTCGTAGAGGGGTGCAGTAGGACAATATTGATGGCCGACACAACAACTGATAACAAGGCTAAGCTTCGCCCAATGCCCAAGCACGTTGCCATTATCATGGATGGTAACAACCGTTGGGCTAAAGAGCGCAGACTTCCCAGTCTGGCGGGGCACAAGGCGGGTGCTGAGAGCGTGCGCGCTGTTATCAAAGCTTGCGCCGAATCGGGTGTGGAGTCTCTTACGCTGTTCGCATTCTCGAGTGAGAATTGGCGTCGTCCGGAAGATGAGGTAAACGGTCTGATGGACCTGTTCGCCTGGGCGCTGGATCGTGAGGTGAAGAAGCTGGCGAAGAACAACATTCGTCTGCAGGTGATCGGTGATAAGAGTGGATTTAGTGAGGGGCTGCAGAAGCGAATTGCCATAGGTGAAGCGCTGACGCAAGATTGCACCGGTCTCTGCCTGAATATTGCCGCTAACTACGGCGGTCAGTGGGATATCGCGCGTGCCGCTCGCACTCTTGCGGCGCAAGTCGCTGCCGGCGAAATGAAACTCGAGGAGCTTACGGCCGAGCGTTTGGGGCTAGAGGTGAGTCTTGCTGATCAACCTCTGCCGGACCTCTGTATCCGTACTGGCGGTGAGCAACGCATCAGTAATTTCCTAATCTGGCAGTTTGCCTACACCGAACTCTATTTTAGCCCACTCTACTGGCCAGACTTTGGCTATCAACAGATGCTGGATGCCTTACAAGATTTTCAAACGCGAGAGCGACGCTTCGGTCGTACCAGCGAGCAGGTGGCAGCCGAGCATGTTTAAAGAACGCTTGATGACAGCCCTGATACTGGCACCACTCGCGCTGGCAGCAGTATTTCTGCTTCCTCTGTTGCCATTTTCGATACTAATGGGACTGCTCGTGCTGGTTGGCGGCTGGGAGTGGTCAAATCTAGCGCTGCATCGCCGCACACACCGTTGGCTCTACGTCGCCAGTCTTGCACTATTGCTTGTTAGTACACATATTCTGCTCGCCTTTGTTGAGGTGCCAATCCTAATGGCTGCTTTTGTCTTTTGGTGGTTTGCATTGAGTCGTGTTGAGCGTTATCCGCAAACCAAAGGCATAGAACAGACCGCGACAAAGATCTTTATAGGCTACCTAGTGTTGATTCCAGCTTGGGTCGCAATGGTGGGTATGAAAGCGCACCCACAGGGTAATCTACTGATTTTCATGCTATTTTTGTTGGTTTGGGGTGCAGATATTGGTGCCTATTTTGCCGGCAAGCGCTTTGGCCGCAACAAGCTCATTCCAAAAGTAAGCCCAGGTAAAACTCGTGAGGGGGTGCTCGGCGGGCTCTCTGTCTGCGTAATGGTTGCTATCGGCTTTGCGATCTCAGCGAAGTTATCTGCCGGAGCGACCTTAGCGCTGCTTCTACTGGCGCTCGTCACCGGCATGGTTTCGGTGCTTGGCGATTTGTTTGAGTCGATGTTTAAGCGCGAGCGGGGAATTAAAGACAGTGGTCGTATTTTGCCGGGACATGGTGGGATTCTGGATCGCATTGATAGTCTGACGGCCGCTGCCCCAATTTTTCTGCTCGGACAATATTGGATGCAGATTTTCTAGGTAAAAGATGGACTTAATCCAAACCCTTCTAGCGACGCTCGTTACTCTGGGTATCTTGGTCACAATCCATGAGTGGGGACACTTCTGGGT
>JAYQBD010000149.1:0-4473 GCA_038137135.1 Oceanospirillaceae bacterium | reverse complement strand
GGGCATCCTTCAACGGATGGTTCACCGCTCGCTTTTGTCGAAAAAGATACACTGAGTGCGCCGGGTTACACCCATATCACGCTAACTAATAGCTCAACGACTGAGCCCCTTTTCTTGATGACGGCTGACGAGAGTCCGCTGCATGAATATCTGGGTATTTTTTAAACCCTTTTTGAATGAGACTGATCAGATGAGCGATAACCTCCTTTTCGCCCCTGTGCCACAAGCAACCGCTGAGATTGCTGGCACCGATGTACGTTTCCCTGTTAACCGTATTTTTTGCGTAGGCCGTAACTACATGGCGCACGCGCAAGAGATGGGCGCGCCGGTCGACAAGAACACGATGGAGCCTTTCTACTTCATAAAAGATGCGCGCACAGCCTTGATTCCCAGTGGTAGCAGCATCGACTACCCGTTGAAGTCCAACAACTACCACTACGAGATGGAGTTCGTCATCGCTATCGATAAGCCCGGCTTTATGGTGGCTGAAGAGGAAGCAGACGAGATTATCTACGGCTACGCCTGTGGTCTGGATATGACTCGCCGAGACCTGCAGTTGATCGCGCGTGAAGTGGGCCGCCCTTGGGATTTCGGTAAGAACTTTGAGCAGTCTGCAGTGCTCTCGCCAATCGTTCCGCGTAGCGAAGTGGGTACGATTACCGAGGGTGCGATTGAACTGCGTGTTAACGGTGAAACCAAACAGTCTTCGGACTTGAATATGTTGATCTGGAATGTCCGCGAGATCATCGCGCACCTGTCTCAGTTCTACCATCTGCAACCGGGTGACTTGATCTACACCGGAACGCCTGAAGGTGTGGGTCCGGTGGTATCGGGCGATAAGATTGAAGGCAGTGTTGCGGGTGTGGGGTCGATTGAGTTGACCATTCGCTAAGTCGGATTAGTTAGTAGGGGAAGCGCATGCTCTATCGTAACTTTGCAACCGCAGAAGAGATCCAGGCTGAGTACGATCCTGCTTTAGTCAGCGATCGTGATGCTGCAATAGAGCGCTTCGCCGAACTAAGTGCAGCAGCCACAGAGGCGATGCCAAACTGGTATTCACATCAGTTTGGTGCCACTGAGGCTGAGTACATCGATATCTTCCCCAGCGGCGTCCCTGGGGCGCCTGTGCATATCTTCATCCACGGCGGCTACTGGCGCGCAATGAGCGCTCGCCAGTTTGCGTTCGTGGCGCAGAAGTTGGTGGAGCAGGGCGTCACAGTGGTGCTGACCAACTACGGCCTCTGCCCCGATGTGCGCATGGGTAATATTGTTGACCAGACGCGCGAAGCGATCGCTTGGGTCGCACGTAATGCGTCCGAGTTAGATGTGGATGCGAGCCGCGTGACGATCTCAGGTCATTCAGCCGGCGGCCATCTTGCGGCAATGATGCTGGCGACTGATTGGACAGGCTACGGCCTACCGAAAGATCTGATAAAAGGTGCGATCCCATTGAGTGGCCTGTTTGACCTGGGTCCCTTTCCGCACTCTTGGTTGCAACCGGCACTCAACCTGACCGATGCAGAAGTGGCTGGAAACAGCCCTCTGTTCCTGCCTGTGCATACCAGCGCCAAGGTGCTGATTCGATATGGCGGCAAAGAGCAGTCCGAGTTCGCGAGACAATCTAACACCTACGCTGAATACCTCGCTTCCCAGGGCATAGACGTGGACTGCAAACCTCAAGAGGGCGCAGACCACTTCACCATCCTAGACCCCTTCCTGCTCGACGAAGCCGAGTTCGTACAGGACATACTCAATTTCGTGTAGAGGCCTCGTGTAGGAGCGATCTGCGCAAAGCGCACGTTCGCGACCGATTAGGGTCGGCCAATACGCTTCGCGTACAAACCTCCTACAGAGCGATCGGCATAAAAGCCTACCTACTTAGGTTGGGTATATTTGTGGGTCAAAAAAGCGGGTGGTACCCCTTTTCTAGACTCTTGTTTGCCAAGGATGGCAAACACGAAGCGCCCAAGGACGGCTCGCAGCGTGTCTAGAAAAGGGGTAGCACCCGCTTTCGGTGGATCTCTCCGCTAAAGGCCTAGGTAGTTATGCCGTGCGTCTTCGTCGGCGTTGAGCTCATCGGAGGTGCCCGACCAAACAACCTGCCCCCTCTGCATGATGTAGTGCACATCTGCCAGCTTCACCAGGTCGTGCAGGTTCTTATCGACGACAAGAATCGACAGCCCGCCTTGGCGAATCTCTGCCAGTGCCTGCCAGATACGCTGGCGCACGAGTGGAGCCAGACCCTCGGTTGCCTCATCGAGAATCAGCAGCTTAGGGTTGGTCATTAGCGCACGGCCGATCGCTAGCATCTGCTGCTCACCGCCGGATAGCAGGTTACCCATAGAGCTGGCGCGTTCGCCTAGCTCGGGGAAAATCTCCAAAACACGCTCAACCGTCCAAGGATTGTCGTTACCTAGCGGGTTGGCCGCGGTGGCAATGAGGTTCTCCATGCAAGTCAGGTTAGGGAAGATCTGACGACCCTCGGGAACCAGCCCCAAGCCCAAACGCGCGATCTTGAAGCTTGGCTGCCCAAAGATCTCTTTGCCTTCAAATTTGATACTGCCGGCCTTAGGTTTTACCACACCCATAATTGAGTTGATGGTCGTGGTTTTACCCATACCGTTACGGCCCATCAGGGTCGCTACCTGTCCAGCCTGAATCTCCAGATTCACACCGAAAAGCGCCTGGCTGTTGCCGTAACTGGTCTCTAATGCTTCTACTTTTAGCATCGGTTACTCCTCACCCAGGTAGGCGTGCTGAACTTTCTCGTTATTGCGAATCTCGTCCGGTGTGCCGGTGGCAATAACATGCCCGTAAACCAATACCGATATACGATCCGCCAGCGCGAAGACCGCATCCATATCGTGCTCGATGAGCAGAATGGTGTGGTCGCCTTTGAGCGAAGTTAAGAGTTCGATCATCTTGCCTGTCTCGTCAGGACCGAGGCCAGCCATGGGCTCGTCGAGTAGCAACAGGTCAGCATGTGCAGCCAAAGCTACACCAAGCTCCATATTGCGATGCTCGCCATGAGAGAGTTCGGAGGTTTTCATCTGTGCTTTTTCGGCCAGTCCTACCTTTTCCAAGATCTCCATGGCACCGTTTTGCAGACGCTTAACGGAACGCGCCGGTTTGAAGAAGCGGAAAGAGTGGCCATCACGCGCCTGCAGCGCTAGGGCGATGTTCTCCTGCACGGTCATATCCAGAATCAGCGAAGTGATCTGGTAAGTCCGTGCAATACCCATGTGCGCACGCGTATGCGGCGGCTGATGGGTAATGTCTTTGCCCTTGTAGATAATCTTGCCAGATGTAGGCGTTACAAATCCCGATAACTGCGACACCAGCGTCGTTTTGCCGGCACCGTTAGGGCCGATGATAGCGTGCAGCTCGCCCGGAATTAGCTCAAGGTTAAGGTCGTCCGTAGCCGTTAGACCGCCGTACTGTTTAACCAGATTTTGTACCTGAAGAATCGCAGACATCACTTACCCTCCTTGCCACGCAGCAGGGCGGAGATACCGCCACGGCTGAACATCACCACCAGAACTAGCATCAAGCCAAACGGCAGGTGCCAGTAGACGGTGTAACCAGAGAGGATCTCTTCAAGTACGATAAACGCAATCGCACCCCAGACAGGGCCAAAGATGGTCGCAACACCACCCAGAATTACCATAAACATCAGGTTGCCCGAGCGCGACCAGTCCATCATCTCGGGTGAGATAAAGGCGGTAAAGTTGCCCAGCAGCGCGCCGGCGTAACCACAGATAGCCCCTGAGATTACATATGCAACCAGACGGTAGCGGTAGGTCGGGTAGCCGATCGAGACCATACGCGCTTCGTTACCTTTACTGCCGCGCAGCACCATACCGAAGCGTGAGTTCACCATCAGATGTACCAGCCACATGATAAGCGCTAAAGAGGTGAACGAAATCAGGAAGAACTGAATTGGGTCATCAAGCGAGATCAGCGGGAACTCTGAGCGCATATCAATTACTAGACCGTCATCGCCGCCGTACTCCTCGATCGACATGATCAAGTAGTAGATCATCTGGGCGAAGGCCATAGTGATCATAATGAAGTGCACCCCTTTCACTTTCAGGCTGATTGCGCCGGTAAACAGTGCAAAGAGAGCTCCAACAACGATAGCGAGTCCGAAGTGAAAGAAACCGTTTGTGCTCGCCAGAGCGTCCCAGCCGCCGTAGATTTCGTGGTAGACAGGAATGCCGACCGCATAGGCACCGAGGCCAAGAAAGGCTGCGTGACCAAAGGAGATGAGGCCACCAAAGCCTAGAACAAAATTAAGACCCACTGCAGCGATCGCCAGAATAACCAGGCGTGTTGCCAGGTCGAGGTAAAACGCGTTACCGGTGTAGTAGAAGACTAACGGCACGATAAGTAGCAGCACCATCATGCCCCAGCTGCTAAGTCCCTTACCCAAAATATTGCGCATCATAAACTCCTTGAATTAACGCACTTTAG